>DATGXR010000513.1:0-1937 GCA_035298825.1 Bacteroidota bacterium
GCATTCCAGACAATTGAATATCGTCCCATCGATTGCATCCCGTCAACAAGCGTTGTCACTTCTCTTCCCAGGAGATCGAACACGATCAATTTCACATGACCTGCATGCGGCAATTGATACGTAATTGTTGTGGACGGATTAAACGGATTGGGATAGTTTTGATCCAGACTATACGTTTCGATATCGCTTCTTGTATCGACCTTTGTGAGGAGCGTCGGGGCCAGTGACTTCGTATCGAATGTCCAGACATCCGAAGTCGTGACATATGTAGTGGGGACAATCCGCCATACATCACCGTTAGCGTAGGGCGCGCGCGTCGTATCTTTCAAGGAAAACCCGCCCGCATACAAAAGGGGATTGACCTTACACCGTGTCGAAAGCGTCGAACCGACAAATCCAATTTTTTCCGCTGCCGTATATGTGTCATTCGAAATAAAGAAGTATTCACGATCCAATCCGCGCTCTGTCTTACCCGGCGTCCATAAATGATTACTCGCAGCAGCACCCTCAGATTCGGTGAACCAGAAATCAACCTGGCGCGGTGCTGCCGCATCGGTGATATCCCACACTGTGAAGGGCTGTTCGAAAAATCCCATGTAGGGTGCAGAAAGTACTCCTCCGGTAGCTTTCCTAAACACATATGCCTTCTGTTTCACATTTGAGTTGAAGCGAACTTCGATTTTTCGGTTGACCATATTCGGTGGAAGAGAGCTGCCAATAAAGTTCGCCGCAACATCAAAACCGCCGTCAAAGTACGTAAGCCCCATATGTAAACCACTCCAATTTGCGGCTGCCATGGTTTTGATTGTATCGATGTTCTGGCCGGCAAGAGCATAGGCCAGATAGGCAACTTCTTGATGGGCAATCCAGTAAGGTCCGCCCTTGAATCCGATTTGGACTCCGTCAACAATTGGATTGTATCGCGTGTTGCTTGTGAAGCCATCCAATGGCCCGAGGACAAGCGCACCGGTTGTTTGATCTACAACCTGCCATTTAATGATTGGATTTTTCGGATATCCTGTGCCGATTGAGTCGAGTGCGACAATCGATATTTCGTACTGATGTCCCGTAATCAAATAAGGATTGGCCACCGTGACATCGATCCCGACTTCCGTCTTTCCGGAAACGTGCGTTACCTCGATCGGATCGTGCACAGCTGAACGCAATATGGCAGACGTGGTTTTTTGGACACTGACCATGATCGGCATGCTTTCGAGCGCCCGGGGACGCGCTGCCGGCGACGGGTGAATACTGTAGGCAGTCAACGCATATGTATATGTCTCACCGGGCAATAATGGCTGATCGGTCAGATAATCTTTTTCCGGTGTAAAGGTCCGTTGTATCCCCTGGTTCGTCCCAAACTGGACGGGCATGAAGACATTCGTATTCGTGATAGGATTCCACACCGAATCATAGATCAACCCGAACTTATCGACAAGATCAAACGTGGCGATACGTTTCGCGTTGGATAATCCGCTGGCCGGCACCTGATAGACGTTGTATCCCTGAAATTCATAACCATCGATAACCGGAGCTTCTACATACTGAATGGAAGCAGGCGAGGACCAATCAAGACGGATCGTATAGAGCGATTCGGCCGCCTCTGCCATCGGTTGTGCAGGCGGTGTGGGCAAATGGAGCGACGAGGCAAAAGTATGCTGGATCTCGCGGGTATAATTTTTCAGAAGCGAAACTGACGACAATCGATTTTCGTCTTGAGCCACAATCCCCGCAATCACGACTTCCTGCGTGTCGCCATTTGCCATCGTAAACGGTCCCGATGATTGCAGCATACGGCGATCACCAGGAGGGATGAGCATTCCGTCGATCCATCCGGAGCCCGTAACAGGATCTCCTGAAGCAACGTACTTTGTGTGCTGACCGGTTTTCGGATCGACATACGGAAATCCCGATTTATTGAGACCGTTCATCACATT
>DATGXR010000514.1:0-1554 GCA_035298825.1 Bacteroidota bacterium
CAACGCCGAACCGGAGATCACACCCGCCTTTTCACCGAGCATGTGCGTCGCAACAATGTATCCGCCTCCGCCATGTGGAAAGTGCTCGATGATGCGCGAATACGCGTATGAAATAATGAAGACTGTCAGTGCTGTGCCAACGGCAAGGAAAAGGGCGAGATACGAATGTTGTCCAAGCGTGCGGAATGCCTCCTCCGGACCGTATGAGGACGACGAAAGACCGTCGGCCCCCAATCCCACCCATGCAAGGATGGGGATCAGCGCCATCTTATGGAAGACATGCGGATCGTTTAAATTTCGCGGAGCGCCAAAAATGGCCTTAGATAGTTTCGATGTCCCCGAGGGGGCTTCAGTTGTGATATTCATAAATGGCTGTGGAGACAATCTTCAACGGCTGGTAAAGAAGAGAATTGGCATCCGCCTCGTTGGATTTAAGATCCATTAGTGGAGTATCGGCTCCGGCTGGTGCAACGGACAGCAGGCAACAACGAATGCAACATCCATGGATTAGATCTGTGATTGTAAAACTAATAATATAGGCAGGAAGGGAGGGTGGGACAATTAAAGGAAAATAAATTCGTCAGCCAGAAATATTAAAATTTAATAAAAATGCTGCCGAGGCCGAAAAACAGCCCGCGATCGGTGCGATGATCGCGGGCTGTTCAATGATACCTGGTTACTTCTTCTTGATGACCTTTTTCACCTTCGCGAACTTGTCCTTGTTCACCTTGTTGTACGTCTTCAAGGGAAGGCCGTAGATCTTAATGAAGCCTTCGGCCGCCGAGTGGTCGAACTGATCGGCGACCGTGTATGTCGCGAGTTTCATATCATAGAGCGAATATGGCGAGGTGCGGCCAACGACATCGACATTGCCCTTGTAGAGCTTCAGCTTCACGATGCCGGTCACATTCTTCTGCGTCTCGTCGACGAACGCGTCAATTGCCTTCTTGAGCGGCGTGAACCACAGGCCGTTATAGATGAGCGTCGCGTAGTCGTCCGACAACTTCGCCTTATAGTGCATCACTTCCTTGTCGAGCACGAGTCGCTCGAGCTCGCGGTGCGCGTAGTGGAGTGTCACGCCTGCCGGCGCTTCGTACACTTCGCGGCTCTTGATGCCGACGAGACGGTTCTCGACCATGTCCATGCGGCCGATGCCGTTTGCGCCTGCGATCTCGTTCAGTTTCTCGATGAGCGCAACGCCCGCCATCTTCTTTCCGTTGAGGCCGACCGGAATTCCTTCCTTGAATTCAATCGTCACATATGTCGGCGTATCGGGCGCGTTCTCGGGCGCGACGGTGCGCTGGTAGGCGTCTTCGGGCGGAGCCACCATCGGATCCTCGAGCACGCCGCATTCGATCGCCGTTCCCCAGATGTTTTCGTCGATCGAGTACGGGCTCTTCTTCGACGCCGCCACAGGGATGCCGTGCGTTTCGCAATAGGCGATTTCCTCTTCGCGCGATTTGAATTCCCACTCGCGCACCGGGGCGATGATTTTCATTTCAGGAGCAAGCGCCATCACTGCGACTTCGAAGCGGACCTGATCGTTGCCTTTGC
>DATGXR010000515.1:0-10280 GCA_035298825.1 Bacteroidota bacterium
GGCAGTATGCGAAACCCGGGGTGGCCGATTTCATTACCGACCTGCCGGGGGCGTGGAGCGAGTGGGGGAAGCGCACGTTTAAAACCGAGAACATCCCGATGTATACCGGTATCGGGATCCTGACCACTGCGATGGTCATCACGGACCATGAGACGTACACTCCTCTCAGAAAACTGTATAACACGAACAAGACATTTCATGATGCGGCCGAAGTGTTCCAATTCATGGGTGACGGCTGGTTTCAGTTCGGCATTGGAGCGGCGCTCTGCGCCCACGGTCTTGTCTTCAACGACGCCAAATCTCTCTCCACCGCGAGTCAGACAGTTGAAGTGATTCTTGCCTGTGGTGGCGTTGTGCAAACGCTTAAACATCTGACGGGAAGAGAAAGTCCATTCGTATCCACATCGCCCACCGGGAAATGGGTGCTTTTCCCGAACCAGATTGAGTATGCAAAACACGTTCCCCATTACGACGCGTATCCTTCGGGTCATGTGGCCACGGCAATGGCGACGCTGACAGTGCTTACCGAAAATTATCCCGAACAGAAATGGTTGAAGTATATCGGCTACCCGACAATCGGATTGATCGGCATCAGTATGATGGGCACGGGCATCCATTGGGTGAGCGATTATCCGCTGAGCTGGGCGCTCGGTTACACGTTCGGGAAAGCGGTCGCGCACCGGCACATGCCTGCAGGAGATGATGTGGCGCAGAAGAATTCAATCGTTCCGTATACCGAATTTACAATTATGAATAACGGCTCGCCAGGCATCGCACTCACGTGGAAATGGTAAAATGATCCTCATCAAATACGTGTGGATGATCGGATTGCTGATACTATCCTTCACGAGTGCGCGGGGCTCCGTTCAGGATTTGATCGATGTTTCTCGCGCCTCCGTTCCGGATTGGACCGACGCAGCCGGCTACTCCGTTTGGGACCGGACCGATGCAGTCCGTGATTCTGTGCATCGCAATATCGACACCACGCGCGACTCCGTTGCGGTTACTGTCGTTGCTCCAGCGTCGGCAGACAGCGGGAGACAGACCGTTTCTGTGAATCCCGCGGCGATTTCAGATACGGTGTCCGCATCAGGTGTGCCGAAATTTTTCAGGAGACTGGGAAACGCATTCGTGACACAGGCGTCGTCGCCCTTCACGATGAATGCCGCACAGGCCGCATACGTCGGCGCGGGGGTCGGCATTACGCTCGGATTCGTGGCGCTCGATGAAAACATCGATCGTAGCATTAGGAATTTGAAGAACGACAATACGGTGATCAGAGACGTCAGTTCCTCAATCACCGAATTGGGGGGCAAGAACGGCATTGCAGCGGTGATCGTCTATTCCGCGTACAGTCTGATCTGGGACGATACGCGGGCACAGGAAACCTCGATGCTCCTCGCCGAGGCGATCATTACTTCCGGGGTCTGGACGCGTCTCGGGAAGCTTGCCGCCGGGCGAGAACGTCCGAGTGCGGCATATGAATTTTCGCATCTCCCGGGCGGGCGTTGGCATGGACTCGGCGGATCGCTTCGCAAGCACAGCAAAGAGACGGTGACGAAATACGACGCGTTTCCCTCAGGCCATACCGCAACTGCATTTGCGATTGCGACTGTGTTCGCGAAACGCTACAGCGAGACGGGATATGTGCCGATCCTTTCGTACTCGCTCGCGACGCTGATCGGATTCACGCGCATGATCGAACACACGCATTGGGCATCGGATGTATTCGCGGGCGCATGTCTTGGGTACCTCTGCGGCAACCAGGTCGTGACTCAGTTCGAAAGAGAAGAATCCGAAACGCCTGTCGCAGGGACAGGAACGACAGTTCGCTTTTCGATCGGAATGCTCAATGAATCTCCCGCACTTCATTTCACCGTCGGTTTCTGATGACGCTTTCTGCATCGCTCAACAGAAATTCAACGTCCTTGCCACTCACACATCATCAAGCGCAATTCATGAACACACAGACAATACGGTTTGATACAGACGGGTGGCATGCTATAATGGACGATGCAGTCACAGTGCCAAACGTCACGCGCATCGCCCAGGCATTCGTGCGTTACTTTGCGCTGCACTGTTCCGGAAACACGCATACGATCGCCATCGGATACGACGGTCGCCGCAATTCCCGGCAGTATGCATCGCTTGTCGCCGAAATCCTCGCTTCACACGGATATGACGTGCGGCTTTCGTCGAACATCATCCCGACACCTATCCTGTCATATGCGGTGAAGCATGAAGGCTGCGGCGCCGGCATCATGATCACGGCAGGCGCTCATCCTCATCAATACACTGGAATTAAATTCAGAGCTTCGGACGGTGGACCGTTCACGTCCGGGGAGTTAAAAAAAATTGAAGAACAGATGCGCGCCGATGTCGAATCAGTTGACCCTGACGCGCCGCTGATGTGCCCCGAAGTTGAATCAGTTCAACTTGGCTCGGCGCGGATACGCGCATGCGATTTCGTGCCGGCGTATGTGGAGCAGCTGAAGCGCCTCGTCGATTTCAGCGCGCTGAAAGAATTCGCCGAGAGCGCATCGAACCATGCCGCCGTGATGATCGACTCGATGGGCGGGGCGGGAGGAACACTGCTCGAAGATCTGCTTGCCGAAAGCGGCTGGCGCGCGCAGACGCTTTTTGGAACTCCCGATGCGGAATTTTTCGGCCGCCTGCCAGAGCCGGTCTCGAATAACCTCGAGCCGCTTCATTACAATGTTGAGGTGACCGATGCGCTCTTCGGCCTCGCCACTGACGGCGACGCAGGCCGATGCGGTGTTGTCTATGACGATGGGAAATTGATGGATGCAAGTGAACTCGTACTCGCTGTCGCCAGGCATTTGCGTGAGGATAAACACTGGACGGGCGGTATTGTTGCAACAGCATCGATAACGGACTCGCTCCTGCTGATTGCAGAACATTGGGGCATACCGCTTTATGCAACGGATAATGGATTTGCCGGTATTACGGAAATCATGCATGCTCGTGATTGTATGGTCGGCGGCGATGGAGAAGGCGGCTTGGCATACAAAAGCCATATTCCTGATCGCGACGCGATTCTGACGGGACTCTTCCTTGCCGAAATAATTGCGAAGAGCGGAAAATCGCTCCGTGCAATTGTGGCCGGAATGCGCGCCTGAAATTCAGTGTGCTGATGATGTCGTTTGCGGCGTAGTCAGTCGACATCGGGGCGTGCAGGGGGATTGCTCTTGCTTTTTACGTAATAATTTGGCAAGTATCTAATGAGAGACCGACGGTTGTGGCATGCAGATGCAGAACGCCGGCGATGTTTCACTTAGTCAGGGAGGGTATTATGTTTTGTCCAAATTGCAGGGCTGAATATTTGCCCGGGGTCGTCCAATGCTCCGAATGTATGATCCCGCTTGTCAACGAGCTTCCGCCTGAACCGGAAGATAAATACACCGAAGTCCTCTCGACATATAATGCCGGGGACATCGCACTCATCAAATCGATACTCGACGACGCCGAGATCGAATACCAGATCGAAGGGGAATATTTCAATGCGATTCTGCTTCAGCCTGTGAAGATTCTTGTGCTGCAGGAAAAAGTTGAAGCCGCACGAGAGGTTCTGAAAGATTTTGATCTGAAGTATTTGGGGTTAAGCAGCAATGAATAATGAATTCATAGAACGGCTCATCGCGGTGCGCCAGGCGAGACATCTGCAACTGCCGGTAAAATCGAAGGCGTATGATTTCGCCGACAATCTTCTTCGCCTGCTCTTTCCGCATTTTTCGGAGGAGCTGCTTGAGGAGACGGGTGACGTCGCAGCGCGGATGCAATTGTTGCGGCGCGATCTGAAATCGGCGCTGCAGCCGCTTGAGCCGCAGATGGAGTTGAGCGTGGACGAGGCAGCAGCGCAGTTTTTCGAGTCGCTGCCCGGCGTCTATGCTGATTTGTGGGAGGATGCAGAGGCAATCAATTCGGGAGATCCCGCTTCAGAAAGCGTCGACGAAGTGATCTCTGCGTATCCCGGTTTTTACGCGATTGCAGTCTACCGCATCGCGCACCAGTTTTATTGTCTCCGTGTTCCCATCTTTCCGCGCATCTTGTCAGAGTTCGCACATCAGAAAACGGGAATCGACATCCATCCCGGCGCGAAGATCGGAAAGGCATTCTGCATCGATCACGGAACGGGAATTGTGATCGGCGAGACGTCTTCAATCGGCGACCGCGTGAAAATCTATCAGGGAGTGACGCTGGGCGCGCTGAGCGTCGACAAATCGCTTGGCGCGACGAAACGCCATCCCACAATCGAACACGATGTCGTCATCTATTCGAATGCGACAATCCTGGGCGGAACGACAATCATCGGACACGGCAGCGTGATCGGGGGCAACGTCTGGCTCACAGAGAGCGTCCCCGCGCATTCGCTCGTCTATCATAAGAGTCAGGTCCGCGTAAAGAACGTCAACGAAACCTCGGATGTGATCGATTTTTCGATTTGACTCCGATGTGCGGAAGGAATGACACGCACCGATGTGTCGTGAGGCCGAGGATCATCACACACCGTTATCAAAGCGGATGTTGACCTTGGGCGCGTCGCAAAATTTATTTACCGACGAATGGAATTCAATTTTCATTACATGTATATTACACCTTTAATGCATTGAAGGTGCATTGTCACGATCGTGAACTTTTTATTCGGTCACATTCCACTACTCATAGCTCTGGTTCGCATGTCAAGGTCGTCGCAGGCACTCATCACTTGTATTCTCGCCATCGCATTCCTCTGTTTCCCGGGAGAGCTTCGGACCGAATCAGCACCCCGGATGTCGACCATCTCAGTGTCAAACGGCATGTCACAGAACTCCGTGTGGTGCATTCTTCGTGACAAGCAGGGATTCATGTGGTTTGGAACAGATGACGGCCTCAATAAATATGACGGATACAGAGTCCAGGTCTATCGGGCGAAGAAAAACGATTCTACCACGCTCGCGCACAATACCGTTCGGGCGCTCATTCAGGATCGCGAAGGGCTGATCTGGATCGGGACATCGGACGGACTGAATGTCTTCGATCCGCTCACCGACCGCATGACCGTCTATCGCGCCTCATCCAACGAACCGGGAAGAATCTCATCGAGCGAGATCACAAGCCTCGCCGAAGACCGCGATGGAAGTATTTGGGTCGGCACGCGTGCAAACGGAATCTGCCGGTTCGACCATGGAACACATACATTCCATTGCTACAAAAACTCGGGCAAACCCGGCGCACCGGCTGTCATCGGCAGCAACTGGATTTCAACAGTATATATCGATCGGGCAGGTGTGTTGTGGGCCGGGACGCTTGCCTGCGGCATCAGTCGTTACGACAAGCGGACGGATTCATTCACGACGTTTCGAGCGGGTGACGGTTTGGGCGCCATCCCTGACGGCCAGATCTATTCGTTCTTCGAAGATTCGAAGGGACGATTCTGGATCGGATCGCAAGGCGCAGGCATCATGCGTTTCGATCGCAAGACCGGACGCTGCACGCGATATACGGTTTCGGTCCCGGCCGAGCATATGAACTTCGATTCAGTCTCGGTGCTCTCGATCACGGAAGACAGTTCGGGAAAGATCATGTACGCCACATTCGGAGGGGGAGTCAAATTCCTCAATCCTGAGACAGGCGAGACAACCGAATGGAGGCGAAATTCAGCCGACCTCTTCAGCCTCGGCAGCGATCAGGTGATGGCGCTGTACCCCGATTCGCTTCATAATCTCTGGATCGGTACATACACCGGGGGAGTGTGCAAGTACGATCCCCGGGGTGAACATTTCCAGACGTACCGCAACGACAATCCCTACAAGCCGCTCCTGACGAACGACAACGTTCGTTCGCTCTTCCGCGACAAACAAGGCAATATCTGGATCGGCACTGCCAAGGGTCTCAACATCCTGAATCCGAAGACCGGCGTCTGCGAGCATTACCTGAGCGATCCCGCTGATCCGCAGAGTCTTGCAGAGAACTTTGTGAGCGCGATTTATGAAGACAGGCAAGGGACCATGTGGATCGGGACGCGCAAGGGATTTCACATGTTCGACAGGAAGACGAAACGTTTTACACGGTATCTTGCGAACCCGAATGATCCGAATGGTCTGCGCAATGGATACGTGCGCCAGATACTCGAGGACAAATTCGGAATCATGTGGCTTGCCACGCTCGACGGGCTTCACGTGTTCGACAGAAAAACGCGGCGATTCAAGAGCTATGTTTATAGCGAAACCGATTCAACATCGATCAGCGGCAACAATGTCCGATCGCTCTATGAGGATTCATCCGGAACGCTGTGGATCGGCACGTATCAGTCGGGCTTCGATAAGTTCGATCGCACCACTGAAACATTCACGAGATTCAGGCACGATCCGCGTAATACGAACAGCGTGAGTTCCGACATGGCGGCGCCCATTACAGGGGACAAAGACGGCAATATCTGGGTGGGTACGTACTCGGACGGACTCAATAAGTACGATCCGAAAACCGGACTGTTCACATTCATCACGGAAAACGACGGATTGGTGAACAATACGATCTACAGCATACAGGTGAGCCGGAAAGGGAAATTGTGGATTTCGACGAACAGCGGTATTTCGTGCTACAATCCTGCCACACACCAGTTTAAAAATTACACGTCAGCATCGGGACTCCAGGGTCCTGAATTCAATTCGAACAGCTATTTCAAGGATGCCGACGGAACGCTCATGTTCGGCGGGACGAACGGATTCAACCTCTTCCTGCCGGACCAGATTACGGACAATCAGTATGTGCCTCCGGTCTACATCACGTCGCTGAGCATCCTGAATAAGCCATTTAAAAGCGACACCGCCATCTCGATGAAGAAACTCATCGTGCTCCCGTACGACGAGAATTCGCTCACGTTCGATTTCGTCTCGCTCAATTACAGGAAGCCGGAACTCAACAGCTATATGTACATCCTCGACGGATTTGAAAAGGAATGGATTACAGCCGGCGCCGATCGCCGAGCTTCGTATCGGAACCTTCCGCCGGGCACATATATGTTCCGCGTGATCGGATCGAACAACGACGGTATCTGGAATAAAAAGGGCGCGGCGATTTCGATCGTCATTAAGCCGCCATTTTGGAAAACGTGGTGGGCGTATGCGATTTATGCGCTTGTCGTGAGCGGCGTCTTCCTGCTCATCCTCATGTTCGTACAGCGTCGGGAGCGCCGTCGTCTCATGATGGAAGCGCAGCGGCACGAGTCGGAATTGGTACGGCAGAAGAATGTGAAGCTGAAGGAGGCGAACGACGAAATCCTGAGGCATCAGGAGAGCCTGCGCGAACGGAGCGAACAGATTGAACGGACGAATAAAGAACTCAAAGAGGAGATTGTGGAGCGTCACCGGGCTGAAGACCGGGCAATGGAGGCGTTGGCGGAAAAGGAGGTGCTTCTCAAGGAGATCCACCATCGCGTGAAGAACAATCTGACGATCGTCGGCAGTCTGCTCGGCATGCAGTCGGATGTCGTCACGAACGAGCACGATCGCCAGCTGTTCCATGAAGCAAAGAACCGCGTCATCACAATGGCGCAGATCCATGAAAAACTCTACCAGTCGAAGAATTTGGCCGATATTGAATTCGGCGAGTATATCCGGGGTGTGGCGACGCAGCTCTTCCATGCATACAACAACGGAAACGCCTCGCTCCGCATCAGCGCCGAGAAGGTGAAATTTGGCGTCGACATGGCTATTCCATGTGGACTCATCATCAACGAGCTTATCACGAACTCTCTGAAGTACGCATTCCCCGACGGTGCGGGCGGCGTGGTATTCATCGAGGTGCATTCGACGCCGGAGCACGAATATGAGGTGATCGTTGGCGATACCGGCATCGGCTTTTCGCCGTCCATCGATTTCAGGACATGCGAGACGATGGGACTCACGCTCGTCCGATCGCTTGTCAGGCAGCTCAAAGGCACGATCGAACTCGACTCGGACCGGGGTACAAAATTCATGATCCGTTTCCCGATTGAAAAGGATTAAGGCAAAAAGGACTGTTACCCATGTCCGGATGTAGAAAGTAACATGAAGGCCTCCGGGTCTTGACACTTACTCCCAATTTGCGTATTTTTAAACAAGCCAGAACGATAAATCACAATTTTCGTTATGGCTTTTTTCATTTTGAGGAGTCTTCCTCTCAGGTCCATGTGCAGTCTGACCGAACTATTCGGGACCGAGACGGAGGGATGTCAAACTTAAAACAGGAGGGATAATGGGTAAGGTACTCTTCAATTGTATTTTGTTTCTACCGGTGGTCATCTTTGGTTGTTACGAAGGGCGCTTGATTATGGAGAGCGCGCCCCCAGTGAGCGGGACAGTAAGTCCGGTCACAGTTGAGCTCCCGAGCCGGTCACGGCTCCTTGTGCAGCAATACGGCAGTGTCATACGGAAATATTCAGAGCATTATGGCCTCGATTGGCGCCTGGTCATGGCGGTCATCGAACAGGAATCGCGGTTCGATACGGCTGCAGTGAGCGACCGGGGGGCCGAGGGTCTGATGCAGATCACGCCGTCAACGCAGTGCGAGATCGCGAGCGAATGGGGCGTAGACAGTGTGCACTTCGACCGTCCGCATGAAAATATCCGCGGCGGTATTTACTATCTGGCTAAAATATACAAATCGTTCGACGCAGAGCAGTTGTCCGAAGAAGACCGCCTGAGTTTGACGCTTGCCGCATACAATGCAGGCCTGGGAAGAGTGCAAGATGCGCAGGCGATGGCTGAATACGTGAACGACAACCCTCACCAATGGCGGTGCGTAAGGAACGCATTGTCGCTCTTGTCTAAAAAATTTACGACGCTGCACAGACACGTGTGGGAGTCGCCTCGACCTCCCAACGGTTATTTCCGTGATTGGAAACAAACAGTGCTATATGTCGACGGTGTCATGAAAAGTTACAACGATTATCGCAAATATCTTCCCAAACGGGTGTAACGATGACACCACTCTTCACATTCATATGCCGTCAGACGCTATTTTTAGCGCTGACGGCATACCTTTTTCTGCCGCTTCCGGCCGTAGCGCAGACTTCCCATGCCGGTATTCCAACATCTGCAGCTGAATCCTCTTCGGCCGTATTTTCTGTCGCGGGCGTACAGCGCACTGATGCAAGCCGATCCGTTTTTGCACCCGCACTCGCACAGAGGCTCACCGATGTCGCCGTCTCGGAGGGTCCCGATACGCGGCTCTTCAGAACCATCAACAATGCCCAGACTCAGTTCAAGACATCGCTCTTCACGGCAACGGATAATACGACGGCCCTGATCGTCGTGGGGGTGCCGCTTGGCTGCATCATCTATGGCATCGCGGCCGATGACCGCCGCGTGCTCAACACGGGTGTGCTGTTATCCGCATCCGAGGTGCTCACATACGGTCTGAAACACATCCTCAAGATCACAGTCAAGCGTCCCCGTCCGTATGAGGATCTCGCGGACGTCCACGTGAACAACATCGGGTCCGCCGATGAATATTCATTTCCGTCGGGGCATACCGCGGGGGCCTTTGCGCTTGCCACGATGCTCACGCTACGGCATCCGAAGCCGATTGTGTATATTCCTGCGTTCATCTGGGCCGGCATGGTGGGATATGGGCGCGTCTACAACGGTGTGCATTATCCTTCCGACGTGCTCGGCGGCGCGGTGCTGGGGGCGGGAACATCGGTCCTCACATTTGCGCTTCGGGGAACGATCATCGACACGTTCGACCGCGTGACGGGAAGATCGACCGCTGATGAGGCGTCGTTTCTGATCGTGCCCATCGATCGTGGTGCTATGGCGGCGTTATCGATAAAATTTTAAATCGAAAGAGGAGGATTGACTTGCTCATAACTCGAAATTATCGTAATAATTCACTGCTACCACGAGCTAATAGCAAGTAATAATCGTCAACCATTGAGATTCTTATGCAAGGACACAATGCGGCTTTATCGATTTACAAATCATTCCAGATATGGAAATAAAAAAGGACTCATCCGGGGGATAGAGTCCTTTTTTTGTATTTCGATAAATTGTGCAGTCGTCAGGGAAGGAGCACGGCGACCGCGACTGTCGTCGTCCATTTGCCGTCTTTGTCGCCCTCGGCCGACTGCGTCACATTATACGTCTTCAAGATCTTTCCGCTCATCTTAAAATGCAGTTCGCGCTCATCCCATGCAACAGTCGGATCGAATTCGATGCCGAGCGTCGTTGCAAGCATCGTCGCCGCGAGATCTTCAGCATAATCGCCGGCTTTTTCTTCCGTTTCGCCGAAAGGATGGT
>DATGXR010000516.1:0-7956 GCA_035298825.1 Bacteroidota bacterium
ACGATACGGCTTCGGGCGAGCCGGCCTTCGCCCAGGCAGCGATGAAAGGAGAATGACGGATCTGACAATGTCCCCGTGGCTCATCGCGCTTATCACATTTGTGACCGGACTCGTCGCCGGCATTCTGAATACGATCGCCGGCGGCGGCGGCATGATCACAATGCCCGTTCTGCTTGCAGTGGGACTCCCGCCGCAGTTTGCACTCGGCACGAATAAATTTCAGGCGAGCGTCGGCAGCTTCACCTCGACCTGGTATTTTGTGCGCAAAGGCATTGTCCGATTGCGCGAGATCAAATTGGGACTCACCCTGACGGCCGTCGGCGCCGTGCTCGGAAGCTGGACCGTGCAGCAGATTCATTCGGAGGTGCTGGCCGACGTGATTCCGTTCCTGCTTCTGAGCATCGCGGTGTATTCGATTTTTTCTCCCGCACTCGGAATGAGGGATGCAGAAGCGAAAATGTCCGAGCAACGGTTCTATGCGATCTTCGGATTCGGCTTTGGATTCTACGACGGATTTTTCGGTCCCGGTGTGGGCACATTCTGGGCCATGGCGTTTGTCATGCTGCTCGGATATAATCTGATGAAAGCGACGGCCTATACGAAGGTCATGAATTTTACAAGCAATCTCATTTCGTTTGCGATGTTCTGGTACGGCGGATTCGTTATCTTCGGGTCGGGCATCGCGATGGCAATAGGACAAATGATCGGCTCGCAGATCGGTTCGCAGCTTGTGATGAAAAAAGGCACGGAATTCATCCGGCCCATCTTCATCACGATGGTGCTTGCAACCACGCTGAAGCTGATCTACGACAGATATTTTTAATGGTCGGCCAGATTCCGAGATCATTCCCCCGTGCCGGTATGTACGTTCACTTAGCAATGTATGTGGAAGGATGTGTGTGTCGAGTGTCGAAATTATTCGTTGTGTGTGTGGCGGTGATCTCTCTGGCGCCGTCGATAGGTTGGGCATGGGGCGGAACAGGACATAAACTCATCAATCGAAACGCCGTCATCCACCTGCCGGCTTCGATGCAGCAGATGATCGATCAGAAATCATTTCTTGAATTGCACGCGTCCGACGCCGATACGCGAAAGAGCGTTGATCCGACGGAAGATGTGAAACACTTCATCGATATCGACGTTTATCCGAATTTCAGGAACCTCATCCTGAAGTTCGATTCGCTTGCGGCTGTCTACGGATCGTCGTATGTGACGAATGAAGGCACGCTGCCATGGGCCACGAAGACGACAGTCGATTCGCTTACTGCGCAGTTCCGCCGCGCCGACTGGGCGAAGGCGTGGCTTACCGCCAGTGATCTCGGGCATTACGTGGGAGACGGACATCAGCCGCTGCATCTGACGAAAAATTACGACGGCAAGCTCACCGGGAACTCCGGCATTCACTCCCGGTACGAGACATCGATGCTCAATACGTACTCGTCGACGATCCGGATCAGTCGGGATTCTGTGCAATATGTGGCCGATCCCATATCGTACGTCTTCAACTACATCAATGTGGCCACTGTTTACACTGATTCGATCATGAAGGCAGATTCTGAATCGAAGCTCGCCTCAGGCGGCAGCTATTCATCGACATATTACAGCGCCTTGTGGTCGAGGACCGGTGTGTTTACGACGAATCTGTTGCAGCAGGCGACAGTCGATCTTGCAAGTCTCTGGTACACGGCCTGGATCGATGCAGGCTTGCTCTATAATGTGTCCGATGTGGACGCTGCCGGCGGCTCAGCCGTCGTGCACACATGGAAGCTGTCGCCGGCATATCCGAATCCATTCAATCCGTCGACGACGCTTCGTTTCGAACTCGCAGGTCGCGAGCACGTCAGGCTGACGATCTACGACGCGCTTGGCAGGCAAATCGCGATGTTGCTCGATGAGGATATCGCAGCAGGAACGCACGCCCTTCAGTGGAACGCATCCGGCATCCCGAGCGGTGTGTATTTTTGCCGGATGAGCGCCGGATCGCATCTTGCCGTGCAGAAGCTGTTGCTGCAGCGCTGATTTTTTTTTCCGCACACGAGTCGGTGCAAACGCGTACGCGCGACGGAAAAAAATTATGAATAAAGTGGCGAATCGGCGATGGTGATCAATCACATAAAAGCGAACAAGGAAAATGAGTACTGTGAAGACAACGTGGACGCAGGAAGAGCGGGTGATTCTTTCACGTCTGAAATCTCCCATCAGGATACAGGAGTATCTCGACACGCTCGAATACAGCAGCGAATCGCGCTATCGTTCGCCCCGTTCCGTCATGCGCGATACGAAGGGACACTGTTTCGACGGGGCGGTGTTCGCAGCGGCAGCGCTGAGGATGCTCGGTTATCGGCCGCTCATCGTCGATATGCAGGCAGTCAGAGACGACGATCATGTGATCGCCGTGTACCGGAAGGCGGGATGCTGGGGCGCGGTGGCAAAATCGAATTTTGCCGGCCTGAGATTCCGCGAGCCAATCCATAAGAATGTGCGCGAGCTGGTGATGTCGTATTTTGAATCGTTCTACAATCTCAATCGCGAAAAGACGCTTCGGAAATTCTCGCGGCCCCTCGATCTTTCGGCATACGACCGGTATGACTGGATGGTGAACGATGAGGCGATGGAATTGATCGGCACGAAATTATGTTATATCAGCACGTCCAGTCTGTTGACGCCTGCGATGATCCGCGGATTGCAGCCGGTCGATCAGCGCGCCTACGAGGCCGGCATGCACGGCGCGAATCCCGCGGGACTCTACAATCCGAATGCGGACGCCAAAAAATAAGCATCCCCATGTGCGGCGGATTTCTTCCATAGGCACAAAAAAAAGTATTTCCGGCCGGGCAACACTCACGAATCGCATGCTGAATGTAAAAAAACAAGAGGTTTGATTCCTTATGTCATTTTTGCTTGAATCCGATTATACGCCCCAGGGCGATCAGCCCGAGGCGATCCGCGAACTTTCCGAAGGATTGATTCGCGGAGACAAGTATCAGACGCTGCTCGGCGTGACAGGTTCGGGCAAGACGTTCACGATCTCAAATGTCATCGCCCAGCGCGACAAGCCGGTGCTGATCATGTCGCACAACAAGACGCTTGCCGCGCAGCTCTATGCCGAGTTCAAGACGTTTTTTCCGAAGGACCACGTCGAATTCTTCATCAGCTATTACGATTACTATCAGCCCGAAGCCTATGTGCCCTCGACCGACACGTACATCCAGAAGGATTCGTCGGTCAACGAGGAGATCGACCGGCTGCGGCTTCGCGCCACGAGCGCGCTTCTGAGCGGCAAACCCAATGTGATCGTCGTGGCGAGCGTGAGCTGCATCTACGGCATCGGCGCGCCCGATGAATGGATGCAGCAGATGGTTGTCGTCAAGCGCGGTGACAAGATCGAACGCAACAAGCTGCTGCGAAAGCTGCTCGATATTTTCTACGCGCGCAACGATTATGAATTCACGCGCGGCACATTCCGCGTGCGCGGCGATGTGGTCGAAATTATCCCCGCCTATGAAAACGAGGAAGCCGTGCGGATCGAATTCTTCGGCGACGAAATCGAACGCATCTCGTACATCAATAAGCTGGACGGCACGATTCTCGGCGAGGCCGAGTTCGATGTGATCTATCCGGCCAAACAATTCGTCACGACGCGCGAGTCGCTCGAGCGCGGCATCGTCACGATCGAAGCCGAGCTGCGCGAGCGCTTGGCCGAGCTCAGGAGTCTTGAAAAATTCGTCGAGGCCCAGAGGCTCGAGCAGCGCACGCGCTTCGATATCGAAATGATGCGCGAAGTCGGATATTGTTCCGGCATCGAAAATTATTCGCGCCACCTGGCAGGCCGCCCTCCGGGTTCGAGGCCGTACTGCCTGTTCGATTATTTCCCGAAGGACTTCCTCCTTGTGATCGACGAATCGCATGTGACCGTGCCGCAGATCGGCGGCATGTATTTCGGCGATCGCTCGCGCAAGGAAATGCTCGTGCAGCACGGCTTCCGGCTGCCGTCGGCGCTCGATAACCGCCCCCTCAAGTTCGACGAATGGGAGCAGATGGTCAACCAGGTCATCTTCGTCAGCGCCACGCCGGGCGACTATGAAATGGAAAAGTGCAAAGGTGTTTTCGTCGAACAGGTGATCCGGCCGACCGGTCTCGTCGATCCGTTGATTGAAGTGCATCCGGTGAAAAACCAGATCGACCATCTGATCGGCGAGATCCGCGAACGCACGGCCCGATCGGAACGCGTGCTCGTCA
Organism: Bacteroidota bacterium; assembly: GCA_035298825.1. Taxonomy (GTDB): domain Bacteria; phylum Bacteroidota; class Ignavibacteria; order UBA10030; family UBA8401; genus CAISDA01. The sequence goes on from DATGXR010000516.1 coordinate 4,240, forward strand.
CGACGCTCACCAAGCGCATGGCCGAAGATCTGACCGGGTATCTCGAGAATATCGGGATGAAGGTTCAGTACATCCATTCGGAAGTCGACGCCCTGGAGCGCGTCGAAGTGCTGCGCAATCTTCGTCTGGGACATGCGGACGTCCTGATCGGCGTCAATTTGCTGCGCGAAGGACTCGATCTTCCCGAAGTGTCACTCGTGGCAATTCTGGATGCGGATAAGGAAGGGTTTTTGCGTTCGGAGCGCTCGCTCATACAGACAGCAGGCCGCACGGCACGCAATGTCGAAGGCAAGGTGATTCTCTATGCCGATGTGATCACCAAGTCGATGAAAAAAATGATGGACGAGACCGAGCGACGCCGTGAAAAGCAGATCGCCTACAATATCGAGCACAACATCACGCCGAAGACGATCTATAAGAGTTATGAGGAAGTGATGAACTCCACGTCGATCGCCGATGTGAAGTCGGCCCGCGATCAGCGCCGCGAGCGGGAGCGGCTGCCGCTCATCGAGGAATCGATCGCGAAGTACCTGACGCCCGAACAGAAGAAAGATCTGCTCGAGGAATTGAAGGCGCAGATGCTTCAGGCCTCGCGCGATCTCGAATTCGAACGCGCCGCGCAGCTGCACGACGAGATCAAACAAATTTCAGGAGGTGGCAAGTAAAAACTTTCCGCTGAACGCTTGACTCTGTCAGTATGCGCTTGAAGTAAAAAAAAACCGGCTGAACGCTTGAATCGGTCAGTGTGTGTGAAGTAACTACCCCGGTAGAACGCTTAAAATCAATCAGTGTGTGTTTTGGGGGGATGTGTGCGTGCGGAGGCAATCTCAATGACGGAGGCCTTTGACATGAACCTGCACTGGACGCTCTTGCGGCGATTGATTGAACCCGTCGGTGATGTTCTCTTCCCTCCATTATGCACGTCGTGCTCGGATCGGCTTGCCGACTCATCCGACCGGTACATATGCGTCCGTTGCCGGCGCCGGCTTACTCGCGTGCTTGCCACGGACCGCACGATGTGCGTGCTGATGGAGCGCTTCACACGAGGCGGTTCGATCGGCGCCTTCACTCCGCTGTATTATTTTGAGGACCGCGGCGTGCTTCAAAGCGTCATTCACGCGCTCAAATACCGCGAGATGACGGGCATCGGCCGCGTGTTCGGACAGGAGCTCGGCGCGCTGCTTCGCACGCTGCCGCAGTACCAAACGTGCGATCTCATTGTGCCGATCCCGCTCCACATCCAAAAGGAGCGGGAACGAGGCTACAATCAATCGGATTATATCTGCCGCGGCATTGCGGACGTGCTGCATCTGCCGGTTGAAACCCGGGCAATGCGCCGCATCAAAAAAACACGCACACAAACAAAACTCTCCGTTACAGAGCGCACGGAGAATGTAAGCGGCGCGTTCGCCGTTGAAGACAAAGCGCGCAGGCGCATACGCGGCCACAGTGTGATCCTCGTGGACGACGTCGTCACCACAGGCGCGACTGTCCAATCGTGTGCAGCGGCGATGATGGATGCCGGCGCGCACTGCGTCCTCTGCGCATCGATCGGCGCGGCTATGCTCGATGAGATGCCGGCTTCAACAGTTACGCAAATAGAATAACAAAGGACGGATAAAGATATGGCGCAACAACACGATAATGAATCGAAGACCGCTCTACGCACAAACGCTTCAGATGAAACACCGGATTCTCCAGCCGGATCCGATAACGAGCGCGCCGATCAGCCCGAGCCGGAAGTGCCGATGTATCGCAATCCACGTGTGATCATTCCGCTTGCGATCATCCTTGCCGTGATCGGCTATGTCTCATGGCGCTATTATGTGGATGCGCGCGATTATATTTCGACAGACGACGCATATATCGACGGCAACCGCGTGGCCGTGAGCTCGAAGATCCTCGGACGCATCGATACGCTCATTGCCGCCGAAGGCGACACGGTCCGCGAAGGCCAGACCCTTGTCAGACTCAACGAAACCGATCTTCGCGCACAGGAATCACAGGCGCAAAGCGCCGTTGCCCTGGCGCACGAATCGATCGCCCTGGCGCAAGTCAGCAGGGACAAGGCGCAATCCGATTTTGACCGGGCATCGACGCAATACAAGCAGGCCATCATTCCCAAAGAGCAATTCGAGCATGCCCAAAGCGAACTCGACGCGGCCAAGGCGCGATTGGCCATTGCCCGCGCTCAGGAAGGTTCGGCCCGGGCGCAGCTCGGCATCACCAAAGCCCAGCTTTCGAATATGACGATCGCCGCGCCGATGACGGGTGTCGTTGCCAAGCGTTGGCTTCTTGAAGGCGACATAGCCCAACCGGGGCAGGCCATCTATTCGATCTATGACACGGAGCATATCTGGGTCACGGCGAATTACGAGGAGACAAGTCTCGGCTCGATCGCGCCGGGAGATTCCGTCGAGATAAAAATCGACACATATCCGGATCGGGTCTTCCACGGCGTCGTGTTGCAGAAAGGGACGTACACCGCGTCGCAGTTTTCGCTGATTCCTCCCAACAACGCATCGGGCAATTTTACGAAAGTGACGCAGCGCGTCCCGGTGAAAATCTCGATCGAACGTCCGGCCGACACGCAAGGCGGAAAAAAAATCGATCTGCTTGTCGGGATGTCGGTTGAAGTTAAGATAAAGGTGCATTGATCGCAATGGCAATATTTTCGACACACGCACTCAAACAAAAATTCATCGGCCGCGTGCCGTCGCTCCATCACGAACACGATTCCTATAAATGGTGGGTGCTCGTCAACGTGATGATCGGCACGTTCATGGCCGTGCTCGATGCGACCATTGTCAATGTGGCGCTTCCGAAACTCATGGCATCGTTCGGCGTCGATGTCGACAAGGCCGAGTGGGTCATCACGGCCTATATGCTCGTGTTTGCCGTGATGCTGCCGACATCGGGCTGGGTGGCCGATCATTTCGGATACAAAAAAACATATTTCATGGCGCTCTTCCTCTTCACGTTCGGCTCCTTTTTATGCGGCCTGGCATGGAACGAGGACGTGCTCATTCTGTTTCGTATCGTGCAGGCGGCCGGCGCGGGATTTCTGATGCCCGTGGGCATGGCAATCGTCATACGCGAATTTCCGCCCCGCGAGCGCGGCATGGCGCTCGGCTTCTGGGCCATTGCCGCCGCGGCAAGCGTCTCGCTCGGTCCCTTGATCGGCGGGTATCTGGTGGATAATATCAGCTGGAATGCGATCTTCGACGTGAATATTCCCGTGGGTCTTCTTGGACTCTTTGCGACAGTTGTCATACAGCGCGAATACAAGACCGCCCAGACGCGCTCATTCGATATGCTCGGTTTCGTTTCGATGTCCGTCGGCCTTGTGGCATTGCTCCTGGCGCTTTCGGATGCGAACGCCGCATGGAATACGGGCGGATGGACTTCGCCGTTTATCCTTGGCTGTTTTGCGGTGACCGCTGTGTGCTTCACGCTGTTCATCACGGTCGAGCTCACGGTGAAGCATCCGCTGATCGAACTCGACTTGTTCAAGAATTTCAACTTCGCAGTGACAAACGGCATTCTCTTTATTTTCGGACTCGGCATGTTCGGCAGCACATTTTTGCTTCCGCTCTACCTGCAGAATTCGATGGGATACACCGCGTTTCAAACCGGCGTGATGTTCCTGCCGGTGGGCATCCTGCAGGCGATGGCCTCGCCCGTGGCCGGCTACCTATCGGACAAAGTGAATCCGAA
>DATGXR010000517.1:0-2458 GCA_035298825.1 Bacteroidota bacterium
AAGTGCATTTAATCACACGGAAGGTTATGATGACCGCATGCTGTTCTTTGCGGATTTTCTGCCAGCCGGAGTCCACTCCTATACATACCTGGTGCGTGCTATCCACTCAGGCACATACACGCAGCCTTCGACGCGCGCCGAATGCATGTATGAGCCTGAGATTTTCGGTCGCACAGAATCCGGCACCGTGACGATTCATTGATATCCATGATGTAGGGCGAAGTGCCACTTCGCCCATGCAACACGTATTGCTGTAACGTATCATTGCGATAAAAAGAAATTCATGAGGATTAGAAAAAAAACTGTGATGTACGGCGTAATCGCAATCGCACTCTGTGTAGCGTTCGTTGCGTCGTTGTTCATTCCGCTCGATCGCGGAATTTTTCGGCGGGACGAATTGCAGTCGATGACGATCACCGATTATCGCGGCGTGCTGTTACGCCAGACGCTGAACGACGAACAAGGACGCGCTCACTGGATGCCGCTTACACACATCGCTCCCGAGATGCTTCAAGCGACAATCGCGATCGAAGATAAGCGCTTCTACAGCCATCCGGGAATCGATCTTGCGGCCATCCTTCGCGCGGCGTTCACAAATGCGCGCGCAGGCGCAGTTGTCTCAGGCGGCTCGACGCTCACACAGCAGCTTGTGAAAACACTCGAGCCTGCAAAGAAACGTTCGTTCGCGTCGAAACTCGATGAGGCATGGCGCGCGCTGAGACTCGAGCGCATGATGGCAAAGGATTCGATCCTGGAACAATATGTCAACCGTGTCTCATATGGCGGTAATGTGCGCGGTGTAGAATCGGCCGCATGGCGCTATTTCCATAAACACGCACACGATGTCTCACTTGCCGAAGCGGCGTTCCTGGCTGCGCTGCCGAACGCGCCCGGCATGCTCGATCCCTACGCGCATCCGGAGAAAGCCAAAGCGCGACAGAAGCGTGTGCTCGAATGCATGCGCGATCAGGGGATGATCTCGCAGCAGGACTTCGAACGTGCCTGCGCTCAGCTGATTGAAATCGCCGCGCTGCAAAGCACATCACGCGCGCCGCATGTGTGCGACATGGTGGTCCGTCAGTATCAATCACTCAACGCCGCCGCGGTGACGACAACGATCGATGAGGCGCTTCAGGAAGTGCTCACACGCGTCGTGACGCAGCATTTGAAGCGTCTCACCAAACGACATGTGACGCAGGCCTCCGTGATCGTGATCGATAATCAGACTGGTGAGATCCGCGCGCTCATCGGCTCAAGCGATTATTTCAATGTGGCGGCACAAGGTCAGGTTAACGGCGCATGCGCACTGCGTCAGCCCGGTTCTGCGATCAAACCCCTGATGTACGCCCTGTCGTTCGATCTCGGGCGTACGCCCGCCGAGATCATTCCCGATATTCCCACGGCTATCCCGGATGTCAGGGGCGATTATGTGCCGGAAAATTACGACCGGATGTTTCATGGTCCGGTCTCGATCCGGACTGCGCTTGCGTGTTCGTATAATGTGCCGGCAGTGCGCGTGCTCGAATCGGTGGGCAAGGACGTGTTTTTGCAGAAGCTTCGCGCCTGCGGACTGACGTCGCTTACAGCGACCGCTGAGTATTACGGGTACGGTCTCACGTTGGGCAATGCGGAAGTCACTTTGATGGAGCTTGCCAATGCGTATCGGGCGCTTTCGATGAAGGGCGTCTGGACACCGTGCGTGCTTGTTCGCAAGGCAATAACGGCTGACGGAGTAAATGTGACCATGCCTGATGCGCGGCCGGCGGTGCGCGTCTACAGCGACGAGTCCGCATTTCTTGTTTCCGATATCTTGAGCGATGCCACGGCGCGGACTCCGGCTTTCGGCGCCGCATTCCGGTTTCCGTTCGCGTGCGCAGTGAAGACGGGCACCACAAAAGATTATAAGGACAACTGGACGCTTGGCTATACGACGCGTTATACGCTCGGCGTGTGGGCTGGAAATTTTGACGGCTCGCCGATGCACGGCGTTTCGGGCGTGACCGGAGCCGGACAGATCTTCACGGATCTCATGACGATTCTACATTCGCCACCTTATGGCATTCCGCCCGGTCCGTTCCAGGTCCCCGCGGGACTCGAACGAAAAACAATCTGCCCACGTTCCGGTTGTAGACCGGGTGACGCCTGTCCCCATACAACAACGGAATGGTTTGTGCGTGGAGCCGTTGCCGCCTCTTCGTCTCCCGACGCCGCCTGCACAGTGCACAGGCGCTACCGTGTGAGAGATGCGCGCGGCGTCGAAATCGAACGCGTTTATGAACGCTATGGATCAGAATATGCGCTCTGGCAGCAGTCGATGGGACTTCCCGCGCCGCCGGCTGATGCAGTGAGTCTGGAGAAGACACATGCGCTGCATGCTCCCGCACTTCAGACAACACACGGTGAACGGCGTGCACGTGTCCTGATCTCATCGCCAAATGATGGCGATAGCTTCAAGATC
>DATGXR010000518.1:0-2307 GCA_035298825.1 Bacteroidota bacterium
CCGAATACGGCGCGCAAGAAAGATCTGCAGTACGCGCTCTCGAACGGATTCGGTTTCGGTGGCACGAACGCCAGCGTGTGCTTCGGCAAAGTGTAACGAAAAAAAATTTGTTACGTATGGGACTGCATTGGAACGAGAAACGCCAATGCAGTCCTTTTTTATTTTTGCGGGTAAATTCCCGGCCGCCTGCAGCATGAAATAAATTTTGAGCAGCAAGACACTCCGCACCGCTTGAGGCATGGAGTGCCATTCTCTTCTGGCAAACTCTCAGTCGCTTACGGTGCGAAGAGCAAAAAGTAGAGCAGCATGATACCACGCTGTTTGCATCGCGGAGTGTTATTTGTATTTGCTTCAAGATTGTCAATGGCATTTCGCAGCACATTTTTGTACTATTTGATCACATCGATTATTCCATTGGATCCACTTCCTGTCAACACGCGGAGTACAAAGTGTGATGAGACGATCATCCCGGTTTATCTTCCTTCTTGTTCTTCTGTCTGTCGCATCCTTGCTTGCCCAACCAACCGGACTGCGTGTCGTCATCGGCACGCCGCAAGGCGCCACATCCTCAATCGATCAAACGTTTCGCATCATCGCCGCATTCAGCGAACCCATGAGCGCGCTGACCGTTGTGCCGGAGGGCGCGGGGACGGGACCGCTTGTGCTTGCGCCGAATGTGAAGGGAGTGTATCGTTGGCTTGGAACAACAACGCTTGCATTCACTCCGGCGGACACGCTGCCCTATTCGACGCGCTTCACTGCAACGGTGCCACGGGGCACGCGCGCGATCTCCGGAGCGCTTTTGAAAGCCCCCTATGTGTGGTCGTTTGAAACGCCCCGTCCGATAATTGTTCGCACGCAGCCCGCATCGGGCGAGTCGCATGTGGAACCCGATCATGTGATCACACTCACATTCAATCAGTCTGTTGATCTCAAAACGATCGGCCGATGGATCTCACTTGAAGAACGCGCCACTGTGTCGTCCGCTCCCAGATATCCCTCATACACGCTGCGCGCACCGACGGATGAAGAGCTTACGGGAGAATCGGGCAGGAGAACTCGCGCGAACGATCATCAGGCGCCCACACGCGAAGAGCGATCGCGCATGGAGCGTGATCGCATGCGAACAGTCGTTGTTGTACCGTCGACACCGTTTCAAAAAGGAAGTTCGATTCGCGTCGTCTGCAAATCCGGACTTCAGGCGAAAGAAGGTCCGCTTGGCATGACAAGTGAATTCGTGTCGACGTTTTCAATCTACGGCGATCTGACATTTACAGGCGTCACGAGCGAGAATCATTTTCATCCGGCCTATCCTGTGCGTCTTGAGTTTTCAAATCCCGTGTCCATCGCCGAACTCGCGCGTCATATTTCGCTCACGCCCGAAGCGAAAATCCGGGAGAGCATCGAGGACGAGTATGCATCGAGCGAGCACTATGTGTCGTTCGATCTTCGACCTGAGACGCAGTATACGGGCGTGATCACATCGGGACTCAAGGATCGGTTCGGCAATGTGCTCTCAAAAGATGCAGCGTTTTCATTCCGCACGTCATCCTATCCGCCATCGGTCTCGATGACAACGGGACCGGCATTGCTTGAAGCCTATGAAGCGCACAAAATCCCGGTCGTGACTCTCAACTGTGATTCAATCGGACTTCGGATGGGAATGCTCGAGCCCGATCAGGTCATCCCGCTTCTTACGCAAACGGACTTCTGGAGCAATGACGAATGGAACTCCAAAGCGCTTAAGCGCGCGCTGTCGGGCCACTCGATCGACCGGATCTGGAAATTCCCCGCCTCTGTGCGCAACAAATCCGTGGTCCGGCCAATCGAGATCGATGAGATCCTTGGCGGAGCAAAGAACAAAGGAATCGCGTTTGTTCAGCTGAAACAGTTCGATAAAGAAAATCCACGCATCCTCAAGACGATCGTGCAGGTGACGGAACTTGGAGTGACGGCAAAATTTTCGCCCGAATCCATACTGATCTGGGCCACAAGACTCATAGATGCCTCGGCGGTCGCACTGGCAGAGATCGAACTCCGCACAGATTCAAACCGCGTCGTCTGGCGCGGCAGGACCGATCGGGACGGGACGGCCAAGGCTCCGGGCTGGGGCGCACTCGGCATACAGCCCGTGCGCGAGTACTACGGACAAAACGAGGAATATGAATCGACGCGTCCTCCCCGGCTCTGGGTGTTCGTAAAATATCAGGGCGACTGTGCCTTCACCTCCTCGCAGTGGAACGAAGGGATCGAGCCCTATTCGTTCAATATCGAAGCGGACTGGAATCCGCAGCCCGAAAAATATGA
>DATGXR010000519.1:0-2212 GCA_035298825.1 Bacteroidota bacterium
GAAAGCGCGAAGACGATCGTCGTTGTCGGAGCCTCGCCCAAACCCTGGCGCGACAGCGGCGAGATCGCAAAATATCTTGTCAATCATGGATATACGGTGTTTCCCGTTAATCCAAAATACGATGAAGTGCTTGGGATGAAAACCTATCCCGATATTAAAAGCATTCCTCACGCGGCCGATATCATCGATATTTTTCGCAATCCCGATCATATCGACGATGTGATTGACGATGCAATCACCACCGGAGCGAAGGCGATATGGATGCAGCTCAATGTGGTCAATGAAGCGGCCGCACGCAAGGCGGAAGCGGCAGGATTGATGGTCGTGATGGACCGTTGTATCGCTGTCGAACATAGACGATTAATGACACAATAACCTGATGCAGACATTGTTTACAAAAAATTGTACAAGCATTACAAAAAGGCTGTCCACAGCCTTTTTTTTATTTGGGCTGTCACTCCTGTTCCCCCTGTCGCAGGCGTCGGCATCTGATTCTGCTGCCGTCATCGATTCGCTGCGGCAGGCGCCCGAGACCGTCATCGCCGATTCGACGCTCCGAGTGGCTGACGTGGTGTTTATCGGCAACGAATTGACGAAGGACTATGTGATCGATCGCGAGATGTCGCTGAAACCGGGATCATTCGTCACCGGCGAGGCGCTCAAATACGACATCGAACGGATCTACAGCCTTCAGCTCTTCACGCGTGTGAATATTTACGTGCAGCCGCTCGATTCGGCCACAGCCCGGCTGATGGTGGTCGTGAACGAGCGCTGGTATTTTTATCCGTTTCCTGTCGTCGGCCTCAAGGATCATGATTGGAATCACATCTACTACGGACTCGGCGTGGCGCATAACAACGTCGGCGGTCAGGCCATCCAGATGGCCTGCGAGTTTGCGCTCGGATACGATCCGTATGTGACCGTGGGATTCTATCATCCTTCAATCTCGAGCGACCGCACATTTTTTCTATCGTCTCATCTTTCGTACAGCATACAGAAGAACAAGAGCCTGGTCGCGCTCTCCAACGGACCAAACTTTGACGAGAAGCGCGTGAGCGCGGACTTCGGCATCGGAAGGCGGTTATCGCTCTTCAGCATGCTCTCGCTGACGGCGGAATATTTCAGCCTGCAGGTCTCGGATAACAAGGCGGGCAGAACAATGTCGGATGACGGCACCGATCGCTTCCTCGCGCTTCACGCAGCATATAAATACGACACGCGCGATCTGGCGGAATATCCCAATCGCGGCGTGATGCTCAAGGCCGGCATCTCGAAATACGGGCTTGGCGGCACAGTCGATATGCAGCGCTACTCGGCCGATCTCAGGAGCTACGTTCCGCTCTTCGGCGATGTCGTGGCCGCGGGACGCGTGTTTGGAAATATTGCAGGCGGAGGACGTGTGCCGAACTACGGGCATGTGTATTTCGGATACGCGGACCGCATCCGCGGGCATTACCAGGAGATCCTCGAGGGAGAGCATGTGATCGGCTCAACGGCCGAGCTGCATATTCCGCTCCTCTCGCCGCGCTATTACAGACTCGAGGCGATGCCGATCGAACAGTTCCGCGACATCCGCTATGCGCTTAATTTTGCGCTCTTTGCAGATGCAGGCACGGTGTGGTACAGGGAACAGCCGCTTGCGCTGCACAACGTGACATCCGGATTCGGCGCGGGATTCCACATCCTGTTTGCCTACAGCGTCGTGTTCCGGCTCGAGTACGCGTTTCAGGAAAATTTCAAATCGGGTCAGGCCATCTTCACTGTGGGCGCCGCGCTCTAGCGAGCCGTGACGCATCGATCGTCATTGCATCGCCGCACCGTATTTGCGTTCATTGAATGTTCCGGGATGGTTCGTAACGCGTGTGACTCTGTGCTAATTAAATCGTACATTATGTGCAACAGTTTCGTGTGCGACTGTCGCATCCATTCGTTCACTCAACATCCAACTCCATGTCACAGGAATATTTCTATATCGAGCCCGCGTCAATCAACGGCAGTTATGTGATGATATCGGGTGATGAGGCAAAGCATATCTCGCGCGTGCTTCGCAAGGAACCGGGAGAAATGATCTGGGTCTCGGACGGATGCGGTTGCGTGTACGAAACGCTCATCCGTTCGATTTATCCCTACGGCGTTGAATGCGAAATTCTCAAGGCACATCCGCAACTGCACGAGCCCACTGTCGATCTGACGCTTGCCGTGGGACTCCTGA
>DATGXR010000520.1:0-2263 GCA_035298825.1 Bacteroidota bacterium
CTTCGGCATTCTGCTCGATATGATCGGCGACGCCGATCTGCGCATCCCCATGGAACAGAATTCGATGTCATATGCCCCGGCCGTGGTCGGCATGGTGTGGTCGGCCGCACAGGAGCTCGGCATCACACAGTTCGTCTCCGTTCCCGGGGATCAGATTGAGGACGATCATCTCGCGCTCAATCAGGCCGGGATTCCCACCATCGACCTGATCGACTTCCAATATCCGTATTGGCATACGGTCGCCGACACGCCCGACAAATGCAGCGCTGAAAGCCTCGAAGCCGTCGGCCGTGTGCTCGTCAATGTGATCTACACGAAGGCCGGCAAATAATAACGATGCATCATGTGATCGGCACGAATACCGACAAATAGTGCAAAGCATTTTGTGATCTGTGTAACGGCCGGCAAATAAAACGATGCAAGATGTGATCAGCATGGTTGCAGACAAAGAACAAGTTGCGCAATGTGATCTGTGTAACGGCCGGCAATTATCAATGAAGAATGGAATGTTCATGAATACAACGTATTACGACTGCTTCATCTCGCTCGTCGTGACAGACGAAGTGCGCGATCTGCTTCCCGCGCTTTTTAACGAACTCGGATTTGAAGGCTTCGTCGAGGAACCGAACGGCTTTCATTGCTACATCACACAGGACCTCTACACGGACGATGTGAAGCAGCAGTTGGCCGATATCCTCAACACTGTGTTTCACGCGCCTGATGCGCTCGCCTCTGTGACCGAACTGAAGGAACGCAATTGGAATGAGGAATGGGAACGCACGATCAAGCCGATCTGGGTAACCGAGTCGCTCGTCATTGCTCCCACCTGGGAGCCCGTCGAAGAAGCCGAAGGCCGCACCGTGATCGTGATCGATCCGAAAATGTCGTTCGGAACGGGATATCATGAAACCACGCGGCTCATGCTTCGCATGATGCAGACGCACATGCCAGTCAGGACGACGGTACTCGATGTCGGTACGGGAACGGGCGTGCTCGCCATTGCCGCCGTAAAGCTCGGGGCATGTTCGGCCATCGGCGTGGATATCGACGAATGGTCGGCTGACAACGGCAACGAGAATATCGAGCGCAACAAACTTCAAGGGAGCGTGGAGATACGCATCGGCTCGCTCGATGTCGTACCCGAGTCCGCGTTCGATGTGATTCTTGCCAATATTCTCCGTTCGACGATCATCGAATTGTTGCCCGGCATGTGCGCGAAGCTCGGTTCAGGCGGAATGCTTTTCCTTTCCGGCTTGTTAACCGAAGACCAAGCGCCAGTCGAATCGGCACTCAAGGCGCAGGCATGTACTGTCGTCGAGGTCATACGAGAGAATGAGTGGATCGGCATCACGGCGCGAAAGAACGGATAATGATGTCACAGACGATCGATGCACGGATGAACGGACAATGAACACGGCATTAATCGATACGTAAAAGCACTGCTCATGATTACAGCATCAATCGACATTGGAACAAATACGATACTGCTGCTTGTCGCGGACATCAGCAACGGCGTCATCACACGCGTGCTGCACGACGAACAGCTGATCGCCCGGCTCGGTCGGGGCGTTGATGCAAACCGGCGTCTGTTGCCCGAAACTATGGAACGTGCGGCAGGCTATCTTCAGCAGTACAGGCGAACAGCCGAGTCGCTCCGTGCAGAGCGCATCATTGCCGTGGGCACGAGCGCGCTGCGCGATGCGCAGAACAGTCGCGAGTTCTGTGACTTCATCAAGCAAACAACCGGAATCGAGATACAGATCATTTCCGGAGACGAAGAGGCGCGCTGGACGTATATGGGCGGGATTTCCGAATTCAGCGAACGCGCTGAACAATTCTCCGTGCTCGATATCGGAGGAGGAAGCACTGAAGTTGTCACGGGAACAGCGACGGATATTACGGCGAAGCGAAGCTTCGATCTCGGCTGTGTACGCGTGACCGAGCGCTTCATGCCTACAGCCCCACCCACCGAAAACGAGATCGCCAAGGCGCGTTCTTTCATCAGGGAGATGCTTCAGCCCGTGCGAGAATTCGGGGTGGGTGCAACGCTTGCCGTTGCAGTGGCGGGCACGCCGACGACACTCGCCGCAGTGTATCAGCATCTGCCCTTCTACGACCGGACACGCGTCACTGGATTCAGGCTCGACAGAAACATCACGCGGGAATTATTCGATATGATGAAGGGAATGACGTTCAAGGAGATCGCCGCCCTTCCGCAGGTGTCACAGGGAAGAGCCGACGTGTTGCTTGCAGGCGTGCTGAT
>DATGXR010000521.1:0-3356 GCA_035298825.1 Bacteroidota bacterium
AAGCTGGTGATACCGAGTGCGCGGCGGTTTCCCATCACTACCAAAAAGATGCCGATACATCCCAAGGCAAATTTCAGCAAATACTTCAGAGTCTTTTTCACACTCATCCTCACTGATTGAAGGAATGGGAAGACGATGCGCTTCCCTGATAAAACTCATTCATCACCGACTGATGATCGTAGGCCTGTGACGCGGAGATGAATTTCGATGCCATAAAAAAGAGTACGACGGCAAGCAGACACACGACAAATCCCGACAACATGGATGAAGGAAGCGAGACGAGCATCGTCTGTTCAAGCAGCGGCGTTCCATCTTCATCGCGCATTGCGAGCGCCGAAAGCGAGCGGTCGATCGATGGCGGATATGCGAGGGCTTCAGGTGCAAGAAGCGTGTCATTCACGGTCTTCATGCGGGCAAAAAGCGCGCGATGTTCACGGGATTGGCCCAGTTCGAAAAAGAGATCTCTCATCTCTGCATCGGTTGCCTCGTTGTCGAGAAATTTATTCATCAACACTGACGCGTCATCGGTCGTCATTGTTCGTCCTCCTTGTTCACATACGGCGTAAGCTGTACGGCAAGCTGCATTCTGGCCTTAAAAAGTTTTGATTTCACCGCACTCACGCTCGCACCCGTCACAGCTGCGATTTCTTCGTACGAGAGTTGCCCGGTCATGCGGAGAAGGATGATCTCCCTGTAGGCAGGAGACAGCCGATCGAGCGCATCGCGGACGATCCCTGCGGTTTCATTTCGTGCATAGACTGTTTCAGGAGTGTCAGTATCGAAGACGGGTGCGTCGGCCTCGTCAAGCCCGTCCATCGGAATCATGCGTTTTCTGCGCAAGAGCATCAGCGATTCATTCCGGGCGATCGAAAATAGCCATTGCCTGAACGTAGCATCCTGCTTCAACGATCCAATTTTTTCGATCATCGCAATAAATGTCTGTTGAACGACATCGTGCGCCGATTGATCGTCACGCAACATTTTCAGCACGAAATAATACACGTTCCGCTTATAGCGTTCGTACAGCACTCCCCCAGCCGAAATGTTACCATTTCGAAGGCTGTTGACCAGTTCAGAGTCGGCAGAGGAAGTGTTCACAGTGTGGGATATTTTCAGTTAATACCATATAGATGCACGGCGTGCAGGAAAGTTGCTCCCCCGCCCCATCGCAGCTTGACCTCATTATAAATATTCACGGCCTCCGCAGAGTGTTCTACTGCAGAGGCCGTGAATATAGTTTTAGAATTATCCCAGGACTAGAATTCGTACTTCACGCCGAAGATCGGCAATAATCCCCACTGCGAGATCGGTTCCTGGCGCTGCTTTTCTCCGTTCCAGAAATAGCCGGCCGTGTTGTTGCGGTCGTACGCATTCCAAATGCTCACATACGCCGTGAGGTTCGTCGAGGCGAAATGCCATCGGCGGTCGACTCGCACATTCAGGCAGTGATACGCCGGCAGCCGATCGCCGTTGATGCGCGATTCGTCGAGCACCGCGCGCTGCAATGTCGTCGATGCGGACTGATCGAACGGCGTATAGGGAACGCCTCCTGCATAGATCCAGCGACCGCTGAATTCCCAATTCTCATCCAGGCGGTAGCCTCCTTCGAGTGCCACGACCACACGATTGTCAAATCCGCGATCGCGCCAGATGCCGTCACCGCTTTTATAACGCGTCGTGAAATACGAGGCGCTTGCAAGTCCGTAGAAATTCTCGGCAAGTTTTTTCTGCACGACAATCTCGATGCCATTCGACTCCGCGCGACCGTTGTCCTGGAATCCGCCATGGGCAAAATAAAATCCGTAGCGATAGAAGACTTCATCGACAAGAAAAAGCGAAGGCTGCGAAGGATCCGTCGGGAACGAGTCGTATGTTTTCCGATAGGCTTCGAGCGTAAGCTTCGTATTCTCAGTCAGAAGATAATCGGCTCCGGCGATCAGATGGAGCGCCTCAGGATTCTTCATCGTCTTGTTCGATGCCGCCTGCGACAGAAGCAGCATGGGCAGCGTCTGATAATAAATGCCGGCCGATGTCTTGAGCGTCAACCGATCGCTCGCCTGAAAGGAAGCCGAGAATCGGGGCGCAACAGTCGTCGACGAATTATACGGAAAATGATCGATGCGTGCTCCGGCTGTGATCGTCCAAGCAGTAGTGGGCCGCACCATATAATTCACATAGCCGCCCATCTTCCATCCTTCGAGCGTTGTGTTGAGTGCGAATTCGGGCATGCGCGCGCCAAGCGCATCGGTGTACGAATCGTAGAGATTGTCGTATGTGTCGGAGAGATGTTTGCCGACCACACCGGCTTCAAACGAATGCACCGAATTGATCCTGTAATGAAGCGAAGCCGTGATCGTTGCGGTTGCTTCAAGCGAGCGGTTTTTAACGAGATGCGCACCGCTGTTGGTCTCGAAATAATCTTCGGAGAATTTCGAGGTTGAATATGAAATACTCGCGTTCGAATACAGTGACGGACTCCAGAGCGCACGCCAGGTGATACCGGCCGTGTTCACATAGATATCCTGATTGCCGTAAAAGATCATGTCATTTTCAACGGCAGTCTTCTTATCCGGATTATTATGATCGTCCGAAAACACATCGAGCACTGTGAGCGTATGACCGGGAGCGATGTCTGCGGTGACTTTCGCTACCACATCGCCGTAACTCGGCGCAACCGTCGTGCCGATATCGATCGTATGAACGAGCGCGTCGAGATAGCTTCGGCGCACGGAGACGAGATACGACGCCTTTGCATCCTGGCCGATGGGACCCTCGGTCATTGCGCCGATTCCGGCAAAGTTGAAATCCAATTGCGACTGCCGGGATGTGCGGCTGCCGTCTTTCAAACGCAGCTCCATCACTGATGAAAGCTTGTCGCCGTATGCGGCGGAGAATCCGCCTGCATTAAATGACACGTCATCAAGCAGCGATGCGTCGATGATGCCGATCGGTCCGCCGGTCGCACCCTGTGTGGGGAAATGATTGATGTTCGGCACTTCAATGCCATCGACATAAAATGCGTTTTCCATCGGACTTCCGCCCCGAACGATCAGGCTGTTCGACTGATCGTTGACCTTGGCCAGACTCGGCAGTCCAAGTATAATGCGGCTCACATCCCCTCCCGAACCGGGTGCGCGGCGCACTTCCTCGGCCGCAAAGCTGATCGAGCTCACGGGTTGCTCCGGCCGGTCGTTGAAATATCCGGCCGTCACGACGACCTCATCGGCCTGTATGGCAGATTCCTGCAATTCGACATTCACATGCACCGAACGCTCGGCCCCCACAATGATATCCGTTTTCGTCGCCGGTTTGTATCCGAGGATCGAGATGTGAAGTACATAACTGCCAACAGGCAC
>DATGXR010000522.1:0-4563 GCA_035298825.1 Bacteroidota bacterium
CACGTGTGACGAGCACTTGCATTTCAGCGGGATCGGCTGCAGAAAGAAGTTGAAGCGTAATCAGATGAGATTCCAAAATGTATTCGGGCGGCGGAAGGATATCGGCGACAAGATCCTTCCCCAGAACGATCTGAGCATAAAGCGGACCATTTACGCGTAACTCTTCAAGAGTGAAATATGTGATCCCTCCAAAAATAGCAAAGCCCGCCAAAAAAAAACTCACAAGAATGATGATCTTTGCTTTAAGGCTCAATTTATTGAACAATGCAGACATAAGGTCCTTCGTTGAAAGTGTACGCTTAACCCCTACATTGGATTATCATGAACTTTCAGCAATTATTATGCCATATATTTTGATTAACGAAATTAGTGTATTTTTAAAAAAATTTCATCAAAAACAGGCTAATCAATATCACTTGAGTAATATTAGCCATATCGGTCAGTGCATTTGTGCTGAAGGTCCTTACTCGCGGTGATAAAAGACACAGGCTCCGAAGTAGCATCTATCCAAGCGAATCTGTATTTTGAGCCAGTCAACGTAAGCAGGCTCAGCGGCAGCAGTCGCAGAAAAGCGTACAAAAATTTCTCTATGAATACACTTATACGATCTTTCGGATGGATAGGCATCGTTATTCTTGCCTTCGCACCGCGCGTCAGCGCTCAATCAGCGATCGACAAATGGCCGATCCCCACAGTTGCATTTTTCGATTGCAATTCATCTGCTGCGCAGACAGAAAATCCGTCACAGCGTTCGGCACTCAATACCGCCTCGAAGACGCTCATGAAAAGTGTACTCGCCGATACATCAACACGCGATGTATTCATCTTCTCGTTCGGATTCTCCGATACGACATCAACCGATTTGGCATCTGGCGGAAAGACTTTTTCATTGCCGGATTCCGGGGGATCGATCTATACAGTCTATGAGTACCTGATCGCCAGTAAGATCACAGGAAAGCCCGGTGCGTATGAGCTCACCGTCTGGCTGCAGGAACAGCGTTCATCGGTTCATATCGTCGAAGGCACTGCACAGTTTATCACTGCCGACATCGCTTCGGTCGACGCGGCATGCCTCTCAGCAACGAAAAACCTTCAGCCATTGATATCAAAGATCCACGCATTTCAACTCTCACTGAAGTCTGCCAATCCCCAGCTTATCATCAATCCTCAGATCGATCTTCTGCCGGAAAAGATCAATCCAGCATTGAACTCGTCGATGTCTATTTCGGTCACGGCAGTCGATGTGGACGGCACGCCTCTTGTGCGCCGACTGCTTAAATTCTCGGCGACCAAAGGCTCCGTTACTCCCGATGTCATTCAAACGGATGACAAGGGCAAAGCTTCCGTCACATTCAATGCGGGCAAGGCGCCCGGCGCCTCTGTTGTGACCGCGGTGATGGAGAAGATGGCAAGCGTCAGGCATGACACGACAGATTACAGCGGCGGGACTTCACTCATCCTCGGCACTGCCGATTTGAAGAACCTCTGGTCCATGGATTTCGATGCGAGCAGGAGTTATACGGGATGCAAAGACGAGACCATTCCGGAATCAGATGGGACACGATGGAAACAGAAGAACGATTTTTGGACGGAGCGTTGCCGGGGCACTTTCATCGGCGAGCCTAACGGATCGGATAACACCGAATTCTACTTCAATGACTCCACGCTGAGCGTCTCGGGTATGTACTTTTACCACAATTTTTCAAAGGAAACATTCACAGACATGACCGGCAAGAAATGTCCCTCAACCGATTGGCGTTTCGGGGGCTCGACGCGCACGTATTCTGCAAGCAGGAACGAGGACGAAGACGGCAGTGGAAGTCTCAATTATGATCCTCTCGGGATCTGTCTCTTCAGCGTCGAAGTACCGTTGACGTTCGTCGATGCCTATGGTTATAATTGGGCGGCCGGTGGACGCTGGGAAAACGGTCAATGCGTCAGTGATGACTCGCACTTCGGCATGCATGTAAAGATACCGCTCAACATGACCGGTGGCGTAACGGTCTGGGGTTCTGCGCCTATCCGCAATCTCACAATGACCCCGTGGTATTCGGGCAAGACA
This sequence comes from Bacteroidota bacterium, assembly GCA_035298825.1. GTDB lineage: Bacteria > Bacteroidota > Ignavibacteria > UBA10030 > UBA8401 > CAISDA01. The sequence continues at coordinate 2,063 of DATGXR010000522.1, forward strand.
ATCGTCGGTTATACAATTTTTTATTCGAACTCGACGTCAGGATACGCCTCTGATGCTTCGTTCTACGTGACATCCTCTCGTTGCTTTGCCACGATCAAGCCGCTGTCCGTGGTAACATCGGTGGAGTCCGGACAGCAGTCGGCGACACAGTTCTGGCTCTCGCAGAATTATCCAAATCCGTTCAATCCGTCGACCTCGTTTTCATTCAGCATCCCTGTGCGCACATTCGTCTCGCTGAAGGTGTTCGATGCCCTCGGCCGCGAGGTCTGCGTGGTAGCCGATGAGGAGTTGCCTGCGGGACAGCATATCCGCCGATGGGACGCACGGTCGATGCCGAGCGGTGTCTACTTCTGCCGTTTGACGGCAGGCTCATTTACAGAAACAAAGAAAGTGATGCTGGTGCGCTGACAATGTTGCGCAGCCGTCCTGCATGATGAACCTGAGGACATCGTGTTTTTCGGATCGGAAAAATATGCTCAAGCGCAAACATGAAGCATGGCCATTGTGGCTTGCGAAACAAACTGCAACGGACGAATGCGTATTATAACCGCGTTCCGAAAATCAGTTTCCAACGATAGGCAAGTTCCTTATCGTTCGGCCTCGATGGATCCTTCACATAAATCGGAAAGAGAAGGCTCACTCCGAAACTCTCCATCCCGATGCCGAAGACGTTTCCGCCGCCGAGACGGAAATCCAATCCCGCTCCGGCATCAAAAAATGGCGAACCGAATTTCTTTGCCGCATTGTCATACACGCTTCCGTAGTCGGCGAACGCGGCGAGCATCGAGTGTGTCACATACGCGTTGAACGCGAGCACTCTCGAGGGAATGGTGTCGTGTGCAAGCATCAGGTTGCCGCCGCCCGGTCTCGCCCAATGACTGCGAAACGTTCGACCGACAATCGGCGTGCGAAACAGCCAGCTGTCGAACCGCTCGACCGGCGTTGCCTGCGTCAGCGAATATGCGCTCTGCGCCGGCACATTTCCATCCGAGATTCCGATCATCGCCCGCGTCCTGATCACAAATCCGCCTGAGACCGCGTTCACTGTTTTTATTTCAGCGGTCGTTTTTCCATACACAAACGCCGACGCCGGCATGCCGAATTCATTCGTGAGATTGATCACGTATGCGCCGTTCGCATAATTTCTCCTGTACGTCATCGCAAGCGATCCGGAGACGAGTGTTCCGTCCGCCCACTCCGTCTGCTCATCGAGGTAGCGGCGATCGTTCACCGTGATCGTGCTGATACCGGCTGTGATCGTCAGCGAGTGTCTGAAATAATCGGTGAGATCGGTATAGCCATCGATGAACGCCTGCAGATTCACATTGCCGCCGCTTCTCCCGTCGAGCCTGAATGCCCTGGCCGACACCGACAATGCCGGAGATAACGAACGCAGCGGCGTTGAATACGAAGCTTCAAAATCGGGTATACCGCTTCGTGTTCCATAACGCGATGCGATTGTCGTGTTATTATCGACGGACATGGAACTGCCATTAATGCTCGCACCGAGCTCGAGGCCGTCGCGCAGATTGAAACCGATCGACGGGGCGAAGTTGATGCGATATGCATCGAGCGGATACAGCAGCTTGTTGATGACATTAAAGCCGTAATCGAATTCCACGCGCGGCATGCGCCACGAATTATTCATCCGGTCCACATCGGCAAGCATCATCTTCGGATCGACGACGACGTTGACAGCTTTCGCCGGCAGCGAATCGACGACGAACTCAGCCCGGTTGCTCCGATCCCACAGCGTTTCCGGAAACCGGACAGAGCGCGACGTCCCATCGGCCAGTCTCAGCTCAAGCATCGCCGGCATTTTCGCAGGCTCAACATTTTCAAGTCCGACAGTTGTTTTCCATCGGCCGTTTTCCTCGTCGTTGCGCACATGGGTCACCGCAATGTCGAGCATCCATTTTTCTTCAAACCACTCGTTCCAAAACCATTCCAGATTCCGTCCCGCAACATCTTCAATCGTGTTGAAATAATCCTGCGCCGACGGATGTTTGAATTTCCAGCGATTGTAATATTCAAGCATCGCCGCATTGAATGTCTCCTTCCCCAGCACATCCTCAAGCATCACCTGCACCGCTCCCGGTTTCATGTATGCCATCACTCCGACGTCGGACGGAGGAATTGAATAGGGATGGGACATGATGGCGGAGCCTTTTCCCGACCTCGCTTCCATCAGATAGAGACGCTGCTCGAACAGCCGCTCCGTGTTGTCGGGAAAATTCATCCACGAATATTTTTCCGCGAAATCCTTATTGAGCAATCCGTTGCTGCCTGAATACGATTCAACAGCATACGACGTGATGTACGTATCGAATCCTTCATCCATGAACGGATGCGCCGATTCTTTGCTTCCGATCATCATCGGATACCATTCATGCCCCAGCTCATGAGCAATCACAAGTTCGAGCATATTCGAGATCGGATCACCGTCCGCCGCAAAGACCATCATCGGATATTCCATGCCGACAACAGGGCCCGAAACGACG
>DATGXR010000523.1:0-4578 GCA_035298825.1 Bacteroidota bacterium
CATATCGATCTCGACTGTACGGCCGCATGAGGCGACGCCGTCGAACACCATTTTCCAGAAATTGTAACTTCCCTCATTGACGCCGCTTTCACCGTGAATCCGAAACGTGATGCCGCCGATCGCCGGACACGCCTCAAGGAGCTGCCGCACTGCATCCCGGCAATAGGGACCGTGATTTTCGCGCGTGAGTCCGCGGATTGTGTAATTCGGATGCGGACTGTTGAGCCATTCATAGCCGTGCATCCAGAGTCCCAGCTGAAATTGCAGGCCGCGCTCCGCGGTGTGTTCGCTGATAAATTTCAGCATCTCGAGATTGCGCTCGCGCTCCCGATCGGGAAGCCCGCTCACACTCACATCGTATCCCGGAACGGAGAGTAAAAATGGATAGGCAAACAGAAAGTAGGCGTCTGTAACATTCTGAAGGAAGTCGTATCCGATTCCCATGCTCAATGAAAAACGATTGAAGCGCTGCGTCGCCGCCGTCGTCAGATAGTGGCGCCACATCTCGCGATCGTAATACCAGGGTTTGTCTTCTATCTCGCTGACAAAGAGCCTGCTCAGGCTGCGGATACGATTGGCAGGCTGTTCGATCACAGGTATGCGACGCTGCGTGAGCGACTCTGTCGGGTAATGAGTATACTGAATGCCGTCTGTGAGTTCAAGCAGTGCGTAGACAAGACCGCGCACATCATGTCCGCAGGCAAGCAGCACGTGTTTCCTGGCCGATGTGACCGGGATGATGCCAAGCGCTTCAGGTGTCGGAGGGATCTGCGCCTTCGCTTCATGAAGGAGTGCGCGTGATGAATCGGTGTTTGATCCTGCGATGACAATAACGACATCACCGCTGATTGTTTGAGCAAGACTGTCGCACCGATGCACGATGATGCCGCGTGTCGTGAGTGATTGTTCCAACTCCCCTGTTGCCCAGCGCGACGGCATTGCTCCGGCAATCCGGTCTTCAGGATCAACAACCAGCGAGACTCCCGTGCGCGCGCTACCTGCAGAGACGCGCGATGAGACCGCAAGCGCCGAGAGTCCGGTGAGCTGCACGAAGCGCCGCCTGCTAATGAGTGTCACTTCACGAGAAGAGTCTGTATCCATGTGTGTGATTGGTTTTCAATCATCATTTCACCTTTTTCAGCATGACATCTCCGCCATACTGATGCAGTGTAATGCCGGTGACGTTTCCTGTTGCGTCGCGTTCGATGTGGGCATTTAAGAATTGACCGGGCAGATAAAAATCATTCGCGCTTTCGGCTTTCAACCTGATCCTTGAATTATCGGGCGCGATGCCGACAAGCGTTCCGTCTTCAAGCACGACTGAAATTTTATACTGCGGATTGAGTTCGTACTGGCCGACATAGGCGCCGAGCACAGCCGGATCGATGCGCAGATCCGGACGGGCAAACACAAATTGCAATCCGCGCGAATATCCATCCGCCTTTGCGCCGGAATGCCCCATACCATCGACGACTCTGGTTTCAAGCACCAGATCGTTGTATTGTTTGGCCTTGAGGTCTTCGACGAATTTTTGAAACTCCCCTACATTTTCATATCCGCCGATTGCCATGAACACTCTGGCCGGAAGCGCTTTGTGCTCCTGGGAAAAATTCTTGTTGAGCGAAGAGATCATATGATTGTCCCATTGAATTGCCGGGCTCGTGAGGACGAACCGATTGAAGAGGCCGGGCGCCTGGAACATCGCATACAATGTGAAGAGTCCTCCGAACGAACTTCCCATAAGCGTCCGATCGTTCGGCCTGATCCGATATTTTCCTTCAACAAACGGGATCACTTCCTTCGTGATGAAAGAAAGAAAATTTTGCGCATTGCCGTATGTGCCGTTGTGGCTGACGTCCGTCGGAGTAAGATCGTGCGCGCGTAATTTATCGTAATCAGGATTTGTTCCTCCCCAGGTAATTCCCACGATCACCATTCCAGGAATGAACCCGTCGTAATATTGCTGGCCATAGAGGCTCTGCACGAACGAAAAATCCCACTGCGCATCGATCACGAATAACACGGGAAATGTTTTTGTCGTGTCCTCCCGATAGCCGCGCGGCAGATTGATATACAGATCATAGTCCGCATGCGTTATAGTCGAAGCAAGATGGAGCAATTGCGTTCCTGCAATTTCAACGTGCGGCGGCACAGAAGCATTAGTGCCACCGGAGGTTTGCGCGTCTGATGATTTCACAATGAAGCACAGCATCACAAACACAGACGTCATAGATATGGCGGCACTCGCAATGTGCGTGCGCCGTGTGGGAAGTTGATGATTCCGGGTGTCCATCGTCGTATACTCTCCTTTGACAAAAAAAGCGCGTGACTTTTTTTATTTGATCAGTTCTCTGTAGAGCGTCTGATCGAACTCTTCCAATCCGGTGATGCCATAGAGGTGATTGGCCGAAATCCACGGGAGCCAGAAACGATGTCCGCTCACACCGCGCCCCCCGCCGCCCGGTCCCAGACGCCAGCCCTCTTGCTGCCATCCGATTCCTTTCATGTCGTACTGGCGGCCGGGAAGAGCGACCATCGATTTGGTGTCTTTCAAAAGCACACGCGCGACATCCAGGTAATGCTCATCCTTCGTATAGGCGTAGAGTTTTGCATATGAAGGCACGGCCCAGTCAAGATACTCATCCACGCCCCCGGGATTGACTGTCGTGATTCCCTGCACGCCGACAGTGGGCACGCCGATCTTCCAGTGAAGCTGTGCGTTTTGTGCATCAACGGGCATCGGCACATTCCAAATCCAGATCCAGGTCTCGGCATAGTTGCCTGCCGCCTTCGCCCGGTCCAGCCACTTTGATTCCTTCGTCGATTCATAGAGACTCAGGAATGCTTCGAGCGAGAGCATGCCGGCTTCCTTATCTGTGACGTTCGGAGCGTCGCTCGCTCCTCCGACAAACAAACCGCGCGATCCCCACTGCTGCCAGATATATTCGGCAGCACGGTTGGCCGACTGAAGATACGCGGGGTTTCCTGTTTCTTCACTCATCATCACGAGCACGGGCACAGGACAGTAGCTCGTTGTGCCCGTTGTTTCTGCAGCCTCGCTGCTTCCTGATTTGAACCGGCGCGGGAACGATCCATCCTTCCGTTGCTGCTCAACAAGCCAATCCAGATACGTGCGGACCCAGGCGAGCCATTCGGGATGCTGGCGGCCAAGCGATCGCTCTCGCCTGTAGGCGCGCACGAGCACACGCATGTCTTCTGTGGCGTTTCTGAGCCAGGGCGCAAGCCAGATATGATCCCATGGTTTTCCTGTACGAAGATCGTAGCCTGTAGCCTCGAGCGGCACAGTCGAGAGCGCCCGGATCATCGACGAAATAATTCCGAGTCCGATATTTCGCATGTGCTTTCCCCGCGCGGATGTGTCGCGGTCGCCTTCGCGAAGGAGCTGATCGGCGCACTCGATATTCTTGCTCACAAATCCCATCGCGGCCATCGTCGCATTCCATTGCACCTGGTTGGTGTCGAATGTTGCGACGGCAAACGGAATGGCCGTGCGTCCGTCGATGGTGTTGGCTTGCGATGCCAGGTGATCGATCAGAACGCGGCGCACTTCTTCGATATCAAGAGCGGCGATTGCGGGCTTCAGCACACTCCATGCCCATCGCCACGTGTTGCGAGTGACATCCCGGAACGACTCATTGAGTCCGAATCTGAAATTCACTTCGTATGTGTGCGCCACACCCTGCGCGATCGGATGAAAACGCTGTATCCAGTGCGGCTTCACAGACGGCACGTTCGGATTGCCCGCATACAGACCGATGGTGCCGGGAAATCGGAACCCGAATTCGACCGGACTTGCCTCGGCCTGCCACGCGCCCAGAGCGCCGAATGTGAATCTCGCATCGGTCATGACATCCTTCGACACTTTCGTCTCTTCGACAGTCGATTCGCCCCGGGGCGAGGGATCAAGCATCGCCACAGAGGATCCGTTGGCAAATGATAGTGCGAGTAACGGAGCAGGAAGCATATCCTCGCGCATCAGCAATCGCCTTGCCGCGTAGTTGATCGTGCCGCCGGGCGAACGCTCGCCATTGTATGTGGGATCGCCGTAGAGTGTGTTGGGAATCATCATCTTCACATCGGTCCACTGAATCGAAGGATCGATCGAAAGCACAAGAGAGGAAGAAAATCCGCCTGCAGCATTTCCGATGACATCAACCGTCCTGCGCACAGACACAATCGCTCCATCGAGACGCCAGGCGTCCGTCACACGGAACATGACTTTTTCCCCGCCGGAAATTTCAGCACGGGCTTCGATGCCTGAAGCGGTTTTCTGCACAGAGGTGTATCCGGCAGCGAACGTGCGCACGCGCTCATCCGCTTGAAGAACATCGATCCGCGCGGGCTTCGATTGCGCAAGACGCGGAGCCTCGCTGCCTGAAATTTCAACTCCCCATTGAGATTGAGCGCCTGGTGCAACGCGGATGAACGAGACTGTTGATCCTGTCTGCAGGCGTCCCAGTTCCAGACGATTGCGCTCTTGTGCAAATGCGGCAGAGACTATCAGACACACGCCAAACAGGATGCTTTTCCATGTCATGGGTATTTTCTTCCCTTTCA
>DATGXR010000524.1:0-10216 GCA_035298825.1 Bacteroidota bacterium
GTCCCGCACGCCAGCGTCTCGTCTTCGACGCCTTTCTCATACGTGCGCTGGTGAACCAGTCGTCCCTCGCCGCTGGTCTGGACGAAATTCACATTCGCGCCTATCGGCGCAAACGCCGCATTGTGACGCACTACGCGGCCAAGCGGCACGATATCCGCCGTGTCAAATGCACTCTCGCCAAAGAGTCCCGGATTCTCATCCATCAGCACCACACAGTGCTGTGTGCCCGTATTAATGAAATGATAGCGAACCGTTAAACCGTTGACTGTAAGCGTGTTATTCAGGCGGATATCAACCGGATCCTTCATCGCCAATACAACGATGCCGTCTGTCACTTCGGCCCGATACACATAATCAAGCGCCTCGAAATACATGATGCGGTTCGGAACAATATGCTCCCTGAATGCGAACATTGCGATGCACCGGCCTCCATTGCCGCACATGCCGCCGTAAGAGCCGTCCGCATTGTAATACTTCATCGTGAAATTCGCCTTTGTGTTCTTTTCAACAAGCAACAACCCGTCCGCGCCAATCCCCAGACGCCTGTCGCACAGCACGCGCGCAGCTTTCTCGGCATCACGTATGAGTTCCTGACGATTGTCAATCACGACAAAATCATTGCCGGCGCCGCTCATTTTTGCAAATGGAATGTAATGTACCATAGGATCTGGTCTCCGTGTGCGTTTTATTCTATTGGACCAATTGCGTTGTGGCTGTCAATATATGAGCGGCCAAGCGCCAGGGCTGCAAGCGTCATCCCATCCCAGATTTCATTTGATGAAATCATCCGGTCGATCTCTGCAACCGACAATTCGAGGACTTCAAATTCCTCCGTGACATCGCACTGCGTATCAACAGGAGTAAGATCATGCGCTGCATAGACGCTGCACATTTCAGTTGTCACACCATTAAATGGGTTGAATGAACCAATATAAGTCATTAATTTACAAGTAAATCCGGTCTCTTCTTCAAGTTCAATCTTTGCCATTTCTTCGGGTGATTTCCCTTCTTTGATGCCGCCGCAAGGAAGTTCGATGCTCTCGCGCTCGCACAAATACCGGTACTGATTGACGAGAATGATGTTTCCCTCACGCGTCATGGGAATGATCATGCTCGAGCCGTTCGTATCGACGTAGTGGTACTCGCCGTCGACGCCATCGGGAATCCTGAATGTATCCTTCTTATACGTCCACCAGGGATTCCTGAATAAGATTGATGTGGTGAGGCGCTTCCAGTGTTGAAGCATTGTCTGTTTCCTGTCTTTATGCTCTCTGTTGCAGAAGCATTTTCTGTTTCGTGTCCTTATGCTCTCTGTTGCAGAAACGTTTTCTGTTCCCTTGACGTTGCACTCTCTGCCCCGCGCGGGGATGGATAAAAAAACGCAGAAAGAAATTCAATCAATCTGCGTTGTGTTTGTGCCGCATCGTGTGGTCTGCGTGTGTTAGGTTAATTCGGTCTCTGCAAAGAAATATGAGACTTCGATCCTGCCGTTTTCCGGTGAATCGGATCCGTGAACAATATTTTCGCCCACACTGTCGGCGAAATCTCTTCGAACCGTTCCTGGAGCAGCGTCTTTCGGATTTGTCGATCCGATGAGCGTCCGATAATCGGCCACCGCGTTCTCCTTTTCAAGGGCGACGGGCACGCAGGGACCCGACGTCATGAAATCGATCAGACCGTCGAAGAACGGTTTGCCCTTATGGATCGCATAAAATCCTTCAGCCATTTGCCGTGTGAGCCGTAACTGTTTCATCCCCTTCACCGCAAAACCGGCTTTTTGTATGCGCGACAGGACTTCGCCCTGAAGGTTTTTCCGGACGCAATCCGGTTTCATGATGCAGAGTGTTCGTTCAATTGCCATTCGTGTCGATCTCCCTTATTTTTTCCTGGACTGCTTCTTTGCGGTCGTCTTCTTTACAACAACTTTCTTGGTTGATTTTGCAGCCGATTTTTTCACCGATTTTTTTGCCGCGGCCTTCACGATCGTTTTCCGTGACGCGGGTTTCGATCCGGCTGTTTTCCTGGTCGCAGTCTTTTTCGCCTGTGCTTTCTTCTTTGCTGCGGGCTTGGACTTTTTGGCTGCTGCCGAAGCCGTGCGTTTTGCCTTCTGTGCGAGCGCCTTCTGCATTGTATCGCCGAGCTCGGCCGGACTTTCACAGACGAAGATGCCGGCATCGCGCATCGCCGCCATTTTTTCTGCAGCCGTTCCCTTTCCGCCTGAAATAATTGCGCCTGCATGTCCCATGCGTCGTCCCGCAGGGGCGGTGCGTCCGGCGATGAATCCGACCACAGGTTTCTTCACGTGCTTCCGGATATACTCGGCAGCCTCTTCTTCGGCTGTGCCGCCGATCTCGCCGATCATGATGATGCCGTCCGTTTTGTCATCCTCATTGAAGAGCTTGAGCGCGTCGACGAATCGCGTGCCGATGATTGGATCTCCGCCGATGCCGATGCAGGTCGACTGGCCGATGCCGCGCTCTGTCAACTGCCAGACGGATTCGTACGTGAGCGTTCCGCTTCTCGAGATGACGCCGACGCGTCCCGGTTTATGGATGAACGCGGGCATGATGCCGATCTTGCATTCGCCTGGTGTGATGATGCCGGGACAGTTCGGTCCGATGAGCCGCACATTTTTCCGCGAGATGTAATCGTACGCGGCGACCATGTCCCTGACCGGAATGCCTTCCGTGATGCAGACGATGAGACTCACGCCTGCATCCGCCGCTTCCATGATCGCGTCTGCCGCGAATGCCGCGGGGACGAAGATGATTGAAGTATCGGCCCCCTGCTCCCGGACCGCATCTGCGACCGTATTGAAGACGGGCACGGGCATTGAAAACTTGTCCCGATCGTTCCCCAAATACGTCGTTCCGCCTTTTCCCGGTGTGACGCCCGCAACGACATTCGTTCCGTATTGAAGCATCTGGGATGTGTGGAATGTTCCCTCGCTGCCCGTGATGCCCTGCACGACCAATCGTGTTCTTTTGTTGACGAGTATGCTCATACTGTGTGAGGATTGTGTGAATGATAAACAGCGTCTGTATGCTTACACGAGAGTAGTTTCAATAAAATCTGCCGCATTCAACAGTGTCGCTTCGTCGAACTGCCGGCCGAGCAGCTGCAAGCCGATCGGAAGTCCCTGCGCATCCGTTCCGGCCGGGACACTGATACCGGGAATGCCTGCCAGGTTGGCCGACACCGTATAGATGTCGCTCAGATACATTTCGAGCGGGTCGCTCATTTTCTCGCCGAGCTTGAACGCCGTTGTCGGCGAGATCGGCGTGAGAAGACAATCGACGGTCTTGAACGCGTTGAAGAAATCATTTTGAATCAATCGCCTGACACGCTGCGCTTTTTTATAATAGGCGTCGTAATATCCGGCCGACAGCACGTATGTGCCGAGCATGATGCGGCGTTTCACTTCGGCGCCGAATGCTTCGCTGCGCGATTTCGTGTACATTTCCGTGAGGTCGCCCGCCTGCGCCGTCCGATATCCGTAGCGCACTCCGTCGAAGCGTGCAAGATTCGATGACGCTTCGGCTGTGGCGAGAATATAGTACGCAGGGATCGTGTATTCTGAATGCGGCAGCGAGACGTCGATGATCTCGGCGCCGTGTTTTTTGAGCAGCGCAATTTTCTTATCGAGCGCTGCGCGTATTTCGCTGTTGAGCGATGCGTCGAAATATTCTTTGGGAAGTCCGATCTTCAGTCCGCGCACCGATCCGGTGATTGCCGCGCGATAGTCAGGCACCGGCACATTGGCCGATGTGGAATCACGTTCGTCATGTCCCGCGATCACCTGAAGAATGCGCGCGCAGTCGCGTGCGGAATGTGCGAACGGGCCGATCTGATCGAACGACGAGGCGTAGGCGATCAAGCCGTAGCGCGACACGCGGCCATACGTCGGCTTCAGGCCAACGACGCCGCAGAGTCCCGCCGGTTGCCGTATCGATCCGCCGGTGTCTGTGCCGAGCGAGGCCGTTGCCATGCCTGCAGCCACGGCGACTGCCGAGCCGCCGCTTGAACCTCCGGGCACGCGCGTTTCATCAACGGGATTCTTCACAGGACCGAACGCCGAATTTTCGTTCGACGATCCCATGGCGAATTCGTCCATGTTCGTCTTGCCGATGATCACCGCATCCGCTGCGCGGAGGCGCTCGATGACTGTCGCGTCGTAGAGTGCCGAGTGGTGTTCCAGGATCCTTGATCCCGCCGTGGTCGCCGTGCCTTTCATGCACAGCACGTCCTTGACGGCGATGACAACGCCGGCAAGCGGTCCGGCCGTGCCTGCGGCGATCTTCGCATCGACTGCCTGCGCCTGTGCGCGCGCTTCGTCTGCGAAGACGGAGAGATAAGCATTCAGATGCCGGCGTTCGTCAATTGCGGAAAGATACGATGTAACGCGGGCGGCGCAGGATTCTTCGCCTGATGAAAGTTTTGATCGGTAGGTGTCGAAGGATTCGCGTGTGTTCATTCGCCCGTTGAAGATTGGTTCTCGTGTTTGGTTGGTTCAGCCGTGTGAATTGTCGGATTGTTGTATGGAGGCGGCACTCCGGTGTCGTTAGAGTGCGCACCATCCGGCGGTGCCGTCTTCGCTACGGCCGGTTCCTCATGAGGAGAAGCGGCTGCTTTGTGGATCGCCGGTCCCTCGTAGGGATCGGTTGAAATATTCGAGATCTCGCTTTTGACCTCATTCATCGCACGCCTGAATTCCCGCACACCCCGGCCGATGCCATTCATCAGTTCGGGGATCTTCTTCGGTCCAAAGAAGATCAAGAAGACGATCGCAATGAGCGTGATTTCCTGAAAACCTAAATTCTCAAACATCGTGTCTCTTCTTATTTATTCTCTTCCTGCTTCTTCCGCAGTTCAGCCTCACGCCGCAACAGCTCGAGCTCGCGTCTGTCGAGTTCCGCCTGTTTGTCCGATTGCGACGTCGACGGCGTCGTTGTCGACTCGCTCTCGATCTCGTTCTGTACTTCTTTCATTCCCTTGCGGAATTCTTTGATCCCTGTTCCCAATCCCTTTGCCATCTCTGGAATTTTCTTTGCGCCGAAGAATACCAGGAACACCACGACGATCAGAATCATTTCGGGCACGCCAAAATTCATGACTTCATCCTTTCTTTATAAAGATACATCCATAGAGACCATCGACTTGATGATCGAGGTAAAAATTTTCACGCCGTCCGTCGATCCAAGCTCAGCTTCCACTGCACGTTCCGGGTGAGGCATCATGCCAAGCACATTGCCCCGTGTATTCATGATTCCTGCAATATTCAACAGCGAACCGTTTGGATTCGTTTCATCCGAGACTGTACCGTCGGGACCGCAATACCGAAACACGATTTGCTCGTTGTCCTGAAGCGCGGAGAGTGTGTCGGCGTCGGCGAAATAATTTCCTTCTCCATGCGCGATCGGAATCGACAGGACGTCGCCTTTGCTGCAGGCGGACGTGAAACGCGTCTGGGCGTTTTCAACTTTCAGATTCACGTGCCTGCAGATGAATTGCAGCGACCGGTTGCGAAGAATCGCTCCCGGCAGCAATCCCGCTTCGAGCAGGATCTGGAAGCCGTTGCAGATGCCGATCACCGTCCCGCCCGCCTCGGCGAATTTGACGACTTCGCGCATCACCGGTGAGAACCGCGCGATGGCGCCCGTGCGGAGATAATCGCCGTACGAGAATCCGCCGGGAAGAATCACGGCGTCGACATCACCGAGCGACGTGCTCTTGTGCCAGATGAATTCCGCGTCCTGCTTCAGCACATGTTTAACTGCATGATAGGCGTCGTGATCGCAGTTCGATCCCGGAAACACGACCACTCCGAATTTCATTGTCGATAATCGTCCCATAGTCCCTGCTTACGCCTTTTTCACAGTGTATGTATAATCTTCCATCACCTGGTTGGCGAGGATCTTCCTGCACGCTTCGTCCGTGATGCGTTTTGCTTCCGCCTCGTCCGCCGCGTCGATTGTCAGTTCGATATGCTTGCCGATGCGGACGTTCGAAACATTGGACATGCCGAGCGAATGGATGCCGTGCTCGACTGCTTTTCCCTGGACATCGAGAATGGATGTGCGCAGCGTGATCGTGATCGTTGCCTGGTACACGTAGACTCCTTGAGTTGGTATGATTAGAGGTCGTATCCTGTCGCTTCTTCGGCGTCGTCCGATGCGGCTTCTTCGGATTCGTGGGCGGTCATGCGTTTGACGAACAGCACGCAGTAGCGCACGATGCCGAATGCGATGAATGCCATGAACACATAGAACAGCAATGCTCCCTTCGACGCAACCGTAACGACAGCGGCCGCGGCATAGATGCCAATCTTGACCGGATGTTTCTTCAATTCCTTCCGCGAGATCTTGGGCAGCGTGTCGTATTTGACGGTGCTGACCATGAGCAGCGACACGACGACGATCATCGGGGCGAACCACTGCGCGGCTGCGCCTTCAAGCACGAGCCGGGTCGACTCTCCCGCGGCCGAGGACTGACCGAACGTCAGCACGTATGCAATAACGGCTATCGCGCTTGCCGGGATCGGCAGTCCCGAAAAATAATCCTTGTCGAACCCGACGAGCTGCACGTTGAAGCGCGCGAGGCGGATGCCTCCGAGAATGAGCAGCAGCGAGCTGATCAGCAGTCCGTATCCCTCCCACTGGATCAGATGAATCTTATACGCCATAAACGCGGGCGCCGCGCCGAACGATACGACATCGGAGAGCGAATCGATCTCGACGCCGAACTGGCTGCTCGTCTTCGTGAGCCGCGCCATGAATCCGTCGAGCGTATCGAACACGCCTGCAAGGATGATGAAATAGGCAGCCGCCTCAAATTTGCCGTCGCTCGAATGCACGATGGAAAGGAAACCGCAGAACATGTTCAATACGGTAAAGAGGCTCGGGACAACCGCGCGTGTAATTTTCATTCTCGTCAATTTCAATGTACCGTCGCCACGACAGTTTCGCCGGCGACGGTTTTTTGTTGAAGCTTCAGGTTGATCGTTGCGGATGCCGGCACGAAGATGTCGACGCGCGAACCGAATTTGATCATTCCGAAACGATGTCCTGCATTCACCTGATCGCCTTCCGCAAGCGGACAGACGATGCGCCGGGCAACGAAGCCGGCGATCTGTTTGAAAAAGACACGGAATCCGCCCGGGTGCTCGATGCCGATATGCGTCTGTTCATTCTTGAGCGACGCCTTGTCTTCGAATGCGGCGAAATATTCTCCCGGAATATGTTTCATGTAGCGGACTGTGCCGGTGACGGGAATCCTGTTGACGTGGACGTTCAGAGGCGACATGAAGATGCTGACCTGGATAGCCTTGCCGTGGAGAAAGATGTCTTCATCCACTTCCGTGATGCCGATCACCGTGCCATCGGCCGGAGAGATGATCAGATTGTCTCCCTGCGGCGTCACACGCTCCGGATCCCTGAAGAAATAAGCGGTGAAGAGAAAAAACAGGCCCGCTGCTCCGATCAGTGCGTACTTCAGAAAAACATGCGAGACAAAAAAATATGAACACAGGATGAGCACAGCACATACCGCCGTGATCGTAAAAAAAACATCATAGCCGTAATTGGTTATCACTCGGTGAACTCCGACCCGCTTTCGAAAATAGTGGCATGCACAGACCCGTCAACGTGAGAATGATACCAAAAAATGGGTGCAAAGTCAAGGTATTGATTTTAATGGCGTAATTCACTATTTTGAAAGTGATGATGAATCCAATGAACATACGGCCGGCGAAGACAAAATTTTTGTCACAGAGTATCTGCTGCGGATCGACGAACAATTCTGCCGTGAAACAACACCGTAATTTTTAACAATGTCCCGACAACAGCGCCGGGACATTTTTTTTGAGCCTGTCTTCCCAAGCGCCGATGACAATCAGCGAGTTTCAACATAGTTTTGAGGAATCGACTCCTCCCGGCGCCGCATGGAAGAATGACAATATCGGGCTCCTTGTCGGCAGGCCCGACCTCGTGATCACGAACATCCTTGTGACGCTCGATGTCACGATGGAGGTCGCGCGCGAAGCGCTTCGCAAAAAAGCGAACCTGATTGTCGCGCATCATCCGATCATCTTTCAGCCCCTGAAATCAGTCACGTCGCATTCGGCGAAGGGACAACTGCTCATGTTCCTCATCGAACACGGCATCGGGGTCTACGCGGCGCACACGAATTTCGATCAGGTGAAGCACGGAGTGAATTTTGCGCTCGCCTCTCGTCTCGGACTCACGACGGTTTCGGTGCTCTCGCCGATGCGCGACAGTCTCACGAAGATCGCCGTGTTCGTCCCCCCCGATCATGCGGAGACAGTGGCGCGCGCGATGCACGCACAGGGCGCGGGGATGTTTTCGAAATACGACGAGTGCAGCTTCAGATCGCCGGGCACCGGCACATTCAGGGGAATGAACGACGCGCAGCCGTTCATCGGCGTCGTCGGCGCGCTTGAGAAGACGCCCGAGGTGAGAATCGAGATGCTTGCCGAACGCTGGAAAGTCAATGCCGTCGTGCGGGCGATGATCGACGCGCATCCGTACGAAGAGGTCGCATACGACGTCTACCCGCTCGAGAATCGCAACACCGAATACGGGCTTGGAGCCGTGGGCATGCTGCCCGAGGCCATGATGCCTGAACAATTTTTGCGTCACACGAAAGAGGCGCTCGGAGCTGAGGGCCTGCGCTATGCGGGAGCGATGAAGAAGAAGATCCGTCGCGTGGCCGTTTGCGGAGGATCCGGAGCGGAACTGATCGACGATGCGCGCCGCGCCGGCGCAGATGCGTTTGTGACCGCCGATCTCAAATACCATGTCATGCAGGAGGCCGCCGAATCGCTGTTCATTGTCGACGCCGGCCACTACGAGACCGAACACGTGGCGCTCGGTCCCCTTGCGGACCGTCTCCGGCAGATCGGACGCAGCGCCGGAGCACGAGGCAAGATTTTTGTAACACACTACACCACGAATCCGATTCATTTTTGTTCATGATAACCGGACCGCGCCGTCCAGGGTGTACGACGGCAGGGTCCGCAGAATGCTAAGAGGAGATATCAATTGGAAGAAAGACTTCGCTTGTTGTACACGCTCCAGATGATCGATGCTAATTTAAACGAGCTCGAAGAGTCAAAGGGAGATCTGCCGCGAATCGTCCGGCAGCTCCGTGAAGATGTTGCGGCGCTTGAAGAGTCAATCAAACAAAAGCGCGATCTGATCACACAGAATGTCGAGGCGCGGAACCAGTCCGATGAGGACCTGGCGGAATTCAAGGAAAAACTCGAACGCTACAAATCACAGCAGTATCAGGTGCGCAACAACAAGGAATATGACGCGATCACGAAGGAGATCGAATTCGCGCAGGAATCGATCGCATCGCTCGAAGGCCGTTTTCAGAATTACGAAGCCGTCATGAGTGCGGCAAAGCTTGACATCGATGCGCTCACGCTGAAGCTGAATGAGAAAACCGAAGAACTCGCCGAGAAGGAAGTCGACCTCGCGAAAGTATCCGAAGCGACGGACGAAGAGGAGATGCGTTTCCGCACCGCCCGCGAAAAGGTCACGTCGCAGATCTCGCGCGAAGACCTGAACCAGTACGAGCGGATCCGCAGCGCGCGCGGAATCGTGTCGGTGGCCGTCATCTGGAAGAACCGATGCTGCAGCGGATGCAAGAACCAGATTCCGCCCCAGCATCTGATCGAGATTCGCAAGAACGATGAGCTCTACATGTGCCAGCACTGCGGCCGGATGATCGTCTCCGATCAGCTCGCCTCGACAGTGGACGTGCCGGCATGAGGCTTCGTGCATGGACGGACGGAGCGTCCCGGGGAAATCCCGGTGACGCAGGCATCGGTGTGATCGTCAAGGGTGAAGACGACGCCGTGCTGATCGAGGAGCGACGCTACCTCGGCACCACAACGAACAATCAGGCGGAATACACCGCGCTGATCGTCTGCATCGAAAAGATCCTGGCGCATCCGGCCACGCAGTCGTGTACGGCCCTGCAGGTCTACGCCGACAGCGAATTGATGGTCAAGCAGCTCAAGGGCGAATATAAGGTGCGCGACGAGGGACTGAAGGTCCACTACGCCCGCGCCTGCGAGCTTTTAAAAAAGGCGCCCTTCTCATTTTCGATCTCGCACGTGCCCCGCGCCCAGAACAAGGAAGCGGACAGGCTCGCGAACGAAGGAATCGATTTCCGGTAATCGGAAAAATAC
>DATGXR010000525.1:0-1725 GCA_035298825.1 Bacteroidota bacterium
GATAAACGAAGTTGAATGCATAGCCGATGCCGAGCAGGCAAAGAAAGTTGTTCGCAATGTAGGTGCGCGTGTTCCAGACTAAAACGAACATCGCAAAGGCAATGGCGATGCTGACGACCTCTACAAGTCCGCGGAACAGCACATAAGCGTAGTTGCCGCTGAAGTAAATACCGAGCATGACAACTGTGAGCGTCACAACAGAGTACACAGTTCCAGATTTGTTGCGGCGGAGCATGGCTCGCTAAAAAAATGTCAAAAAAAACTGTATTTCGTTATGCAGATATGCCAATATACCATTCGAGGGTAATGGAATCAAGCACGTACCGTCAAATCGTGAGTGTGCACCTCCTGGCTTGACTTTACACATACCTTTGTGTAGGTTACATAAGAACAAATGGAGAACACAATATGGCAACGAATCTCAATATCGATATCGCACTTCTTGAAGAAGCGTATAAAGTTGGACGATTTAAAACCAAACGCGAGACTGTAAATACGGCACTAAAGGAATTTATACAACGGAAGAAGCAAAAGAACATCCTCAAATTCTTTAATTCAATTGAATTCGAAGAATCATTCGATTACAAATCGGCTAGAAAAAGGGCCCGATGAGATTCCTTATCGATACTTCAGTTTGGTCTGAAGCCCTGAGACGAAAAAAAGTATCAATACACTCGGGCGAAACCACCCTCTCCCGGCTTATCGCGGCAGAATCGGAGATCATCGTTATCGGTATTGTGTTGCAGGAAATATTAAGCGGAATTAAAGACAAGAAACTCTTTACTGAGATCCAATCGATCCTTTCGGATTTCCCTTATATCGAAACAGAGAGACAGGATTATATTTTTGCGGCAGAGCTGCGCAATTCACTCAAGGCAAAAGGCATACATGCCGGCTCGTTTGATTTCCTTATCGCCAGCATGGCGATCAGGCACGATCTCTTGTTGGTGACGACAGACAAAGATTTCCAGCACATTGCCGCATATTCAAAACTCCGGATTTTATATATTAACACGCCGGATACTCAACACATATAGAAGCACTGAACATTTCACATCCTTCCGACAACAATGCCTGTGATTCGCTCACGATGGTTATTGATTGATCTTCTCGATCAGTTCCGCAAGCTTCATGCGATCGGGCGCGATCGAACCTGACGCCTTTGCAATCGCATCCGACTCCGAACGCCCTCCTCCCGACGCCACAGACGAAACCGAACCGAGCGCCGCATTCGACTGCTTGTCCGTGAGCGTCGAAACGGCTTCAACCTGCACCGTATAGAGCGTGCCGCTCAGGCTTTCGATCTTTGACGCCGGCTTCGGATGCAGTACTGTCTCGAGTTTATAGCGCGATGACGGCACGATCCGATATCCGATCTTGCCGACGGCACTCGCCAGTGTCGATCGCATGTTGTCGGCGGCAGCCCCCTGCACGCCCGTGACAGCGATTTCGATGCCGATCGCCGACGGCTGCGGCGTAAATGTGAAAAGCGCGGCGGAAGAAAGCGCGCTCTTTTCAAATTCTTTCGCGAGCTCGCCAAGCGCGGGCTTGACGCGGATTGTGTTTCCTGTCAGCGAGCGGATGCATCCGGAATACGCTGCCTCCCCTTTTCCATCAGTTGCGGTTTCAAATAGCGGCGCGTTGTCGGTCGACTCGTAGACAAGCGCAGCGCCGGTGATGGGCACGCCGTTGTATTCGAGACGTACCACAATCGGCGAGCTGAAC
>DATGXR010000526.1:0-2749 GCA_035298825.1 Bacteroidota bacterium
TCGGCCTTCTTGCGGAGCTGCACGGCAACATCGGGGGTCCGCTGTTGTTTTTTCATCGCCTTTCTTTCTTTTCACCGACAGTGATGATGCCGATTGAATTCCCCTTGGCATCAAGCATCTTGTGCGCTGTCCATTCGACCCGAAACTCGTGGCCGTTGGCGGCTCGGACGGTGTTTTCGTAACGGTGCGGCATCGCGCCGTTAAGGAGCTCCTTGATTTCTTCTTCGGTCTTTTTCCGGTCGGGATCGGGGATGAAGAGATCGACATATTTTTTTCCGATTACCTCTGCGCGTTTACAGAAAAAAACGCGCTCCGCTTCAGGATTGCATTCGATGATCTTGCCCTCCGGAGACAATGCCAGAATGACGCTCGGCACCATCGTAATGAGCGAGCGCAGCAGCGCGCCGGCCTCACTCAGCGAATTCTCGAGCGTCTTCGCCTTCGTCACATCGATGAATGTCATGACAATCCCGTCGATCTTATCATCGATCGTCCGATACGGCATGATGCGGACCGTGAACCACTGATTGCCGTGCGCGGGCACCGTCTTCTCGGAGTAGGTCAGCGTCCGCAGCACCTCCTTCGCATCATCATAAATCTCGGGATATTCAAGCTTCGTCACCTGGTCGGTGAAGAGCCTGCCGATATCGCTCTGGATGAGCTTGAAGATCTTCGTCGTCGAGATGGTGAATTGACGAATCTTCAGGTCCTTGTCAAGAAAGAGCGTCGCAATCTCGGTGCTATTGAGCAGATTTGTCATGTCGTTATTCACACGTGCAAGATCGTCAACCTTGCTTTGAAGTTCGGTGTTGACGGTGTGAAGTTCCTCGTTCAGACTCTGCATCTCCTCCTTCGACGTGGTCAATTCCTCATTCGTCGACTGCAGCTCCTCGTTTGTCGATTGCAGTTCCTCGTTCATCGATTTCAATTCTTCCTGCGAGGTCTGCATTTCTTCGCGCGTCGATTGGAGTTCGCTCTTCAGTCGCTGGTTCTCGCGCACCGATGCACCGTGCGAGGAGCCCTTCTCGGACTTCGGCTTGTTCTTGAGGGTGGAGGATGATCGTTTCATAGTCGTTCGGTCGTTGAATACCAATAAGATTTTACCCTGCAATGAAGAAGGCCTGTCGATCTGCTGGATGGTGATGTCCGTGTGAAGCTCGCCCTCCGCGGCGGCGATCACAACATTCTGGAGGATGATCTTTTCATAACTTAATGTCGCTTTTCGGAGCAACGCGGGAAGCGCGTGTCTCAGTCCTTCACGCGCCATCGCAAATAAATTCCAGTTGGCTCTGCCCTGGGGAATGGTCAGGTATTTTTCGGTCTCGCCGGTAAGATAGACGATATCTCCCTTCTCGGTGACGAGAATACCGGGGGGCGAAAATTTCTGCAGCAACAGCCGATCCGTCAATGCCTGTACATTGATCGCGTTTTCCTGTGCCGGTGGGATAGCGCCGGTGTGGTAGTATCCATCGACGGCCGATGCGGGGAAATCCGTGACTCCTGCATTTTTTACCTTGCTCCTGCACTTATAGATCCTGTACTTCGGCTCGATCGGTTGAAACAGCTCATCCTGCGGTCCGATGGTTTCGGCGTTCCCGAGGAAGAGCACCCCGTCTGGTTTCAGGCTGTAATGGAACAACGCCAGCAGCTTTTTCTGCAATTCACTTTCGAGATAGATCATCAGGTTGCGGCAGGTGATGATATCCAGTTTCGTGAACGGGGGATCCTTGATCACGTTCTGCGGTGCGAAGACGAGCATCTCACGGATTTCAGTGCTGAGGCGGTATTGATGTTCCACCTTGATGAAAAATCTGTTGAGGCGTTTCGGAGAAACGTCGGCTGAAATATTCGAAGGATAAGCAGCCTTTCGTGCTTTATCGATTGCTGTATGGTCAAGGTCCGTTCCGAAAATCAGCAGTGACAGTGTTTTATTCGGTTTGACACTCTCCATCGCCTCCTTAAAGACGATTGCAAGTGAGTAGGCTTCCTCCCCTGTCGAACAGGCAGGCACCCATGCCCGAAACGTCGTTCCGTCGTCGGCTTTGGCGATCAACGACGGAAAGACCTTATCTCTCAGATACTCCCAGATGAACGGATCGCGAAAGAAATTCGTCACACCGATGAGAAGCTCTCTGAAGAGAATTTCACCTTCCGCAGGATTCTCTTGCAGATACCGCACATAGGCGGCAATTCTACCGATCTGGTGAATTCCCATTCTCCGTTCGACGCGACGATAGAGTGTTGTTTTTTTGTACAATGAGAAATCGTGTCCGGTTCGGGTGCGTAACAGAAGAATGATCTTTTCAAGCGCCCCCGTATTCTTTTCCGATTCATGCATTTTTGAAGACCGCTGCGACGACTGCCACATGAAGTCCATCAGTTTTTGCGGCAGTTCTTCTGCGGGCGCCACGATATCGGCCATCACCGCTTCGAGCGCCGAATGAGGCATGCTGTCGAACTTTGCAGTGTGAGGTTCCTGGACAAGGGCGATACCTCCCCGTTCCTTGATCGATCGCAGCCCGAGACTGCCGTCGGATCCCATGCCGGAGAGGATGATGCCGATGCTCTTGTCGTCTTTATCGTCGGCGAGCGATCGGAAGAAGAGATCAATGGGAAGACGCACCCCCCGCGTTTCAACCGGATCGAACAGGTGAAGCGTGCCGTTCAAAATCGACATGCTCTTATTCGGAGGGATGACATAGACGGTATTGGCTTGCACGACGACACGATCCGTTGCGGTGTTAACCTT
>DATGXR010000527.1:0-3073 GCA_035298825.1 Bacteroidota bacterium
GGTCAGCGCCTCGATCAGTTCGGGCACGAGCCGGGGCACATAGAATTGATGTTCGAGCGACATATATCCGCTGTCCGACAACGCCTTCCAATAATCCTTGAATGCCTCCTTCGTGAACAGATAATTTTCGGCCAACGCAAACGATCCCGAGGCGAACGCGGCGAATGTATTCGAGCTGAGAGAATAAATGACATCGAATTTGTTCCGATATTTCCGAACGTATGTTCGCGCATCTTCAGTAACGACAGTCACACGGGGATCGTTGTAGATGTCTCCGGAAAACGAGCGGAGACATCCTTCCTTCATCATGAAATTAATATGCGGGATGACCTCGACCGCATGGATTTCAGCAGCCTGATACTGAAGCGCCTGCACAACATCGGCTCCGCCTCCCGCACCGAGTGAGAGGAACGAACAGCGCGGAAATTGCATGATGAGATTCCTGACGTCGATGTCGAACGGGACAGGGGATGCTGCGAGCTGCGCGTCGTCCAATCCGTAGACAGGAGTGTTGGCGAGATTGTCGATGTTGATACTCCGATACGTGCTGTCGAATTCATACACCTTGATCTTCGCCGTCGCATCCCAATGCTTGTAGACCACGGGCGCTCGTTCTTGTCGCGCCTGCTCGGGCAACTCGCCGGTGTTCAAAAAATATGCAGACGCTGCGGCAAACACGAGGACGGGAACAGACTTTCCCCATTGCTCTGCCGTAATGACTGCGGCGATGAAGACAGGCAGCGCGCACAGAAGCAGCGCGGCCACGCCGCCGAGCACGTTCATGACGACAATGAACAAGAGCACACCTGTTGTCGCTCCGAGAAAATCAGCTCTGTACAGCTTTGGAATGTCACGGCCGTTCGATAGGAACAACTGCGCAAGACTCATTCCCGCAAAGAAGTTGGGAGAGCCGAGCAGGAGAATCGCGCCGAGTAATTTATTCCATTGCATCGGTTCCGAGATGAGTTTCGAAAAATCAAGATGCAGGAGAAAGACTGCCGGTACTGCGGCGAGAATGAGCGCTCCGGTGCAATTGAGCCAGACCGGTAATTGGCGCTCGCGCGGAGTCCGGATCGCCACCTTGAAAAACAAGGCGCCCACGCTGAGGCCGAGGACGGCAAAGGAGAGGATCAGGAATGCGAACGTGTAATAAAATTCGGCGGAGAAAATCCGCGTCCAGAATAATTCGGTCATCAGAACTGATGATGATACGCAGGCAGCGACGAGATAGGCACTGGAGTTCTTTGTCATTGTAATCATTTGTAGTGGTTCGTGAATGAACGGATTGGCGAATATCTACATTTTTTTCCCGGCGTTCAATTTCACGACGAGCTTTTCCATTTCTCCAACGAGCATGTCGAAGCGTCGCAGCGCGGCTGCTGCAGGTTCGGGACTGAGCATATCGACGCCCGCGCTCTTCAGCAGTGTCAGCGGGAAATCACTGCCGCCCGATTTCAGAAGCGTCAGGTATCGTTCACGATCCCGCTCCGTGCCGTGCAGCACCGCATCGCTCAGCGCCATCGACGCGATCATCCCTGTGCTGTATTGGAAGACATAATAGTTGTAGAAGAAATGGGGGACAGAGCTCCAGGCGTTCTGATACTGGTCGCCCACGATCATCGTTCCATTGTCGTGTCCGTAATAATCGCGGAGAATTTGCAGATACGTCTTGTCGAGCCAATCAGCCGTGAGGCTCTGGCCTTGTTCGACACGTTCATGCATTGCCAGTTCAAATTCGGCGAACATTGTCTGCTGATAGATCGAGCCGCGCACCTGATCGAGATATTTGTCGAGCAGGAAGAGTTTATAGCGATCGTCTTTTTCATTGGCGAGGAAGTAGTCCATCAGCAAATGTTCGTTGAATGTCGACGCGATCTCGGCGAGGAATGTCGGATAGCCCGAATTACTGAACGGCTGCGCTGCATTGGCGAGCGTTGAATGCATGGCATGTCCGAGTTCGTGCGACAGCGTCGAGACGTTGTCGTACGAGCCGTCGTAATTCATCTTGATGTACGGATGCACGCCGTAGACGCTGCGCGAGTACGCGCCCGATTGTTTTTCCTTGTTCGGATAAATATCGATCCACCGGTCGGCAAAAGCTTTGTCAACCATCGTGCAGTAATCGTTTCCGAGAGGATGCAACGCCCCCAGAATGATCGTCCGGGCTTCGTCGAACGGATAGAGTTTGGTGATTGAAGGAACAGCAGACGCATACACATCGGAGTAGCGCATGGTATCGAGCTTCAGCAGATTTTTCTTTACCGCGTAGAAGCGGTGGAGCGGAGCGAGCCGTGAACGAACGCTGCGAATGAGCTGGTGATACATCAGGGTGTCGATGTTGTCGTCGAACAATCGCGTCTCCAGGCACGTGCCGAATTTTGACACGCGTGTATCGAAGAGGTGTTCCTTCATGCCGGCATCATAGAGTGCCGCGAGCGTCTTTTCAAATTTTTTCCGGTTCTCCCAAAATGTTTTCACAACCAATTCCCGATCTGCGGCATTCTTCGATTGCCGCAAGCGGAAATACGCCGCCATGTTCAACTGGGCGGTCGTGCCGTTGGACAGTGTGACTTCGGGAGATGGAATTTCGACATTATTTAAAAGATCAGCCGCTTCCTGTGCGGAGCCGGCGTAGAGTCCGGCGAGAGAACGAACCTTGGCTTGTTCTTCGGGCAGGATATGCGGCCGTGCCCGGAGCACTTCTGAAATTGTGAAGGCAAAAGGACGAAGACGGGGTTCGCTCGAGAGATAGCCGCGGAGTATCTGCTCGTCCATTTTCAAAAGATCGGCGTTGCGGAACGACAGCGTGACTCCATAGTCCGTGAAGATCGACTGCAATTCTCCTGACATCGAGCGATATGTCGAATTGCCGAGTTCCATGTCCTGCAGATTCATAGCATACGCGCCGAGCCGACGCGCCTTGAGTGAAATCGCGTCCGTGCATTCATACAGCGCGGCGATGCCTGCGGCGGAAGCCGTCCAGTTTTTCCGCAGTTCGGGAATCGTACCCATCATCCGTACCATCTCGTCCTTTTCTTTTTTCCAGGCATCGATCGACGGAAACAGATCGTTG
>DATGXR010000528.1:0-3791 GCA_035298825.1 Bacteroidota bacterium
TGACGAATGGGCATCTCAGTAATTGAAGCTGAGTCCCTTCAGCAACATCGTGCCGCCGGTAACGATCTTCTCCCCTTCACGGACACCGCGCAACACGATCGCCTGTTCCCCTTCCGGCGGTGAGATGATGACCTCCCGCCGCGTAAACACACCGGGTGCGGTTTCGACGAAGAGAAAGTCCCTTCCTTCCGCCGTGAGGACAGAGGTAATGGGAACAACGATCACTCCCGATTTAGGATCACCGAAATCCACCTTTGCAAACATGCCCGGGAGGATCTTCTCGCGCCCCACGCGCATCACGATGCGCACCTTCACCGTGCGCGTCACCGGATCGATCACGTCTCCGATCGCCGTGGCCCGGCCCGTAAATTTCCGTCCGGGGAAGGCGTTGAACGTCACATCCACATCTTCGCCCTTGTCGACCTCGCTCAGCTGGGACTCCGTCACGTCTGACAAAATCCAGACGGATCCCGCCGGCGTCTCGTCGAGCTCCCGTGGCTCGAATCCCGCGGCGCGCAGACGCCCCTCCATCTCCGTCCGCACCGCCTTCGCATTCGATACGTCTGTTTCCGCCTGGTTGAGGTCCTTCAGTGTCGCTCCCTGATTCTGAAACATATCCTGAACACGTGTGAGATTCTTCACAGCCAGATTCTCATTGGCCTGGCTCTGCTTGTATTGGGAATACAACGTCGTCGCATCGGGTGAGTCGAATAACAGGACCCTGCCCGCTTGCTCACCCGGCAGGATGTTCGCGACCACGCGCGCCGGCGCGATGACAGTCGTCGTGATCGATCCCTTCGACGCTGTGCTGACCGTTACTTGTCGGAGACCCGGATTCCCGGCGGCGAACGTAATTGTCTTTCCATCTTCCGAAACGGAGGCGATGGCGGTCGCACTGCGATCCTCGTCCGCCTCCGAACGCTCGCATCCCGAAAATCCCGTCAGTACGACAACGGCCGGAACAATTGCCAGCATGATCTGATACTTGTTCATAGGTTGTGATCCTTTCTTATTTGACCGGGACCGACACGACGTCGGCGCCCGCTTTGTAATTCAAGTCCTCGATTGCCGCGCTTCTGTTGGATTCAAGCTGCGTGTATTGCTGAATGCTCGCCCGATAGGACTCAAAAAAATCTGTGAACTCGATCACAGTCATATTCCGGTTTTGATAGTTTCTCACGGTGTTTTCGACAAGCCGGGCGTACTGATCGGGAAACGATGTGTCGAATGATTGCCAGACGCGGTCGATGGCGGTCAGCTTCTCATATGCATCGGAGACTTCGCGTTCAACCTGGCGGCGCGTCCGTTCCATCGTTAACTTATCGGCTGCGAGCGTATTCTCGGAAACGGCGATATTGCCCTGGTTGCGATTGAAAAGCGGCAGATCGATCGACACCGACACCGCATAATAATCCGGAATGTAATTTCCGGCGCGTGACCACTGCCCGCCCACGGTAAGATCAGGAACGGCGAGCGCCCGCTGGAGCGCCAGATTCGCTTCCTCCTGGCGGACGACGGCAGCGGCCATCTTCAGATCGGGTCGCGCATCGAGCGCGCGTGCGACGACATCTTCGAAGGGAGGCAGGATGAACGCCGTTATCCTCTGTTCACCCTCGATGCGCGGCAAGAGATAATGCGCCCGGTTCGGGACATTCAAGATCACCTGAAGGTCCTGCTGTTGGCTTGTGATCTGATTGAGGATGTCCAATCGTCCCGTTTGAAGCGTCAATAGGAGCGACTTCAACCGGAGAACCTCCGAGAGCAACATCGAGCCTTTCCGATAGCTTTCTTCCGCCGCAGCAACAGTATGCTGCAGCGGTGGAATCGATTCGTCGTAGAAGCGCAGCGTCTGCCGCAGATAGAGGAGCGCATAAAAATCGGTTCGCAGCTGCGCTTTCAGCGTGCGCAAAAGATCGTAGAATCCCAGACCGGCGATCTCTTCGCCGATCTCAGCGACGCGGACCTGCTTTCCCCGCTTTCCGGCAAGCAGAATGAGTTGCTGCACGGCGATTTCGGTATTGCCAGTGCTTGTCACATCGAGCCAACGGCCGGTCTCCTGATTGACAAGATTCTGTGAGATTGAAATATTCGGATTGCTCCACAGTCGTGCCTGCACGGCGGCCGCCTCGGCCGCGTTGATGGAGTATTTCGACGCAAGGAGTTGAAGGTTGTTCGCGAGAAACATCTCTTCCGCCTTCTCAAGCGTCACCGCGATCGTGTCGATCGGCAGCGGCGGCTGGACAGCGGCACGAACGGAGTCACCGACACAGACAGCCGCCAGGAGGATATACCAGTATATCCGATGATTGATCATAACCGTTCTCAATCGCATGAGTGAATGGATGATGGACACGCATGAATGCTCTGCCGGCATCAAAACCGGACACAGCGATTCATCCCGCGTCGCGTATCGTGAAAATTAATGGAGATGCATCAACCTAAATAAAACGGATCAGATCAGAAATGAAGAATTGCGAAGATAGATTTCCTCGATCACAAGCGGATCAAGAAGACCGATCCTCGCGTCGAGCGAAAGCGTGTGGATTGAAATGAGTGCGGCGGGGGTGACAGCCTGCAACGATGGACTGTCTTCATCATACATCGTGCGAACCGCACTCTTTTGGCCGGTTGTGACGATAAGCGTACCGGCATGCGGCGCCGACGCGGCCCCGGGATCATGCTGAGCAAAAAGCGAAGAGACATCGGCATCGCCGTCCTCATGTACGACGATGAAACTCGGCGTGAGGAAGATGTCCGGCAGGTTCGCGGCATCCGCAAACATGACAGCGATGAAGGCGGCGATCATCCAGCGTATCGCCCAGTGCCGTTTGTGTCGAACCATGTTCATGTGCAGTCGAATAGAAAAAATACAGTATGGATAATTATTAAGACGCAGATTCCGGCAAAATGGTTCCCCCGCGGCGGTGTATCCCTCGCGCGTCATTTGACTGACCCCGGAATTGATTTTCTTGCCACTGAACAGTATATTGGCAATTGATCAAGCGTGCAACAAAATTCCACTATCGTCCCTTTTTTTGACCGGCTCGATAACCATTATACACCCCTTATAATGAAAAAACCGATCGCACTGTTTTTTTTTACCCTCCTCTTCTCCGGAGTTCTTTCCGCACAAAATTTCCTCTCACCTGTTTGGAAGATCTCAAGCGCCGCCGATACTTCAATTGCCCTGCAAAAAAATGTGGACATTGAAAAGTGGGATAATGTCAACCTGCTGCTGTCATGGGAGCGCCAGGGTTATTACTGGAATAGCGGAAACAGCTGCCTGACACAAAAATTCGTCATCCCCGCAAATAAAGACAAGGATTTATCGCTCTCGCTCAGTTTGCAGTGCGATGTGAAGAGCATCTACATCAACGGACGATACATCGGTGGAAATCTTCCCAGTCAGTTTTGGTCGGACAAACGCGGTGTTGCAACAATGTATACGATCCCGCATGACATGCTGCATCGCACGGGAGAGAATATCATCAGCATCGACGCGTCCAACTTTTCATATACCGGTGGAAAGAGTTATAACTCCTGCATATTGACTCCGGTAAAGGCAGATGGTTCTTCAGCATTGAAGATCACCGTCCCTGCAAAAGATCATCTGTTTTCGATCGAGGACAAGAACGCTTCGATAACGCTTGAGTATAACGCCCGAGAAAAAGGATCGATCGAGCTGATGATCGTGTCCGATTTTCATGACACGCTTGTGTGCAAGACGTTCAGCGTTCCGCCGGGCGGAGGCACGATTCCCTTCAACTTCACGAATGAAATCACTCAGCCGG
>DATGXR010000529.1:0-5580 GCA_035298825.1 Bacteroidota bacterium
GCTGCTCGTCAAAGACGCCGATCTGTATCCCGCTTCGATCATCACCGTCACCGCTGACGTGTTTCACAATGGCATCCACCGTACTACGATCATCCTCCACGATGCGAAGCGCGGTGATGGTTGGAATGCCGATGCGAAGTTCTGGTGGAAGCTCATGCATATCCCGTTTACGGATGAGATCGAGACACTTTATGGTTTTCTCGATGTGCAGATTATGGTGCAGTATTCGATCGGCGGGATGGTGCGCGAATGCAGAAACGACAATTATCGTTCGTCGTCGAAGCGCAATTACCGCGTCTACCGCGCCTCAGACCCGATGCCGTCGCTTCCCGGCTGGCATCAGGGCGACGCGCACACGCATTCATCGTACACCGAAGATCAGGTTGAATTCGGCGCTCCGATGGCCGCATCGATCGACCTGTGCCGCGCCATGGGACAGTCGTTCTATTGCGTCACCGACCATTCATACGATCTTGACGACAGCATCGAATCATATCTGAAAAACGATCCGGATCTTCCCAAATGGAAGTTGCTTCAATCGGAGACAGACGCGCTTAATGCAAATGAGAAATCGTTCGCTGTTTTACGCGGAGAGGAAGTCAGCTGCGGCAACAACCGATCGCGGAATGTGCATCTCCTTTTATTCGGAACGAGGAAATTTTTTCACGGATCGGGCGACGGCGCCGAACACTGGTTCCATACGGAACCCGAACACAGCATCGCGGATGTGCTTCGTGAGATGGACGAGCATTCGGTGGCGTATGCGGGACATCCGACCGAACGAACGCCGCTGCTGCAAAAATTACTCATCCGCCGCGGCATGTGGTCGCACGAGGACATGGAGCACGAACGGCTCAGCGGTCTGCAGATTCTGAACGGCGTTCGCAACAGCGCATTCAGGAACGGTATGCGGGCATGGACGCGTCTGCTGCTTGAGGGGAACAGGAAATTCATCGCGGCCGGTAACGACGCGCACGGCAATTTCAACAGTTTCAGGCAAATCGGCATCCCGTTTTTTACGATCAGGGAATGGGATCATCAGCTGTTCGGGAAAATGCGTACGGGAGTGATGGCTGCTGAATGCACGGAAGCGGCGATTCTCGACGGACTCAGACACGGACGCACGTTTATCACGAACGGTCCCGTCGTCATCGCATCGATCACAAACGAGCACGGAGCGAGCGTCGGACTTGGCGGCACGATCACCTGCACGGATGCAACGCTGACTGTAACCGGCCGTTCGAGCGCAGAGTTTGGAACGTTCACGACAGTGACGGTCTACGGCTCGACACAACATGCGACAACGGAATTTATCGCGCATACGTTTCTGTTCAAGCACACGTACGAGTTCGTTGAAACAATCGATCTTCCCTTCCCTCCGGGCTCTGGCTATCTGCGTATCGAGGCCTGCACGGAAAACGGAAGCGGATTCGATGCGGAAGGATTCTGCTACACGAATCCGATCTGGTTCGATATTGAATGACTACGGAAAAGCATGTATTTTTTTAAACCCCCAAAGGGGGCTATGGCAATTAGGGATGATAACACACAAACACACAGCATAAAGGTTGGACCAACGCACATATGAAATATCTTTTCTCATTACTCGTTCTTATCACAGCGGCAGGATCTGCCGGAGATTTTTCACTCGTTCCAGGCGGACTTCTTTTCCGGCCGCTCGCGGCGAACACATTCGAGCCCCGCGTGGGATTCGTCGCGCAGTCGAGCGCCAACAAGCTGCGCCTGGATATCGGCAACTCGATCGATTTGATACAATATGCAGCGGACAGCGTCGTCGTCACAATGGGCGCCGATTTTTTCACATACACATATCTGCGCGGCGAACAGAATTTCCATTTTCCCGTTGACGCGTCCGATTATTTCTTCGGCTTCAATTTCAACGCCGCGCGTTCGACCGATGCGGGCCGCGTGTCAGCCCGTTTGAGGCTGAGCCATATCAGCGCGCACTTCGTCGACGGACATTATTCGAACGCAACGGGACAGTGGAAGGACAGCCGGCCGCCACAGGTATACAGCCGCGAGTTCCTCGACCTGACTGCGGCATTCGAGCCCGCCGCGCTGCACGGAAGCACGCGCGTGTACGCCGGCGCAGTCTATCTCTATCATGTTGATCCGAAATGGCTGCCCAAGACTTCCGCCCTGCTCGGCGCGGAGTATCACTACGGACTGGCAGGCAGTCTGAACCTCTTCGGCGCATATCAGGCCTCGTTCATGAAAGTGAGAGAATCGAAGACGCGCCATCAGCTGAACGCGGGCATCAAACTCGGCGCATGGAATGGACGAGGGATCGAACTCTATGGAACATATTTTTCGGGTTACAGCATACACGGCGAATATTACGACGTGCAGGAAGAATACACGGGCTTCGGCATGAACATTGATTTTTAATTTTTTTTGTTCGTAGATTATTAGAGCGCGTGATAAAATTCAAATACCGCCCCGAGTTTGATCGGCCGGCTCGTTAATTATTTCATGCACTCGTCATCACCGGTGCGCCGCGCTGCGATTCGCCCGCGACACGCATGCAGCCCGCGAACGGATTTTTTCACATTCGCCAATTGATAATGTCAGTTCTGAAACCTTTCATACATGTGCTGTTATTTGTTGCGACCGTCTTCACGACGTGCGTTGCCGGGGCGGCGTGGCTCAACATCGATCCGTTCGAGATCACCAATATCGCACGCGGCCTGCCATATGCGGCGGCGCTGCTGTTCATCCTTGCTACACATGAATTTGGGCATTATTTCGCATCGAAATTCCACCATGTGGATGCGACGCTTCCTTATTTTATTCCCTTCCCGACATTGCCGGGATTTTTAAACTTTGGCACGCTCGGCGCCGTCATTAAAACTCGCTCGCCCGTCCCCACAAAGAAGGCGATGTTCGATATCGGTGTGGCCGGACCGATCGCGGGATTCGTTGCGAGCCTGATCGTGCTCATCTATGGGTTCACGCATCTGCCGGGCAGGGAATTCATCACGACGATCCATCCCGATTATTTTGTGAAGCCCGAAATCGGCGGGCTCGAGTTGCGGTTCGGCACATCGATCGCGTACGAGGCGCTGTCGCTCCTGCTGACGAATCCTGCCAATCAATTTGTCCCGCCGATGACTGAGATGTATCACTACCCGTTTTTATGCACGGGATGGTTCGGCTTGTTCGTCACGGCGATGAATCTTTTTCCGATCGGACAATTGGACGGAGGGCATGTCTCGTATGCAATGTTCGGTCATGCGCATCAAACGATCGCGCGCACGGCGTTCGCGCTGCTGCTGACGATCGGGCTCATGGGATTCCTTCCGGCCGCGGGCATCGAAGTCCACTTCGGATGGACCGGCTGGCTGTTCTGGGCAGCCGTGCTGTTTTTCATCGTGAAGCTGACGCATCCTCCGGTGATGAGCGAAGAACCGCTCGATCCGTGGCGTATGAAGGTCGGCTGGCTTGCCTGGTTGATCTTCGCCGTCTCGTTCGCCCCTTCCCCGTTTTCAATATTATTTTAACTGTTGACAATCGGGAAAATATTTCTTACTATTTAACACATATCTCAAACAAATACGGTCTGCCATCGCCCAGTTTGATACAACGTACGACACACTTACGTAACGCTCCACCCAATCAAACCCTATTTTGCGATGCAGACTGCATTATCCCGACCGAGCGGCGATTGCAGTCTCTCGGTTTTTTTATTTCATATCCCAATGAAACATATTTTCTCGATCATCGCCGTCGTGTGGCTCGCGGGATGCAGTCTGCCCAACGACACTGTCGATACCCCCGCCCCGCCCTTTGTTTCATTCGCCGCCTCATCGCTCACGGTCATTGACGTCGGACGTCTCGTGGCAACCTCTGTCGATACTGCGATCGTCGTGACGGCAACTGCCCGCGGTACGGATGTTCAATCAGTCACGGCAGATATCAAGGCGGGGGACGGTTCGTCCGCCACGTATCTGCTACTGGATAACGGCGTCGCTCCAGACCAGCACAAGGGCGACGGACTCTATACAGGATATGTAATGCTGCAGGTGTCGAAATCGGCCGTGGGCGCGTATACGATACAGGTTCAGGCATCCGATGGATCCGGGCTGCCAAGCAACATTGTTGCGTTGCCCGTCTCTGTCATCTCTTCGAATAATCAGCCGCCGATCATTTCGCAATTGTCTGCGCCAGATACGATCTTCGTTCCCACAAGCAGCACACCGAATTTTGTCAAACTCTCCCTCTTTGTAACCGATCCGGATGGGCTTGCATCGATCGATGTCGTGCAGGTCACACTCTATCGTGAGAACGGCACACGTGTGGAAGCCTCACCGTATCCCCTCTATGATGATGGCGGTATTGAGAAACAACCGCCGTTCAACGAATTGAGTGGCGACGCAAAGGCTGGAGATGGCTTCTATACGCTCACGATCCCCGTTCCTTTGGGAACAAATACAAATACATATCGGGATTTTGTTTTTACAGCAAAAGATAAATCAGGCGCAATCTCGAACTCACTGACAAAACGAATCTACTTCAAATGAAATCTCTTTCACTCATCGCAGCGTTCGTTGCTGTTCTCGTTCTGCATGGAGCGGCGCGTTCACAGATCCTGCTGAACCGATATTCGTTCGATCCAGCACGCACACAGTCGGTCACGGACAGTCCGGGACTCAACAGCAACAGTGTCACGGACATCGTCATCAACGGCTCGACGATCTGGCTCGGCACAGGCAAGGGTGCAAGCCGTTCATTGGATGGCGGGGCAACCTGGAGGCAGTACTACAACACTCCCGGGTTCGGTACAGAAGACGTTTCCGCCATCGCCGTACATCATAACGAAGTCTGGATCGCCACAGCCCATACGGAAGTGATCGACAATAGTCCGCTTTCGGTCGGAAGCGGATTGCATTATTCGGCAGACGGCGGCGAGACCTGGCAGCACTTTCCGCAGCCGCTCGACAAGAACAATGTCGACACGCTGTATTATAATGCGTTCAGCCCGATACGCGCGCTTGGCATCACCACGGCGGTCAACAATATCACGTATGATATTGCGATCACAGACAGCGCAGTCTGGATCACATCGTTCGCCGGCATGGCGCGCAAATCGATCGACAAAGGAAGAACATGGGAACGTGTCATTCTTCCTCCCGATGGATTGAACCGCATCATGCCTACAGACACGCTCAAATTCGATCTCTCTCCTTCCAAAGGTAAGCTTGGATTAGAAGAGAATCTGAATCACCGCGCATTTTCAGTGATGGCCGAGAATGCACAGACGATCTGGATCGGCACGGCGGGCGGCATCAACAAATCGACTGACGGCGGACGCTCGTGGACGAAATTCTCGCATCAGAATCAGCTGTCTCCGATCTCGGGTAATTTCGTCATCGCGCTCGGCAAACAGGAAGCAACAGGTATAATCTGGGCCGGAACTAAAAATGCACAAGACCCGGCAGAAAAAAGCGGCATCAGCTTTACCGCCGATAGCGGCGCGACGTGGAAGACCGGTCTCCTCAACGAATTCGTGCATGCGGTCGGATTCAACGGAACGATTGCCTATGCCGCCACCGATAACGG
>DATGXR010000530.1:0-1663 GCA_035298825.1 Bacteroidota bacterium
AAGTATACGAGGGATACGGCTTCAAGGGGATCAAGCCGTACTACCCGCACACGGGACTCGTGTACAACGATCCGCTGTGGGATCCGTGGTACGAGTACGGCAACAGGATGAATGCGTTTGCGCTTAT
Organism: Bacteroidota bacterium; assembly: GCA_035298825.1. GTDB lineage: Bacteria > Bacteroidota > Ignavibacteria > UBA10030 > UBA8401 > CAISDA01. The sequence goes on from DATGXR010000530.1 coordinate 128, forward strand.
GCATCCGTCGCCGAATTTCGGATCGGAAATCGACGATCTCGCATCGCGGTATCCGAACATCATGTTCATTCTGGCGCATTCCGGAGGTTCGTTCAAGGATGCGCGTGTGGCGATCGAGGCGGCGTTGAAGCACAAGAACATTGCGCTCGAGATCACGCTCACCTCGGTGACGCACGGGATCATCGAATTCATGGTGAAGCACGTCGGCGCCGAACGCGTCTTGTTCGGAACCGACCAGCCGATGCGCGATCCGATTCCTCAGTTCGGATGGGTGACATACGCGCATCTTTCGCAGGAAGACAAGACGAAGATACTCGGACAGAACATGCAGAAAATCATCCGCCGTGTGAAAGTGCGTTAGGATCGTTCGATCAACTTCCGATCGGGCTATATACACCCGGTTTGGCAGATCACTCAACACATAAGGCGGCACACACCCGGTTTGACAGATCACTCAACACACACACTCAGGGCAGCGCACAAATGACATTCAACACCGTCAATGCGACAGACTACATTTTGATTGCCCTGTATTTTGTCATCATCATCTGGGTCGGCATTTTTTCGTCGCGGAAGAACAAGAACACAGACGATTATTTCAAAGGCGGAGGCAAGATTCCGTGGCTGCTTGCGGGACTCTCGAACTGGGTCTCGGGATTTTCGGCGTTCATGTTTGTGGCCGCGGCAGGATTCACATACGTGAACGGCATCGGCGCCGTGCCGATTTTCACATCGGCGTTCTGGGCGTACATTGTCGGCTACGTGTATTTCGCGAAACGCTGGCGTCGCGCGCGCATCAATTCGCCGCTGCAATTTCTCACGCGCCGGTTCTCGCCATCCACGACATATTTCTATTCCGTCACCGCGATCATTCCGCAGACCGTCGGCATCGGGCAGGGTCTGTACATCCTCTGCATCTTCGTTTCGACAGCGCTTGGATTTTCGGGACAGATTTTTTCATGGAACGGCATCGCGATGAGCGGGTTCCAGCTTTCGATCATCATCGTGGGCGCCGTGATGATCATCTACACTGTGATCGGCGGGATCTGGGCGGCCGTGTTATCGGATGCGGTGCAGTCTGTAATTATTGTCGTGATGACGATCATCATCTTTCCCGTGTCGTTCATGTATCTCGGACGCGGCGGGGGATTCGCGGCAGGCGTTTCGCATTTGTTCAACGAGGCGCCCCAGGGATATTTCACGCTCACCGGTCAGGTGGCCAATCCGCTCTTTTTGCTTTCGTATCTCATCAATGCGATGCTCGGGTACAACGTCGCCTGGTCGCAGATACAGCGGTATCACAGCGTGCCCGATGAGAAGGGAGCACAGAAAATGGCGCTCATGTGCGCCATCCTGTGCCTGATCGGTCCCCTTCTGTGGATCCTGCCCGTGATGGCGTCGCGCATCATCTTTCCGGATATCAATGCGCTGTGGCCGTCGTTTGCTGTCCCCGCCGAGGCGTCGTTCGTGAGTCTTGCATTGTTGCTGCTGCCGCATGGCATGATCGGATTCGTCGTCTCGGCAATTCTTTCGGCC
>DATGXR010000531.1:0-7850 GCA_035298825.1 Bacteroidota bacterium
TTTCGCTCGTCTACGATCTCATGTTTAAATATTTCCCGATCTTCAACAAGTTTCGCATTCCGTCGATGATTCTTATTCTCGTACAGCTCGCGGTGCCGCTTCTGGCGGGGTATGGATTTGTTGCACTCATCTTTGAGCGTACACTGACGCCTGCTGCTGCAAAGAAGTGGAATATCGCTGCCGCTGTGTGTCTTGTGCTGGCGATCCTTTCGGTGATTGCAAAAGACATATTCATCGGCATCTATCAAATATTTGTCTCAAAATCTGAAGCTACTGCGGCGCTTGGACGTTTGGCAGGCAACAGGCAGGAGGTTGTCGATGAACTCTACAAGTTTGTTCTCGGTATGGTCTCGACCGACTTTACAATTGCATTTCTCTTAATCGCAGCAACACTTGCTGCGGTATCATTCTACAGACAGCGGAAGATCACGGCGATAGTATTCTCGGCGATCATTATCGTGATTGCAACCGGAGATCTCTGGCGTGTAGCAATGAAACCGATGGAGCTTCATGAGCGCTCTGCTGTGAGCGCGCAGTTTGCTTCGGCGCCCGATTATGTGCGTTTTTTACAGCAGGACAAGTCCAATTATCGCACGCTTGAATTCGTCGGAGGCCAGCCTCCGTACGACAACCGCCTTGCCTACTGGCGCATACAAAGCGCATATGGGTATCAGGGTGCGAAGATGCGCGCATGGCAGGATATGGTCGACGTGGCGAACATCGGTAATCCGCTTGTCTGGGGACTGATGAATGTGAAATACATCCTATCGGACCGCGCTGATTCGAATCAGGTCCTGATGCCTGTCTTCCAGGGCGCGGAACGAGCCGTGTTGTATAATAAGATGGAGATGCCTCGCGCCTTTTTCGTGAACCGGTATGAAACCGCTACGGGACTCGAGATCCTTAACAAGATCAAGGGAATGTCATTCAGCCCGACAGATGTGATGTATCTGATGGAAGATCCGAAAGTGACAGTCGATGCGCCCCGTCCGGGTGCCTCGGCGAAATACACGAAATTCGGCATCAACGATCTTGAGATCCAGGCCACTGCGACAGGCAACAATCTTTTGTTTGTGAGCGAGGCATGGTATCCCAACGGCTGGAAAGCATTTATCGACGGGAAGGAAACACCGATTTACAGGGCGAACTATCTTTTCCGCGCCGTTGTGGTCCCTGCGGGCACGCACACGATCACGATGACATTCGAACCGCGCGGATTTTATCTCGGCAAGAATCTGAGCCTCGGCATCAACCTGCTCGTGCTTGGTGCGCTCGGTGTGCTGTTCGCAAAAAAATATATCACCAAGAAATAAAAGAACACAACCGATCCGGCGACGTATTGGAATAATCCGGCAGACACAACGAACAATGAAGGGGAATGGTTGGAGCTGACTAACTTACACAACGAACGCAGAAGGGGGGTGCGGTGGAGGATACAAATCTGAATATTGCAGTCATCGGTTCGGGACGCTGGGGCATCAATCATGTCCGAACCGCGCATCAGTTGTTAGGAAGTGACCATGTGATCGTCTGCGATGCGAACGAGGCGGCGCGTTCAAAAGTGGCGGCGGTTTCATCCGCCATCGGCTTTACGACCGATCTTGAATCGATCCTTGCAGACGCGAACATTCCGGGTGTCATCGTTGCGACACCGGCCGAAACGCACTATGCGATTGCCAAGCGTTGTCTCGAACGCGGAAAGCATGTGCTTGTTGAAAAGCCCATCACGCTCGTGGCAGGCGAGGCCAGGGAGCTCATCGAAATCGCGGCACGCTGTAACCGGCAGCTGATGGTCGGACATGTGCTGTTGTTTCATCCCGCCGTCGTGAAACTGAAAGCGATGGTGCGCGAAGGAGTGATTGGGCGTCTGCAATACATTTACTCTAACCGCTTGAATCTCGGCACGATCCGCAGCGAGGAAAATATTCTGTGGAGCTTCGCGCCGCACGACATTTCAGTGATTCAGCATCTGACCGAAGCCGATCCGATCCGCGTTGAAGCCACGGGCGCTGCCTTCCTCCAAAAGAATATCGAGGATACGACGCTCACCATTCTCGAATATCCGGGCAATGTCCATGCGCACATCTATGTGAGCTGGCTGCATCCGTTCAAGGAACAGCGCCTGGTGGTGATCGGCGATCGGGGGATGATCGTCTTTGAAGACAGCGCGAAGGATGAGAAGCTGAAATTCTATCCGAAAGGATTCGAGCGCGTCGAGGGAACGCTGCAAAAGTTCGAGGGTGATTACGAGGCCGTGCCGTTTGACGCGGCTCAACCGCTTGCCGAAGAACATCGTCATTTCTACGAATGTGTCCGAGCAAACAAACCAACGTTGACCGACGGAGCGCACGCCCTGTCGGTGCTTGAAGTATTGGAACTTGCCCAAAGGAGATTGCGTCATGAGTGAACAGACCGTTGAAAAAAAATTCCACGTCAATCAGTATGCCGTCGTTGACGCCAATGTGGAGATCGGCGACGGCACGAAGATCTGGCATTTCTCGCACGTGCAGTCGGGCGCGAAGATTGGCCGCAACTGCGTGATCGGCCAGAATGTGAACGTTGCCAACAATGTCACAATCGGCAACTACGTGAAGATCCAGAATAATGTTTCTGTCTATGAGGGTGTCGAGTTGGAGGATTATGTTTTTTGCGGACCATCGATGGTGTTCACGAACATCCTCGATCCGCGGTGCAAATACCCGCAGGTCGGGGCGGAGTTTTATATCAAGACGCTCGTGAAGGAAGGCGCCTCGCTCGGCGCGAATTCGACGATCGTCTGCGGCCACACGATCGGGAAGGCGGCACTGGTGGGCGCGGGCGCCGTGGTGACGAAGGATGTGCCGGACTTCGCGCTTGTGGTCGGCAATCCGGCCCGCGTGATCGGCTGGGTCTCTGAAGCCGGCAAGCGGCTCGTGTTCGATAAGGACGGCTTTGCAGTGTGTGAAAAGTCGAAGAAACGATATCAACTCATCAACGGATGCGTGAAGGAGGTGGAATCATTATGATGAAAGTCCCACTGTTGGATCTCAAGGCGCAGTATGCCACGATCAAGTCTGAAGTGGACGCTGCAGTGATAAGCGTGATGGAATCGCAATATTTTATTCTCGGACCCGAGGTCGATCGTCTCGAGAAATCACTCGCTGCATATCTCGGCGTCAAGCACGTCATCGGCGTTTCAAGCGGGACAGATGCGCTGTTGATCGCGCTCATGGCGCTCGACATCAAACCCGGCGATGAGGTGATCGTTCCGACGTTCTCGTTCTTCGCCACAGCAGGCGTCGTCGCTCGGATGAACGCCGTGCCGGTCTTCTGCGATATCGATCCCGTTACGTTCAACATCGCGCCCGTAGATATCGAGCGCAAGATCACACCGAAGACAAAAGCGATCATCCCGGTGCATCTCTACGGCCAGTCGGCAGCGATGGATGAAATCATGGCGATCGCCAAGAAGCACTCGCTTGCTGTCGTCGAAGACGGCGCTCAGGCCATCGGCGTCCAGTACAAGGACGGGCGCAAAGTCGGCACGATCGGTACAATCGGATGTTATTCCTTCTTCCCGTCGAAAAACCTTGGCTGCTTCGGAGACGGCGGACTTGTCGTCACGAACGACGACACGCTTGCCGAGCGGCTGCACATCATGCGCGTGCACGGAGGAAAGCCGAAATACTATCACAAGACGATCGGCGGGAATTTCAGGATCGATGCCATTCAGGCGGCCGTGTTGAATGTGAAGCTTCCGCATCTTGACAGCTGGAGTGCAAAGCGGAGGGAGAATGCCGCGCTTTACACGCGACTCTTCTGTGAGCAGGGCCTTGCGCAGGAGCCGGGAAGGCAATCGTTCGACGAGAAGAATCGCGTATTAGTTCCGAAGGCTGTCTATCAGGATGCGGGTGTGGTGAATTATCACATCTTCAATCAATACGTGATTCGCGTCCAGCGCCGCGACGCGCTGCGCCAGTTCTTAAGCGATTCGGGCATCGGCAATGAGATTTATTATCCCGTGCCGTTTCATCGCCAGGAATGCTTTGCGTATCTGCATCCACTCGATGCCGAGTATCCGCATTCGAACACTGCGGCCGCCGACACGATCGCCGTGCCGATCTATCCCGAGCTGACGCAGGAACAGATCGCATATGTTGTGGAGACGATTGCGAAATTTGCGAAATAGCAAACTTTATTATCTTTTCGTAAGTGATTCTTCCGCTTCTATTGTGATATTGCGCTGGCAGCAGCAGGATCTAGGTTTTTTCCTTTTGTTGAATGCAAATAATGACACAGTAAATGCTTCAAAAACATCTACTGTGTCTTTTTTTGTCCACATTAATGTGTAAGGGAAAATATATGAATCGAGTGAGAGTGTATGTAATTTGGTTTCTCTGTTATATCCTTTATGCTGTCTCACTGCAAGCTCAAGTGTTTGATTGGGTACGCGGAATCGGCGGTTATTCAGGTAACGGCATTGCTGTAGATGCAAGGGGGAATTCATATGTCACCGGGACTTATTATGCTAAGATGAAACTTGGTCAGTTCGAACTGATAAGTGCGGGCGGGATGGATATATTTGTTGCAAAATTTGATGCAGCAGGCAACCTTCTCTGGGCTCAACACGGAGGCGGTAATGGGGATGAATATAGTGGCGGAATCGCTGTTGATGCGATGGGAAATTGCTACGTGACAGGATATTGTCTCAGCAACGCTACATTTGGTTCGAAATCGATCTCCGGATTTGGAAGCTATGATGTGTTTCTTGCGAAGTACGACACGAATGGAGAGTGTCAATGGCTTCTCGATGCAGGAGGACCAAGTGACGACTGGGGAGAGGCTGTTGCCGTAAATGCAAATGGCGATATCTTTTTAACGGGGAATTTTCAGGGGACAGCTGTCTTTGGCAATCATCAAATTTCAACAAATGGAGACAGAGATGTATTTGTGGCACGATATGATTCGCTTGGAAATTGTCTCTGGGTGAACCATGGCGGTGGCGTTGGCATCGAAGAATGCCGGGGAATCTCCACTGATAAATATGGCAACAGTTATATTACCGGATACTTCAGTGACTCGGCTCAGTTTGGGACCTATACGTTGACCAGTATAGCTCCGAGAGAAATATTCATCGCAAAGTATAATGGGATGGGGAACTGTGTCTGGGCAAAGCAGGCGCAGGGAATTTCATACAACATGGCGAATGCCATCTCAACCGATGGGGATGGGATGAGCACCATCACCGGATACCATCTGGCACCGACAATATTTGACCAAGTTGTCATACCTTCGAACGGCGGATTTATCGCCAGATATGATCAGGATGGTGCATGTCAATGGGCTCTTAATATCGGAACGAATGGAACCGTAGGGAATGGTGTTGCTGTCGATGGTCAGGGGAATAGTTATGTGACTGGGAAATTTCGTGGGGATGTGGATTTCGGTAACCAAACAATTGGAGCCAGCATAGCCGGCAGCTATGATGCTTTTATCGCCAAATATAATTTGAAGGGTAGTTGCGTGTGGATCAAGAGTGCAGGCGGGTCTGCCTCCGATGAATCCAAGGCAATCACGATGGATACAAAGGGATCTTTTTGGATGACAGGCAAAGTGGATGCCAATGCCGATTTTGGACCGATACAGTTATCGACACCAGGAGTCTTTGTCACCAAATTAAATGAGGGGGTCACAGAAAGAGCGATGACTCCACTCAGTATACCTGCTGAATGTCGATTGATGCAAAATTTTCCAAATCCGTTTAATCCGTCGACAACAATCCATTTTTCCCTGCGTCAAACTGGTGCTGTCTCGATCAAGCTTTATGATGTGGCAGGCAAAGAAACGGCGGTGATTCTCGATACTGAGATGCCTATGGGATCCTATGCCATTTCATTCGACGGTAGTCACCTTTCAAGCGGTGTCTATTATTATCGCATGGTCGCTTTCCAAGGAAGCGAAGTGTATACTGAATCAAAAATGATGGTCTTGATGAAATAAATTTCTGCATCAGGAATGCACCAGGGTATTCCGAGACACTATGCAGCAACGAAGCGTTTCTCATTGATGAAATGACAAACGCTGTGCATTAATTTCCACAATCGGATTCTCTTTACCAACGGCGTATACGATTGTGTCTGATCTTCACTTTTCTACAGTGCAGCGGATCTGTCCTTTCCACTCGATGCGTGTATACGCATATGGAATGAAATTCCAGCAAACGAGTAAAATTGTGTTAGCAATTTTGACGATTGGATTCGTGCTCCTCAGTGTCGAATCGACGTATCCGTCCCTGTTTAAGTAGAAAAATCTGAAAAAGGGCTGCCAGGCGGATTTTGTGACCGTATTCGTACGGAAATGGAGTCCGCCTTTTTGTCGAGAGACGATCCATCTGTGCGACATGGTAGGCATAAGATATTCAGTCAGCGGACCCGGTGTTTCTATGTAACCGCTCTGCGCGGTGCGCGATAATTCGGCACAGAATCGCACGGGATCATCCACATGTTCGGCAATATGCGAAGCGATTGAAAAATCGAACGCATGATCATGGAACGGCATTACGAGAGCGTCACCGATGATCAATTGTTTGTCGTCGGGAACCACCGCCTTCTGCGTGGTTCTATGAATCGTCCCTTGCATATATTTCTCAAGAATCACATTTGCCCTGCGGTTGGGTTGATGTCCGCTTCCCACATCGAGGACACGCCAGGAGGGTTCGATGTGTATCGTGTGATGCGTGTTGCCGGCATGCCATCGCGTGATCGCCGATTCGTACATCGCATATGTCATCGAGCCGACCGCTTCGGGACTGAATCGGGCGCGACCGTACGCCTGGAGCGCCGTGGGTGAAAATGATACGCTTCTCTCGATCATCGATAACAGCGCAGTGCATAAGGCATCGGGATTCCGACGTTCGATCAGGATGCCGGTTTCGGGTGTGACGAAATCTTCGGGTCCCCCGCATTTGGTTGCGATCACTGGCACACCGTATGAGATGGCTTCGGCTGTCACGACAGAAAATCCTTCCTCATCACTGTTCAGGATGTGAACATCGGACTGTGTCAGCAACCTGAGCTTTTCCTCCTGTGTGACGAAGCCGTGAAAGAACACGCATGTCGTGTGGACATTCAGTGTGCGAGCAAGTTCTTCGAGCTGCTTCCGTTGGACGCCATCTCCGATAATATGCAACTCGATCTTGTGCTTGCTGTGGTCGTGATAGAGCCGGGCGAAAACCCGAATGATATCGGCGACATTTTTCCGTTCATTGAGAATGGAGATATGTGAGGCGATGAACGTCTCGTGCGGCCGATTTTTCGCTGAAATATAACGTTCGTCGATTGAAACGACATTCGGCACAACACAAATGTTGCCCTCGATTCCCACTTTGCGCAGAAACTCGAGCGATGGCAACGAATCGACATTCGAGATGCGGCTCTTGCTGTAAATGAATTTTTTAATTGTCTTAAAAGGAAATTTCGTCGACTGTGTGTCACCCTTAAGGTACGCGACGTCGGGTGTCGAATGTTCGGTGACGACGAATTCAATGCCTTTCAGATATTTTATTGCAAGCGCAACAAATCCCGCCCGTTCGATGACGTTTGCGTGAAGAAGATCCGGTGTACCCCATGTGCGCTTGACAACTTTCCACCCCTTATAATATCCGATCCAGAAGCGGAAATTATAAAAAAAACCGGCGACAACGGGAACCTTCGGCAGGGCGAAATAGACGCGGACAGTCGGGATGTCCTCTTCTGTCCCGACCACGATATCGTATGTTTTTGTCCGCAGCGACGGATCATGCGTGACATAGAGCACCGCCGTGTCGCACAAAGGAGAGACAGCCTTAGCCTTGTTTTTTATGAAGACGCCGA
>DATGXR010000532.1:0-3011 GCA_035298825.1 Bacteroidota bacterium
GATTCGACAGGGAGGTTCGAGATGATCAAAAAGATGATGATCACGGTCATTGTTGTGATGATCGGACCGATCGCATTTTCGACGAACGAGGAGATGAAAAATGCAAGCGAGGCGATGGTCCACATCGAAATGATCGCAAGCGCATAGGCAAGCGCAAAGCGGAGCCAGAGCTGGCTCTCGGGCAGGATCGTAATCGTATCGCGATCGAAGGCGATCAGGTCTCCGCTTCCAAAGAGCGCAAGTCCGAGACCGAGGCTCAATATGGCGATCGAGAGCACGAGCAGCTTCGTGTAAAAAAGCGTGACAAGATACTTCGCATTCAAAATCGTGATGCGCGAGACGGGACGGATCAGGATCAACCGGAACGTGCCGCCTGTGGCTTCGCCCGAGAGCTGATCTCCGGCCACCAGGCTGATCAATGCCGGCACATGGACCCAGAGGCCGTTCATGATGATTTGTGCGATGAGCCAGCCGTTAAACAGATTGCCCGTGATGAAAAAGTCGTTCGACAGCGAACGCGTCTGGCGTTCGACCATGTGCGCGCCTTCAAGACTCATGAGGATCATCACGATGGGTATGAGAATCGCCACGGCGATGAATCCGATATAGGTGCGCCATTTGGCGAACGTTTTGATGCATTCGTTGTAGAGGAGTGAAAGCACGATGTTATTTCCCCTCCTCGATGGCGGACTCTGTGACGGTGAGAAAAAATTCCTCGAGCGAACGTTTCGGTTCGATTGAATAGATCGAGCAGCCTTCCTGCACAAGCGCCGAGGCGATCTGCGGGATCTGGTGTGTGTCGACCGAAAGGGAAATCGTTTGGCCGAGCGTCTGGATCGAGTCGGCCGGCAGAAAGCGCGCGATCACTTCAAGCGAGCGCTCGAGCGGCTCGACGTGCAGCTCGACGCGTTTGGCTTGCGTCTTGAGCAGATCCTCGACCGAGCCCTGTATGATCATCGTGCCTTTGTTGATGATCGCCATGCGTGTGGCGACCTGCTCGACCTCGTTCAACAGATGGGATGAAAGAAACACGGTGATGCCGCGCTCGTGTGTCAGGATGCGGATGAGTTCGCGCACTTCCTTCATGCCCTGGGGATCGAGCCCGTTTGTCGGCTCATCGAGCATAATGAGCTCCGGCGAACACAGCAGTGCCTGTGCGATGCCGAGCCGTTGTTTCATGCCATGGGAAAACGTCTTGACCCGATCGAATGCCCGATCGCCGAGGCCGACTTGCTCGAGCTCGGCCAGGATCCGTTTCTTGTCCGGATTCGTGCCGAGCGTGAGCTGGCCTGCGATCTGCATATTGCGGTAAGCTGATAAGTAGAGATAGAAGTCGGGTTTTTCGACGATGCCGGCGACGCGGGCCAGGGCAAGTTCGCGCTTCTTTGACAGCGAGTGTCCGAAGAGTTCGACCGAGCCCGTACTGGGCGCGATCAATGAGAGCACCATGCGTATCGTCGTCGATTTGCCGGCGCCGTTCGGGCCCAGAAAGCCGAAGACGTCGCCGCGCCGCACTTCAAGATTGATATCGCTGGCTGCCCAGCGATGTCCGAAGCGTTTTCCAAGTTTTTCCGTGCGCAGAACGACGTCGTTCGCCATGTGTGCGTCAACTAAAAAATGATGTGTGTGTGACCGAAGAAGCGATCCCGAGCCTTACTTCGCTTCGCGAAGGATATCCGTATTCTTGACGTCCTTGCCCGTAACGATCTTTGCCTTGGCCGCTTTGCCTCTCAGGGCGTCTTCGATGACTTTGATCGTACCGATCTTCGTTTCTTCTGCTCCGAGCGAGAGACCTGTATCGGGATCTTTCACGTCTTCGCCGGCGCGGAGGATGTCAAATTCCATTCCCACTTTTACGGCGCCTTCGCTGCCGGGTTTCATCAGAAGCGTGCCATCCGGATTCACTTTCAGGATGCGTCCCATCCACGGAAGCTTTTCGAGATTTTCGGTGATGAGTTCAGCGCAGCCGTCGACTGCCTGACGCGTCGCCTTGCCGATATCGGTATCGTCCCAGCTGTTATGATCGTTGAAGTCGAGATCGCTGTAGCGCACGCTCACGCCGGTCGATGATTCGCTTCCTTCTTCTGTGGCTGTTGCGATGATCTCGCCTGTTGTCGTATTCACGAGGCGGATGTCGACCACGGCGCGCGCCGTCTTGCGCGAGATGCCGCCGCCGAAGAGCGAAACGCCTCCTCCGATTTTATTTTCCTTCGTGCCGAATTCGCTGATCGAGCCCACCACGAGCAGCTCGACTCCGAGCAGTTTCCCCACTTTCGGCGCGGTTTCCGCCGTCACGAGTCCGCTTTCACCGAGTTTCTGTTCGGCGATCACATTGTCCAGCTCCTGGCGTTCCATCACCATGAACTTGCCCGATTTGACAAGGACGGTGGCAAGCATGTCGGCGACGCCCTGGCCGATGCCGTGATAGCCGTGTCCGCTTCGGTCTTCAAAACGGGAAATGGCGATGCGCTTTTTCAACTGCGCTTCTGCCTGAAACGAGAAACACAGCAGTGAACCAACAAGAAGGGGAAGCAGTATCCGTTTCATATGACGTATCTCCTTAAACGAAAATGAATGGAGTGAGACTGTAAAAAAGAAAGAAGGCGTAAATCTAATTGTTGAATATAGAGAGTTTAGAAACGAGAATCAAACCATTGCACGCGTTTTGACTTTCTCACAAAATCGACTTACACTGAGTATGTCGATACATCCTTCCACTGCGGTTTTTTCCAGCCTTCCGACAAAAAGGGACCAATCGCCATGACAATATCCGCGCATGCAGCAGCCGTGTTGATCGTATTGGTCACGACAGCACACATGGCGCTTTTTTCACAGCACCTGTTTGTTTCACCGCGCGGAAGCGACGCATCATCCGGCATTGACTCAAGCGCGCCATTGGCCACGCTCACACGCGCCGTCTCACGTGTGAACGAGCTCCGTTCCGCTTCTTCAGCCGTCACATCACACCGAACGAAGCAGGCAGTGATCGAACTTCTGCCCGGCACGTACGA
>DATGXR010000533.1:0-2631 GCA_035298825.1 Bacteroidota bacterium
CATTCCGCTTGACAGGCGCTGCGCATTGAACGTGACAGCATACTGTCCAGGCACCTGGATTGTATTGACCAGCGTCTCCACTTCCCTGCCCAACATATCGAAGACCTTCAACGTGACCTGAGAAGATTTCGAGATCGCATATCTGATCGTCGTCGTCGGGTTGAACGGATTGGGATAGTTCTGTTCCAAGGCGTACTGCGATGGAATGCCGGAGGCCTGCACGGTCACACCGGTCGGATTGTTTTTGATATAATCGGCCAGCCATTTGAAGGCCGGTCTTCCCGTGCCGTCGGCGTTCACGATATACGCCGTCTTCTGCCACATTTGGCCTTCAACATATCCCCAGAGCGTGATGCCTTTGACGCCGGGATGCTTCCACAAAATGGGGAAGACTTTCTTGTACAGCGCCAGCTGCAATGCGTCGTCGGGTGTGCCCGAGTCGTCGTAGTTGCCCAGGTCGAATTCCGAAATATAGATCGGCAAACCTGTTGCGGCGAGTCTGTCCAAATTGTTCTTCAGCGTCGTCGTATCGGCTTTATCGAGCTCAAAGCGATGGCCCTGGACGCCGATGCCGTCGATCAGGTTTCTCGCCTTCAGCAAATTGATAATTCCAAGATACGCCGTGGTGGAAGAATTGTCATTGATAATGCCGTAGTCGTTCAACAGCAACTTGGTTTTGGGCAAATACTGGCGTGCCTTCTGGAATGCCCAGATGACCCAATCCCATCCCGTTACACCCATGCCGCCCAATGCGGGCCGGTATTGTGCCGGATTATGGTTGATAAGCGGTTCATTCACCACGTCGATCATATCGATGGCAGGATACCGCTGGCCGACCATACGAATCCATTGTTCGACCGCCCGGTTCTGTTTGGCGGAATCCATACCGGCAGCGGTGATCCATGCCGGCTGCTGCTGGCCCCACACCAAGCAATGATCCTTGAAGAGCAAGTTGTTTGCTTTGGCGAAATTGTATGTGGCATCGAGCGACTTCCAATTCCATGTCGACGAATCGGCCGAGCCGGCGATCGAACCCCACTTGCCGGCGTTGCCCGGAGTGATCTGGTTCCAATATTTCGCATACATCGCATCGCCGCCATCCTGTGCGTTGCCGAGGAACTTCGACATGCCGGTGGCCAACGCGGGACCCTTCCAATAGGCGCTCGAGTCGATGGGAAGCATCGACGCTACACCGGCTTGCACGCTGTCAAGATTTTTCACCGTGAAATACAGCCACGTTTTGCCGAATGCGAGTTTGTCGATATCCAATCCGTCTTCGCGGCCGGCAATCTGGAACGTCTTTGTCAAATTGTCGGGACCCACGTAGAACGAATCGGTCTTGCTCGGGAAGAGATTCTTTGTCAGGTTGATCCACTTCCACACGCTGCTGCCGATCGTTCCCGGTCCGTCGACATAGGCTGCGGGATCGGAGAAGCCAGCAGCGGCCAGGCCGTTGACCATGTACCAGTCGGAGGCTGCGGTATCGCTCTTGGCGCCGAATCCGTGGCCGTAGAAGAAGCTGTCGTCGTTGTATGCGCCGGATCCCACGCGGACGCGCGCAAAGAGATTGTAGCTTCCGGAATCGGGGAACGTGACCTGATAGGTGATGATGCGGCTCGTATCTGCCGGAGCGGTGAGATTGGAATTCGTCGAGCTCGGGCTCACATACGTCACGCCGGCATCGGAAAGCACGGGATAGCTCGAGCCGCGTTTTCCGGATTCCGCTTCGACAACAACCGGAACCTTGCCCGCATTCACGTCGGTGATTCTCATATTATCGATATAGATCACTCGTCCCGATGTTGCCGACAAGCCGAAATGAATCGGTCCGCGAATGAATGTCTGATTGTCAGTCACTGTGAACTGCATCGTATAATTCTGCCACTGCGTCGTCAGCGTCGCAGGCCGGATCACATTATATTCTGAATAGGAATAATTCCCGACCGTAAAATTCACTTGAGCGCCCGCTCTGTCGGCTTTCGCCCACACGGAGTAGAGATATTTGGATCCGGGTTTGACCGCAAGGCTGTCGGCAACAAGCTGGACATCCCAGGGATTTGAACCGATACCGCCCACGGTCACTTTCAGCGCGCGTGATCCCTGCTGCACCGTATCGCTGACGATTTCAAATACCGGTGCCGGAGTAGCTGCATCGGCAACCTGAATAAGCCAACCAGGAATACCCGTGCCGGTCACAACACCGACGGGGGACGCTTCGAAACTTCCATTTGTCACAATCGGAAGCGATGCGGGCCGGGCAAGGCCTTTGCCTTTGACAAGAACAGTGTCGGTTGCGCGGGCGCCGTTATTGGTGAACAGCAGACGGCCGGTCTGGCTCGCTGTGTCGACTGGTGTAAATGTGACGGATAGCACCGCGCTGTCAGACGGAGCGATCGCCATGGTCGCAGGCGAAAATGTAAAGAGCGAGTTCGTTGACGAAATCGCCGACACTTTCAGCGTGTCAGTGCCCTTGTTCGAGATGCTCACCGTGTTTTTACCGAGCGTTCCTGCGGTCACCGCTCCGAAATCGATCGTACTTTTCGATGCCGCAAACACAGCCTTCGATGTCACAACGACCTGTTTCGCAACGAGTGTCACACTGTCGGCATCCCATATTGTCGGGACACCTGT
>DATGXR010000534.1:0-2765 GCA_035298825.1 Bacteroidota bacterium
ATCCATCGCACGCACGAAGAATTCCCCGATGTGCACACGCGCGAGCTCGTCTCGAAGGCGATCCGGTACCTGTTTCCAGCCATGGTCGGCTCGTCGCTTAGCACCATCGTGATCTTCCTTCCCTTTGCGTTGATGAGCGGCGTGGCCGGCGCGTATTTCAGGGTGCTTACGGACACGATGATCATCACGCTCGTGTGTTCCTTTTTTGTGACATGGATTTGTCTGCCGGCGCTCTATCTTCTGTTCTCGCCGGGCATGCACGAGATCCAATCGACGTCGAAACATGTGCGCCGGCGCACGTGGGTGTATACAGTCATCGGCAAACCCGCAATCGCCATCGGTTGCGCGGCGGCGATCATCATCGTTACCGCAGTGCTCCTGCCAAGACTGCCATCTGGATTTTTGCCGGAGATGGATGAAGGATCGATCGTGCTTGACTTTTCGAGTCCGGCCGGCACCTCGCTTGAGGATACCGATGCGATGCTTGCCTATGTGGACCGCGTGCTCGGTGAGACGCCGGAAGTGGAATCGTTTTCGCGACGGACCGGCACGCAGATGGGATTTTTCATCACCGAGCCGAACCGGGGCGATTACCTGATCCAGTTGAAGAAAAATCGGAAGAAAAAGACGGAGGAGGTTTCCGATGAGATCCGCAAACGCATTGAAGCGGCTCTGCCCTCGCTGCGCGTTGATTTCGGACAAGTGGTCATGGATATGCTCGGTGATCTGATGAGTTCCGTTCAGCCAGTCGATGTGAAAATATTCGGCAGCGACGCGCAAACACTCTACAGGCTTGCCGAAGAGACGGCAGGGGTCGTTGAACAGACAGCAGGCACGGCCGATGTGTTCAACGGCATCGTCATTGCAGGGCCCGAGCTCACCTATCGTCCGAATGTCGAGGCACTTGGCCGCTATCAGCTCTCTCCGCAGGATTTTCAATTCCAGATGCAGACAAAGATCGAAGGAGCGTCAGTCGGTTCCATTCTTGAGACAACGCGGCTTGTCAATATCCGGATGATCGAGCGATCGACGCATCAATCGATGCTTGACTTGCGGCACACGTCGCTTTTTTTGCCGGACGGACGGTTGAAGCCGATCGGTGAATTTGCGGAGTTCGGCATCAAGGCCGGTGTGGCGGAAATCGAGCGGGAGAATCTGCAGCAGATGGTCAGTGTGACGGCGCGATTGAACAATCGTGATCTTGGCAGCACGCTCGACGAATTGCGCAAGAAAATCTCCTCGACGATCCATCTGCCGTCCGGATACCAGATCGTCTACGGCGGTTCCTATGCCGAGCAGCAGCAGGCGTTCAAAGAGCTGCTGACCATTCTGCTCCTGGCGGTGGTGCTCGTGTTCACGGTGATCCTGTTTCTCTTCAGGAAAATCCGCGTGGCGCTTGCCATCATGGCAATCGCGATTCTCGGCATCGGCGGATGCGTGGCCGCGCTCTATGTGACCGGGACGCCGTTGAATGTCGGAAGTTATACAGGGATCATCATGATCATCGGCATCATCGGCGAGAATGCGATTTTCACGTATCTTCAATTCGATGAATCGATGAGATCCGGCAATGCGAAGCGCGACGATGCGATCGCCTATGCAATTTCCACGCGGCTTCGGCCAAAACTCATGACGGCGCTCGGAGCCATCACCGCACTTGTGCCCCTTGCGCTCGGAGTGGGAACAGGCGCGCAGATGCACCAGCCGCTTGCGATCGCGATCATCGGCGGATTGATTGTGGCGCTACCGCTGCTGCTTGTCGTGCTGCCGACACTGCTGCGCGTGGTCATCGGATCCGGACCGACCGCATCGATGGACGAATAGTTGTCATTCAGTATAAAACGCGCACCCCCAGTTACACTCCGAACTGCCGCAGGTGATGGTCGAGATGCTTGTATGTGAGAATGCCCCATTCGCCCGGCGTGAGGGGACCGAAGAAGGCATGGATGTGCCGCGTGCACTTCGATTCACCGCCCTCGGCGAACTCTTTCACCAATTGTACAAGCCGTTGTTGCTCGCGTGTGAATTCGCGCGTATCAGAGATGATGAACGTCTTGTCGGTGGGCGAGTTACGGGGTAATGGCTTTTCGCCGAGCACCGAGGGTTTGATCAACCGCCCGATCAATAATCCGAGCACTGTGCGCGGCGGGACCTTTGATCCGTTCGCCATTTCCATCGCGATTGAACAGTGGGCCAGCATTTGCGGCACGGTCATTTTCCCCCACAGCCGCTTGCCTTCGGGCTGCAGGCAATTGATGCGTCCAAGGATCTCGCCCGAGACTGATTTGTCGAATAATGTTTTCATTGATGTGGAGACCTTTCCTGAACAAAAAGCAAATGGATGGACGAACTCTTTTTCCGGCACCATGCTCCTGATGCGTGAAGAGCGACGGTGCTTTGATGAAGAAGATACTGAATAAGAGGATAATGATGCAATGCCCGTTGTGCGGAAACAATTTTTTAAACTTGATTCCATCGAAGTGGGAAACGATATTATTGAATGCATGCACAATGTGCATGCGCGCGCGGGGAATGACGCAGGCACGCGCGCTCGCAACAGAGAGCGAAGGGCAGGATTCACAGGAGCGATCAATTAATCAGTTGAAGGATCTGGAATCGTGAATACAATGAACGGCGCTGAAATCATGGTCAAGAGTCTCGAGGATCTTGGCATCACACAAATCTTCGGCTACACGGGCGCGATCGTGCTTCCGGTTTTTCACGCGCTTGGCCGGAGCTCGATTGAGATCATCATCAACGCGAAT
>DATGXR010000535.1:0-11003 GCA_035298825.1 Bacteroidota bacterium
CGACACGAGCGACAGGGGAAGGAACACCACAACGTCGACCATCGTGATCGAGAGCGCGGCAAAGCCGATCTCATTTCGTCCTGCCAGCGCAGCCTCGCGCTGCTCCTTGCCCATTTCAAGATGGCGGTAAATGTTTTCAAGCACGACGATCGAGTCGTCGACCAGGATGCCGATCACGAGACTCATCGCAAGCAGCGTCATCAGATTCAGCGAAAAGCCCAGCGTGTACATCACGATAAATGTCGAGATGAGCGACGCCGGAATGGCGATCATCACGATGAGCGAATTGCGGATACTGTGCAGGAACAAGAGCATCACGATCGCCACAAGCACGATGGCGAGCATGAGATCCTCTTTGACCGCCGTGGCGGCGTCGATTGTGAACGTTGAGGAATCCTGCGCCACATCGAAGACGATACCGATATTCTGGTACTCATCCTGTATCTTTTTCAGTTCCGCGCGGAGAATGCGGCTCACTTCCACCGCGTTCGCATCGGACTGTTTGAGCGCGAGGATGCCGACTGAAGTCACGCCGTCCACGCGGCTCATTTGCGTAAATTCCTTCGAGCCGTCCTGCACCTCTGCCACGTCTTCAAGACGGATATCGCCGCCCTGCTTCGAGCGACCGACACTTAATGTTTTAAGCTGGTCGATCGACGAAATCTTGCCTGCCACGCGCACGATGAACTGGTAATCGGAGTCCTTCACCTTGCCTGTGGGAAAATCGAGGTTGCCGTTCTTGATCGCCTGCGTCACCTGCAGCACTGAAAGTCCGTAGGAGCGGAGTTTCTGGCCGTCGAGGTTGATCTTGATTTCGCGTTCTTCACCGCCCGAAAGCGCGATCTGCGCCACGCCTGCAAGCTTCGACAAGCGAGGCTGCACGCGGTCCTTCAGGAACTGATAGAATTCACGCGACGGCATGCGGCTCGTCACGCCAATTCTGAGCACGGGCGTTTCGTCGAGCGCGATCTTCGAAAGCGTCGGCGGTTTGGCCGATGAGGGAAGCGTCGCCGTGATCTCGCCTACTTTGCGTTGCGCATCCTGCAACACGACATCGATCTTGGCCGACTGTTCGAACTCGACCATGACGAACGACACGCCTTCGAACGACGTGGCGCGCACGGCGCTGATCTTGTCGATGCCCGAGACGGCATCTTCGATCTTCTTTGAAATCGACGACTCGACTTCATACGGCGAGGCGCCGGGATAAATCGTCTGGATCGTGATGACAGGAGGCGTGATCTTCGGCAGCAGCTCGTAATTGAGCTGCGAATAGCTGAAGAGCCCCAGAACCGTGATCACCGCAAAGATAACGACAACAAGCGTCGGCCGTTTAATTGATAATTCTGAAATTGTCATGGAATCTCTCGTGTTTGATTATTTGGATATCACGGTCACCGGCACATTGTCCTTGAGATTGTTCTGGCCGTTGACGACAACGCGCGCTCCGGCATTCACGCCTGAAGCAAGCTCGACATTCGTGCCGACCTGCTCGCGCACGACGACCGATCGGAGCTTCGCCAGATCGTTCTCGACGACGTACACCTGCGCATTTTTCACGCTGCCGATGATCGCATCGCGCGGAATCACGATGCCCTTGGCATTCGACGAACGTCCGAATTCAATGCGGGCGAACATGCCGGATTTCAGCGGATGCGTCGAGCTGTTCGAGAGCGTCACTTCAACGGGATACGTATGCGCTTCGTCACCCTTGGCGGAGATCGAAGCGATCCTGCCTTCGAACGTCGTGCCGGGATAAATGTCGGTCGTCACTTTCACCGCGGCGCCTGTTTTGAGTTTGAAGGCGTCGGCTTCCGCGACGTTGAGTTTCACTTTCAAGCGCGAGATATCGACGACGTTGCCGATGACGGTGCCAGGATTGACCATCGTGCCGACTTCAACAGTGCGCGATGTGACAACGCCCGTGATCGGCGTGGTGATCTTCGTATCGCGGTACTGGCGGCGCGCGACGATGTACTGTGTCTCGGCCGACTTGGCGCCCAGGCGGCTTTGTTCGATCTGCGAATCTGTGATCGTGTGATCCTTATAGAGCGACTCATAACGCTCCAGATCCTTCTTCGCCTTCTCGTAGTTCACTTCGGCTGCGGCGAACGCCGCTTTCTTCAACTCATCGTCCACCTGCACCAAGGCCGCGCCTGCCTGCTTCACGTCTCCGACATTGGAGTAAATCGCCGTGACGCGTCCCTGTGTTTCGGAGACAACGGCGACATCGCTGTTGGCGGCGATCAGGCCGGTGAGCGATACGGTTTCCGAAAGATCCTGCGTGCCGGCAGTGACGACAGTGACGGCGTATTTTGTCGAAATATTGTTGACGACCGATGCCGAGCTCTGGGCCCTGTTGTGAAGCAACAGTGCGATCACTGCGATGAATGCGACAGCCGCAATGCCGATAATTTTCAATTGTTTCATGGTCTGTGTCCTCAAGTGTATTGTGATGCAGTGTGAATAGCGTGTATCAAAACATTGTTCAGTATGACTCGTTTATTCGCCGATCGCCTTTTCAAGTCGTGCCTCGGCCAGCTCATAGTCGACAAGCGACTGCGTATAATTGATGCGCGCCTGAAGCAGCGCCACTTCGGCATCGAGCAGATCGGAGTTCAGCGAGAGTCCCTTCTTGAATTTTTCATCCGTGATGCGATAATTTTCCTCGGCCTGCTGGACGCCTTTGCGGGCCACGCTGATGCGTTCGATCGACTGCTTCTGGTTCAGATAATTCTGCGTCACTTCAAGCGTGATGCCGTCTCTGAGTTGTCCCATCGCGTCGTATGTCTGCGCCAGCATCGACTGCGCCTGATCCGTCTGATGCGCGGTCGCACCCCAGTTCCAGACATCGAACGACACAGAGAGGCTCACATCCCACGAGTCGCTGAATTTTTTCGTCTGCGGGAAAATGCGCTGGTTTGGATTCGAATACGTGTAATTTCCCACAAGCGCGATCTGCGGATACCATCCGGCGCGCGCCAGCGTCACACCCGCTTCTCCGGCCTGCAGCCGCGCGTTCATCGCGGCGATCTCGGGCCGTTCTGCGAACGCTTTTTTCACAAGGCCGTCGATATCGCCGTTGATTGTCCGTGGTGTCGGATCGATCGGCGAGGCAAGCGCGATCTCTGTTGAAAGCGGCAATCCGAGTGTGTTGTTCAAAGCGATCGTCGCAAGGAGTACGCCGTTTGCGGCGTCGATCTGGCGCACCTGCGCATCGCTCAATTGCACCTGCACCTTCAGCACGTCGTTCGTCGTGGCCAGGCCCTGCGCCATGAGATTCTCGGCGTCCTTGGTGTGGGCGCGCATCTGCTCCACATTTTCATCGACAACTTTTTTAAACTCGATCGCCTTATAGAGCGACCAGTACGCGCTCTTGATGCTGTAGGCGAGTTCCTTCTTGTCCTTCGCATAATCCTGCGAAGCGGCTGTCGCCGAATACTCGGCGATGTCTTTCGAGGCCGAGATTCTGTAACCCGTAAAAAGCGGCTGCTGCACGGTAGCGCGGGCCGAATACATATCCACGATCATATCGGTCGGAACGGACGGATTGGGCACGCCGATGGCGACAAAAAGCGGATTGAGCGACTTGCCCACGTCGAACGGGTCGACTTTGCTCAGGCGCGTATAGAGTCCGTTGACCTTCACCGATGGAAGCGCGGCGGTATTCGCCTCGCGCAATCGGGCGTCGCTCGCCTGGACTTTCAACGAAGACATATGAAGCGATTTGCTGTTCTCATTGCCGATCGACAACGCCTGTTCGATCGTGAGCGAAAGTTTTTGCTGTGCGTACAGTGTTTCACCAACAGATCCTGTCAGGCACAGAGCGATTGCGACTGGCAGTACTAAGTGTGCGTATTTCATAAACGGTCCTTGGAATTGTAATATCGAAGTGACAACGATAATTCATTAAACGGACGAGAGCGATAGTTGTTTCAACACATCGGAGACCTTTTCAAACTCTGTCGTTTTGTCGAAAAAATAATCCGCGCCCAGCTCGAGACATTTTTTCTTCAACGGCGGCAGCGCGTGATTCGTGAGCATGATGACAATACAGTCCGGGCGCTCCTTCTTGATCTCGGCCAGCACATCGATGCCGCTGCCTCCGGGCATCTGGATATCGAGCACGACCGCGTTCGGGTTGGCGGATCGAACCGCATCGAGCGTCGTGCTGACATCGTCCGATTCGCGCGCCACGATGACGCCGCGCAGACGCGAAATCTTCCGCGCCAATCTGCAGCGGATCACGTTCGAATCATCGGCGATGACGACGCGCAACACTTTTACCGGATCACAACAGGGCATCATAGAAATTCGTCTTTCCTCTTTTCATACACGGTGCGGCAATAAAATACATTTCGCAGGCAACCCGATCAATTGGCAAAAGGCCGATTCTTGGGTAGGCTGCGCGCACAGCCGTCGTAGTCCGTGGATGACAAGAGAAAAAAAAGCCCCGTATATCTATGGTAGACGTACGGGGCAAAAAAATATTGTGCGCGTGTATGAAGCGGCAAAAAAATTTTTTTCAGGAGGAACGAAGCGCCGTGATGATATTCAGACGCGCCGCGCGGAACGAGGGAAGGAATCCGCCAACAAATCCCATCGCGATCGCGAAGATCATCGTCTGCACGACGATCGGCACAGAAAGCGCGAAGCCGAATGCGATTTCGGAGAACGTGCCGAAGTTCGTCGTCGAGATCGTGATCATCTGCAAGAGCGACGCGATGCCGAGGCCGAGCACGCCGCCGACTGCTCCGAGGAGGAGCG
Source organism: Bacteroidota bacterium (assembly GCA_035298825.1). GTDB lineage: Bacteria > Bacteroidota > Ignavibacteria > UBA10030 > UBA8401 > CAISDA01. Next base: position 4,768 of record DATGXR010000535.1, read on the forward strand.
ATTCGATGAGGAACGCCGAAAGCACGCTTCGCCGCTGGAATCCGAGCGCGCGCAGTGTGCCGATTTCGGTGGTCCGATTGGCCACCGCGGCATACATCGTGATCATCGCGCCGATCATCGCGCCAAAACTGAAGATCACAGTAATGACAAGACCCAGAATGCGAATGAATGTGGCCATCATCTCCGACTGCTCTTCGTAGTACCGCTTTTCATCCTTGATTTCGACCTGCTGCAGGCGGGGATCGGCCTCGATCTTCGCCTTGAGCGCGCCAAAGTCGGATGGCGATTTCAGACGCACGAGCATCGACGAATAGACAGGACGGTTGAATGCCGCCATGAGCTGCTCGGTGTCGCCCCAGACTTCCGACGCGAAGCCGGTCTTGCCTCCGTCGAAAATTCCCACAACGGTCCACAGACCGCCTGCGAACCTGATCTGGTCTCCAATGTCAGTGCCGCCGAAGCGCTCGCGCACGGCGTTGCCCACAATCACTTCGCGTGAACCGAAATTGAACATGCGACCCGAGACGAGTTTGACCTGCGCCCGAAGCTCCGATCCCTTGGCCGTCACTCCGCGCACTGTCACATTGCCCATATCGCCGCTGCCGATTTTTTTCATATTGATCATCACCACAAGTTCGTTCGAAGAAACGGGCTTCGAATCAGATCCCATGGCGACCTCCGGCTGCGTCTCGAGAATCGAGGCGGTTTCGCGGCCAACGGCGCTCATCAGCTCCGCCGTCGCGCCTTTTCTCACGACGATGACATTTCCTTCCGTGCCCGTGCTCACGAGCGTTTCGTGCAGGCCGTTGGCAAGCATGAGCACGGCTGCAAAGACGAACACGACAAGCGCCACACCTCCCACAGTCAATGCGGTGGTAAGACGCCTCGTCCAAAGATTTCGAAAACTGTAATTCAGTGGTATTTTCATACTCGTATGAATGAATGACTGATGGTGTATGAATATTCTTTTTTTCTGTGCATCGATCGATCAGAATTCCGAGGCGCGCGTCGCATCTGCGCGCGCCAAGGACACGATCAGCCGATCTGGCGGAGTCCGTCGACGATTCGGGTCCGGACAGATTTCACGGCCGGATATATCGCGGCGATCACGCCGACTGCCAGCGAGAAAATCATCGCAAGCACGATCGTCATCGGCTCCACGTTGAAGAGCGGGAAGAATGTCGACATCGCTTCGGCAAATCCCGCGCAGACCGGGAATGTGAGCACAACGCCGATCACGCCGCCGAGAATCGCGATCAACAGCGATTCACCGAAGACCAATCCGCCGATATGATACGACGTGAAGCCGAGCACCTTCAGCACCGCATATTCGCGGATGCGTTCGCGCGCCGTCATCACAATCGTGTTGGCGAGCACGAGCAGAATGATGCCGATGATGACGTACGAGATCAACTGAAGCGATGTGATGATCGTGCCCGAGAGCGAGACGAAACTCTGCTGGAACGCTTTTTCGGTCTCGGTCTTTGTTTCGGCGCGCGAGTTTGCAAAGAGCGCGTCGACCGCGGCCGAGATCTCCGGCGCGCGATTCGGATTGTCAATCGTCATCACGAACCATCCGACCTGTCCTGCGCGCGAGGGAGCTTCCTGACGCATGCGCTCGTCGAGGTATGCGAAATGGAAAAACATTTGCGTTGCGTCGGTCGTCTTGTCTTTTGGTTTGTAGATGCCACGCACGACGAATTCCCACTGGCCGGGATAAATGTCGCCGCGGATGCTCATGATGTCGCCGATCTTCAGATTGTAGAGCTTCGCTGTTTTTTCTCCCACCACGCATGAATTGCGCTCCTTCTTGAACGTCTCCAGCTGATCCGGCGCGATCAGGAATTCAGGATAGATCTGAAAAACTTTTTCGGGGTCGACTGCCATGCGCGGAAAGAACTGGCGCTCGTCGATGTAGATGCCCTGAAACCATGTGAAGTGCGAGATGTTTGTGACTCCCGGCACCTTGGCGATCTGCTCTTCGTCCGCGATCGGGAGCGGAAGAATGAACGAGACCGCATGGCGCGTCACGAGACGATTGACCGCGCTGGCTTCAACGCCCGAGTACCAGGCGGTCACCACCGTGCGCAAGAGTCCGAAGGCCATCACGGCCACGGCGATACCGAGGATCGTGAGCGCCGTGCGCAGCTTATGCCGCAGCAGATTCTTAAAGATGAGTTTGAGGACTTTCATAATCAGCTCAGCTCCCCTTTTTCAAGATGCTGGATCTTGTGCGCGCGTTCGGCCGCATGAGGGTCGTGCGTGACCATCAGGATCGTTTTTTTGAATTCCTTGTTGAGCCGGTCCATCAGGATCAGAATTTCTTCGGCCGATTTCTTGTCGAGGTCTCCCGTCGGTTCATCGGCGACGATGATCGTGGGATCCGTCACCACCGCACGTGCGATGGCCACACGCTGCTCCTGTCCGCCCGAGAGCTGACGCGGATAATGATGCATGCGATCGGCAAGACCGACCACACTCAACGCCGCTTCAACGTGCTCGCGCTTTTCCTTCTTCGACAGATTCGTGAGAATCAGCGGCAGCTCAACATTCTCGTAGGCCGTGAGCACCGGCAGGAGATTGTAAAACTGGAAAATGAATCCCACATGATTGGCGCGCCACTTTGCCAGGGCCGATTCACCGAGCGAGGCGATGTCGGTTCCTGACACCGTGATCGATCCGCTTGTGGGCCGGTCGATACCCGCGATCAGATTCAGGAGCGTTGTCTTGCCCGAACCCGAGGGTCCCATCAGCGCCAGGAATTCTCCTTCAGGCACATCGATCGAAAGATTTTGCAGCACGGGAATGTCAAAATTGTCACGTTTATAGATCTTGGTGACATTGCGGACCTGCACGATGGATTGATTCATAAGCGAGTCTGTTTGTATGAGTAGAAGTGAAAGTTGTTTGACGTACGTGCACGCGCATGCGAACATTTTGAAAAATCCGCCGCCCGCGTTCCGTCCTCGCTTGCATCGCTGAAGCGACGCGCGAGAGCGGATTGAATGTTACTTCACTGTAATTTTTGAGCCGTCTGAAAGCGTCTCCGGCGGATTGATCACAACTTTGTCTCCGGACGCGACACCCTGCTTCACTTCGATGCCGCTTCCGAGCAGCTGTCCGAGTACGACGGGTGTTTCTGCAACCGACTCTCCGCGCACGACAAAGACAACTTTTTTATCGCCGCGTGTTGCAACGGCCGATGCGGGCACGGAGATTTTCGCAGGTGCGTTCGCAGCCGCCTTGTCGAGCTCCTTGTTCAGGAAACTCACCTTCGCGCGCATCTCAGGCAGCACGCGGTCGTCGCGTTCCTCGAATCGCACCTTGGTCAGCACCGTTGCCTTGGCCCGGTCCGCCGTGGGCACGATCTTGTGCACGACGGCCCTGTAGCGCGTTTCGGGAAATGCATCGAGCGTGATCTCGCAGGGCTGTCCGGGATGAATCTTTTCGATATTCGATTCCGAGACATCGGCTTCGACTTCAAGCGACGACATATCGGCCAGTGTCACAAGCGCGCCGCGCGAACCGGCCGACGCACCGAATGGCGAAATGACCTCGCCCACATCAGCACTCTTCGAAAGCACGGTGCCGTCGAACGGTGCGCGGATGATCGTGTTTTCAACGCCGACTTCAGCCGAACGAACGCCGGCTTCGGCTGACTTCACACCGGCCGCGGCCGAAGAGACGCCGGCCTGCGCGCGTTTGAAGCGGGCCTGTGCGATATCGTATTCGGCCTGCGAAATCGATTTCGTCTGAATGAGCGTTTTTTGCCGATCGAAATTCGTCCGGGCGTCGTCGAGCTCTGCATTGGCCTGATCGACCGCCGCACGGGCCACGCCAAGATTCGCCTGCGCCTGACGCAGCGCCGCTTCAACATCGCTTGATTCGATGCGCCCGATGATGCTGCCTTTTTTTACCCGGTCGCCTTCGATCACGCCAAGATACTCAAGACGTCCCGTGCCTTTCGAGGCGACTGCCGCCTTGCGCTGCGCCACGATATATCCGCTTGCCGTGAGCACACTGTTGGCCTGCGACGGATAGGCCATCGTGACGAGTCCTGTTTCAACTTCCACTCTTGAGGTTCGACCCGAAACGAACACGACACACGCGATGAGCGCAATGATGCCCAGTGCCGAAAAAATATAGAGTGTTTTTTTTCGAGGCGCTCCCGGCCCATCGGTCTGTGCGCCGCTGCCGGCGTCGTGGCTGCCTGCTGTGCGTTTGATGCGAAGCGATGAAAGATCAGCGTTTTGATTGTCAAATGCCATTGTTTGATGATTTCTGTTGTGATTATGTCTTCTCGATAACATCCGTACGGACAGGAATGTTCACGCTGTATACGGAATTTTTCGTTTCTTGTTGCACTTATGTGCCGATTGGCTGGCGCAGAATTGTCTCCCTTTCTTCTATAGAGGAATGATTGGCAGACAAATATCCATGACGAAATTTCCCCGTGCATGCTGCTCGGCATTGCTCAGATAGATTTCATAACATGGCGCATCGGCCGGCACGTATCCGCTAGTCGGGAGCCAGCGTCCGTAGAGATCGCGGTACGCTGCGGAGATATCTGTTTCGTTTCCTTCGAAGCGCGCGACGGCATACGTCCCCGCACGCAGCGTCATCACGCCGATCGGAGGCGGAGGCATAACTTCGTTTCCAACCGTGATGCATGCGTAGTAGCGGCATTTCTCCTTCGGCGTGATGTCGGGATTGTCGAACGACACGCCGATCGTTTTCGTGTCCGGACCGAACAAGCCGTGAGCGCCCGCCCAGGCGCAGATCGTGTTCCATGCGGCGCCGATTTTTTCTTTCGAGTATCCTTCGAGGTTCGCCGCATACGCGATCCGATAGGCGGGCAATTGTGTGATCCTGATATCCATCGTGATGTTCCTTTCAGAGTGTGCATGATGAAGACTGTGTTGAACGTCTTCAATATACACCGCATCGGGAACGGACGCTTTGCCGATCTTGCCATCCAGTTTGCTATTCTTGCTCTTGTCGCGCCATCGTGTGGCGGAAACGCCGAAATACTTTTTAAACGAACGCGAGAACACGGCAGACGATGAAAAGCCGCATGCATACGCGATCTCCGTGATGGGCACGGACGGCGTCATGACAATCAAATTGGCCGCACGCTCAAGGCGCAGCCGATTGACAAAACCGGCCGGCGTCTCGCCGAGCATGAGCGAAAAGATTCTGTGAAAGTGGAACGATGAAAAACATGCCGCACGGGCAAGCGAATCGAGCGTCAGGTCTTCGGCCAGATGCGCCGTGATGTGGTCGATCACACGTTGGACTCGTATGCGGTATTCCGCAAGAGATGATTCGCTTGTCGACGTCTGTGTCTGCATCGTGAGTGTGAGAGAAAAAGTGTGTGTGCGTTATTCCGCAGATGTGAGACTGCGTATGCTCGCGGCATGCTGCGGGAACTGCGCGAGCAACCGGGCGCGTGTACCCAATTCGAAATCAGCAAAGTCGAATCCGGGCGCGACGACACAGCTGATGAGCGCGTAGGCGCCGGATGTGTCCCCATCGACTTCGGCGCCGAACCAGCAACCGGCAGGAATCGCCAGCTGAAGCACTTCACCGCGCGCGATGTCGAATCCCATCGCGTGCACGGTGAGCGCACCCGTGACGGGATCGATCGTTGAAAGCGTCAGTGCACTGCCGGCGTGAAAATACCACAGCTCATCCGATCGCAGCCGGTGATAGCGGGAGCACTCGCCGCTTTTTAAAAGGAAATAAATTGATGTCGCATACGAGCGTGCGCCTCCCTGATAGCGCTCAGGCAGCGCGCCGGCGGGAATCTCTCCCGCCGATCGGTAGAGCTCGCGATAATATCCGCCTTCAGGATGAGGCGAAAGATTCAATCGGGAAATCCACTCGTCAGCAGTCATCATCATCTTCGGGATCACTTTTGATGTCGTCACACACGCATACATCGAAAATCACTATGACAAATTTCGGTCGAACGGCGGCGGCAATGCGCGCATCTTCTTGCGTACGTCGCTTGCGCACATGCACACGCGTGTAAGTTTTTTTTCAGACCGAGGGCTCCTGCTGACTGATGCAGTGCAGCGTGCCCAGGCCCCAGACAAGATCGACGCAGTCGATGCCGATCACTCTGCGGTCCGTGAATTCGCGCTGCAGTATTTCAATCGCACGCGCGTCGTTCGCGTGATTAAATGTGGGAACAAGGACAAATCCGTTTCCGATCAGAAAATTCGCGTAACTTG
>DATGXR010000536.1:0-1578 GCA_035298825.1 Bacteroidota bacterium
TGTGGGTGCCGACAGCGAAGGGCAGGAGGTCGTGAAGCGACTGCGCTCGCGAATCGGCGACGGATATTCGGTGGTCGGCTTCATCGACGTGAACTTCCAGCGCATCGGACAGAAAGTGCTGGATGTTGAAATCCTGGGTTCGATCGACAATATCGGCAAGATCATCAACGACCATCGGATCACGGAAGTGATTTTTTCGACGGACGCTGTTTCGTATACGACGATTCTTTCGGTGATCGGCGCAAATAGCAGCCGTTCGGTGAATTTCAGGCTCGTGCCTTCGACGATGGAGGTGATCATCGGCAAGGCGAGCATCGATCAGCTTGATGACATTCCGTTTGTGGATATCGACTATAATATCGGCCGGAGTGGGAACAAGGCGGTGAAGCGCCTGGCGGACGTATTCATCATGTTCATCCTTTTGATTTGTGTCGCGCCTTTTGTATATTTTCTACGTTTGGTGGTCCGTGGCGCCTTCCCCGACGCGGCGCGTGTGTTCACGTTCGCGCCGAGAATCCTTTCAGGTTCGATGAGCCTCGTCGGACGGGATGTTCAGGAGAGCGGCCGCTCGGTCCATGAGGGAATCTTTTTGGGAAAGCCCGGCGTCACAGGTCTGGTTCAGATTCAACCGTCACGGACTCTCACAAACGAAGAAAAAGAACGATACGAACTTTATTATGCGAAGAATCAATCGCTTCTTCTCGACATTGAAATAATGATTAAAGCTCTGCAGCGCGGGCTGCATTCTGGAAAGGCTTCATAATAACATGAGCAAAGTTATTCTTGACTTTGAAAAACCCATCGTTGAACTCGAAAAAAAGATCGCTGAGATGCGCACACTGTCCGATACACTCGATATCGGGGAGGAGATCCAAACCTTGGAAAACAAAGTCATACAGCTCCGTGAGAATGTCTTTGCAAACCTGTCCCGCTGGCAGCGCGTGCAGCTTGCGCGTCATCCCGAGCGTCCCTACACGCTCGACTACATCGGGTACATGACGAACGATTTTATCGAGCTTCATGGTGACAGGGCGTACGGCGACGACAAATCGATCGTCGGCGGATTTGCCACACTCGGTGTCGAACCCGTCATGTTCATCGGGCATCAAAAGGGAAGAGACACGAAGACGAACGTCTATCGGAATTTCGGGATGCCTCAGCCCGAGGGATATCGCAAGGCGCTGCGTTTGATGAAACTGGCGGAGAAGTTCAACCGTCCCGTTGTCACGCTGTTGGATACGCCCGGTGCGTACCCCGGCATCGGCGCCGAAGAACGCGGACAGGCCGAAGCCATCGCGCGCAATCTTTTTGAGATGTCGCATTTGTCCGTTCCGATCATCGTGGTGATTATCGGCGAAGGCGCATCGGGCGGTGCGCTCGGCATCGGCGTGGGCGACAGGATCCTGATGATGGAGAACACCTGGTATTCCGTGATCGCGCCGGAATCATGTTCGAGCATTCTGTGGAAGAGCTGGGATTACAAGGAACAGGCCGCCGAGGCGCTGAAGCTCACGCCGTCGGATCTGCTCGAACAGAAAATCATCGATGTGATCATTCCCGAACCTTCAGGCGGCGCGC
>DATGXR010000537.1:0-2728 GCA_035298825.1 Bacteroidota bacterium
ACCCACACAAGCTTTGCATCCACAAGCGGCTGCCACATGACATTTCTCGGACCGGTCTGCACGCCCTGCGTCGGGATTTCATCGGTCACGGGAAATTTCGCAATTGTTTTGACGAGCGTTCCCTTTCGATCCCATACATCGACAGACCGCGCGAAATCATCGTAGGGCACGCGATAAGAAAACGGATGCTCGAGTTTTGTCACAAGCACGAAGCGTTCATCCGGAGAAAATTCGGCGGACATATACATGCCGGGAGTTCCAAGCGGAGTCGATTTTCCCGTCGACGAATTCACAAGCGCGAGCTGTGTGGTCGCATAGTACTCGAACAATACTTCATCGAATGGGGATTTGAGCAGATCCTGATACGTCGCCGTTTTTGAAACCTTTCCGAATGTCTCCTCCACATTCGGTCCGGCAGGTACCAGGGGCGGCTTCGGAGTCTTGCCGCGCGAAGGGGCGATCGATCGGACAAGCAGCGTCCGATTGTCGCTCATCCATTCGAACGGCACATCGATCACGTCGTTGACGTGGATGCCGGGCAGCGCATGCGCCTTGCCTGTGCGCGCATCGACCACCCAGAGCTCGACGCCGTTTTTAAGATCGCGTGTGAAGGCGGCTTTCGTGCCGTCGAACGACCAGACCGGAATGCCGATGTTCGACTTTTTCGGAAGCGCAACCGTGATTTCCTTCTTCGATGCGAAGTGTTTGATGCGAAGTCCCGTGTATTGCGTGATGCGCTGGCGCGCCGAGAGCGCGGGCGAGATCCTGATGCCGGCGATGCGAAGGATCGGCTGAGCGATGAACTCAAGCGAGGGATTCGGCTGATAGTCGACAAGCATCATGGCGTTGCGCGCCGGAGAGACGATGACGCCCGGCGTGGGCGGCGCATCGAGAATATCGACCACCTCTTTCGGCGGCAGCTTGTATGTGGTTTGACCCGCAGCGGGCGTAAATGTGAGAGCGCCCGCAAGCAGCAGGCCGGTGACAGTTTTCATTGATGATTCTCCTGTATGGGATGATTCCAGACACATGCACAAGTATAAGAAGAATCACAGAGGATCACAAAATGTTTTTTCGTATCCATGTGCATCACGCACGAACATCGCGAGCCAATTTTGCGAGCATAAATATCACTCCCGATATCGCACAGGCGATGATCGGATACACAGGTTCAAACAGGATGCGATACGAGAAGATCAACCAGACAGCAATTCCAATCACCCCTGCCATCAGCACCACGGAGAGATAGGCGATCCGCCGTGCACGGCGGATAAACGCCGACCCAAGCGCGATCAGAACGATGGACAGCAGAGATAGCACCGGCGTCAGCCAATCAATCTTCGTATAAAAGGATTTCCGGAGTACAGATGAAAGGACATTGGCTTCGAAAATTTTTTGTAATAATTCCGTTTCACCGTTATTGGGCGTCCAATTGATTAAGACCGCCTTCCCTTCATACATTGAACGATACGACAGCAGATCCTTCACCGTGGTATATGCCGAAGCCAGCCCACTATTCCACAGGTTGACATAATGCAGACTGTCCGGATGACCCTCATAACCATCTGCAAACAAGATTCCCCGTTGCGCCATCACAGGTGCGTGGGGCCCAACGAAGTCGGGGATGCTATGATTATCCGCATACGCCAACCCATCACCCGCCACAGGAATCGTCAGATTGCCGATGCGTACATGCGCATCATCGGTCTCGATCGCGCACGTATCGGGGATGTCGAAATACTTCCGGGCAGCAAGGATCGCTGCATCAGCATAATAGTCCGGAAATCCCGAGACCCGATCGATCCGCATCAGAGGCTGCCAGCGAATGATAGGTTGATTCAGAATCTCTGTGGGAGTTGAGGGAATTTTTTTCTGGACAGAATACACCGTATACGGATGCGAATCATCAACTCCTAAGCGTACATGTCGGGGAAAACTGGTCAACGAAGCAGGCATCTTTGGCCTTGACCAGACGACAATGTTGAGCGAATCGATCTGCGCCTTTTGCGCGCGGAGATCCGGTCTCACACTCACAAAATTAACCAATCCGGGTACGAGCGCTCCATCCGGCAGATCCGCAACGACAACCTTCGCACCGGCGGCCTTGAGGTCTCGCGCGATTGTATAAAGGTCCCTGAAATATTTCGTGATATTATTGTCCTCGGTCGCAAACTGAAAATATCGGACGGGTGGGGCAGCAAGCGCTTCCTCGTGCAGATGGGGATCGTTCATCGGTTCGTACGCTCTTACGCGTATATGACCGCTGATCAACGTATCATTTATCAGGAACATTTCAGAATCTGGAAATGCTCCAATCACACGCAGAAGCATGACAACCAGGAACACGAACGCGCTCCAGGCAGTGAGAGAAAAAATTTTCTGCTGTCTTAATGACATCTGCAACCGATAGCGCTCTTTCAGAAAACGCACGAGTCCCAAGTCGAGAAATCGTGCGGTCCACATCGGCGGCTTTTTCAGAAGCGACATCGTATAGAGACCGAATTGGGCGATCAAAAACAGTGACGCCAGTCCCATACAGATCTGGAGGATGATCGATTTTGCATCCCTCGCATCCAGCATCGGTCCGAAGCTGGTGATACCGAGTGCGCGGCGGTTTCCCATCACTACCAAAAAGATGCCGATACATCCCAAGGCAAATTTCAGCAAATACTTCAGAGTCTTTTTCACACTCATCCTCACTGATTGAAGGAATGGGAAGACGATGCGC
>DATGXR010000538.1:0-5358 GCA_035298825.1 Bacteroidota bacterium
GCCGTGCGCCGCCCGTCGGCCTGCAGCGATTGGACGCGGCGAAGCTTATCCATCGGCGATTGGAAAAAGTGGAGGTCCGCTGTTCCGCTGAAGAGCGATCGAAGCGCCGTCCGCTCGCTGTCGTTGTCGCCCGACAGCATCGTCAGCGAATAGTCCACGGAGAGGGATTCAAGCATCGGCCCGATGCCCTTGCGGTAGCGGGCGCCCACAACGAAGTATCCCTTGATTGCACCGTCGACCGACACATAGGCCCGAGATTCCGTGTGGGCATGGTCAGCACCGTCATTTCCGCCGGCAAATGCGCGCGACCCGATGCGGATGCTGTGTGCACACACACATCCCGAGATCCCCTCGCCCGCTGTTTCATTGTACGAGAGGACATCTGCCTGGGCGATGTCACCAAGCATCCGGCAGATCATCCGGCTCATCGGATGCGTCGACTGGGCCGCGAGTGAACGGATCTGCAGCCGCAGCGTGTCGTCCGGCTCGGGACCGACAAACCGGACTGTGCCGTCATCGGATTGCGTAAGCGTCCCGGTCTTGTCGAACACAAGCGTATCGACCGCGGCAAGGGATTCAATGATGGACGTGTTTTTAATATAGCACTTGTTTCTCCCCATAATGCGCATTGCGGTACCGAGAGCGAATGGCGTTGAAAGCGCAAGCGCGCAGGGACATGCGATGATGAGTATGCCTGTCACTGCGTTCAGCGCGCGCGCCGGATCGGCAACGGCCCACCATATGCCCGTGAGCGCGGCGATCGCCAGCACCGCCACTGTAAAATATTTGCCGACCGCATCGGAAATCGCCGTCATCCGGCTGATTTTTTTCTCCGTGTACGCGTCGGCGTTCCAGAGCTGCGTGAGATAACTCTGTGAGACCTCTTTTGCAATTTGCAGCTCAATTATGCTCCCCGACTGCCGTCCTCCTGCATAGACCAGATCGCCAATCTTCCGTTCAACGATCGTCGACTCGCCCGTCACGAAACTGTAATCGATCGCGGCATGGCCGCCGAGCACGTAGGCGTCGGCGGGTATGATCTCTCCGTTGCGCACAAGAATTTTGTCGCCCGGGAGAAGCCGGTCGAGCGGCACGGACGATTCGATGCCGTTTTTAATGACCGTTATTGCAATCGGGAAATACGAGGCGTAGTTTCGTTCGAAATTCAGTCTGTCGTATGTCTTGTTCTGAAAGAGTTTTCCAAGGAGCAGGAAGAACACGAGTCCCGCCAGCGAATCGAGGAAGCCCGCCCCGCTGTGCGTGACGATTTCTGCCAGGCTGCGCGCGAACACCACCGCAATGCCGAGCGCGATCGGAACATCGAGCGTGATGGTGCGCTTGCGAAGTCCCCGAGCCGCCGACAGGAAATATCCCGAAGCGCAGTAGAAGACAACAGGCAGCGCAAGGATCAGATTCACAAGGCCGAACACGCGACGAAGTTCGGCTTCCACTGTGCCGACAGACAGATACTCCGGGAAGCTGAGCAGCATGATGTTCGCGAAACAAAATCCCGCAATGCCCACCTTGTAATAGAGCGAACGCTCGGACACGGTCCGCTCCGCCCGGTGTGCGGCGTTTTTTTCGAGCGTAATCTCGGGGGCATAGCCAAGCGAAGCGAGAAGCTCCACGATCCTTCTGAGCGTTGTCTCGCCCGGTTGATACTGCACGGTGAGCCGCTTCTTCAGAAAATCTGTGCGCGCATGGATGATGCCTGCATCGAGCCGGTGAAGATGTTCAAGAAGCCAGATGCAGGAACTGCAATGGATGGCGGGAATGGAGAGAGTCGCAGCGGAGATTGTCTCGCTGCGGAAATCGTGCAGCTGCTGTTGTATCTGCTCGTCGTCCAGATAGTCGAACCGGCCCGATGAGCGCGGCGTCCGGCCCGGACGTTCGGAGATCGAATAATAATCGCACAGGTCGTTCTCGTGCAGAAGTTCGTACACCACTTTGCACCCGTTGCAGCAAAACAACTTTCCTGCGGAATCGGCACAATCGTTGTTCAACACACGATCTCCGCAGTGGTCACAACATCGCTCTGTTGCTTCTGCGAGTGAGGTATTCTCTAAAACGTTGCTCATGCGGTGCGGTTGATCCGTGCAGTGTGGCAGAAATACTGTGCAATAATTTCAAGGTACATAATTGGAAGAAGAAAGGGAAGCACTAATCAGACTATTTTCTCTTTTTTCTATTCATACCAATGCCCAACTATTCCATTGGGCAATTATTGCGCCGAATTCCGCTCGGATTTCGGCGTATTCTCATATTTCAATTCCGAACCGAACATGCTGTGCGGAATGAGGAAGACGATGAACGTGACGATCGCGGCTGCGGCGACCCAGGTTTTCGGGTTTTTGAATCTGTATACCGCAACGAGCGCAACGATCCAGGCGATAAACGCGATCGCCGTTTTATTGTCGGTCAAATCCGTTGCAACCGGCCATCCGGTCCACCACGCGTCGAACGCATAATGCTGAACAAGCGGACCGAGCAGCATTCCCCCGACAAACAGCGCCGCCACTGTCCATTCGGTGAGCCGCTTCACATTGCCGCCGTCCTTGAAGCATGCAAGCAGCGCGCGAGACGCGAACAGCATTCCGAGGAACATGGCGATGACATGCGGAATGAGGACAAATGCCGGCACATCGCCTTTGAACCGGATCACGGTCGATCCCTCGGCGGGAAGCACCCCGGAGGCGCCGGCCGATTCGAGCCTCACCGAGTATTCAAGCTTGCCTGCAGGAGGCTGATGCGGAAGTTCGCCCGAGAGCATGCCAGTTGCGGCATCGTACACCATCGGCACACGCGTCACTGCGTCCGATGTCTTATAGCGTTTCCATTCGATGACGCCGCGCACGCCGGGGGTGCCGGTCTTAATGCCGACCACCGCATTCGACTCGCCGCCATGGCTGCGATCGAGTTTGTATGGAATCGACGTGCCGTCGAGCACCGCCGTGCCGGAAAGCGGATAGGTCGGTCCCGTGGTACGCTGATAGTATGCTGAAACAATCGTGATGACGAATGCAAGAATCCAAAACAGTGTTGATCGGCTCATCAAAATTTCTTTCGGCGATGTGATCGAAATGAATATACTTCTCTGCATGCTTCGCGCTGCAGCGCGTCGGCATCAGACGTTGAAACGGAAATGCACCACGTCGCCGTCTTCGACAATGTACTCGCGGCCTTCCACATGCAACAGTCCCGCGTCCTTGATGGCGCTTTCAGTCCTGAGACGAAGCAGATCGGCGCACTTGATGATCTCGGCGCGGATGAAACCCTTTTCGAAATCCGTATGAATGACGCCCGCCGCCTCGGGCGCCGACGCTCCGGCGCGCACGGTCCAGGCATGCACCTCCTTCGGTCCTGCCGTAAAGAACGTGATCAGCTGCAGCAGCGACATCCCTTCGCGGATCACCTGCTCGAGTCCCGACTCGCTCAATCCGAGACCCTGCAGAAATTCGCCCCGCTCCTCCGCCGGCAGTTCCGCCACTTCGGCTTCGACAGCCGCGCTGATGATGACGACCTTCGCATTTTCCTTCGCCGCGATCTCCCTCACCTGTTCAACATATGGATTCGTGCCGGCCACATCTTTTTCGTGCACGTTGCAAACATACATCACCGGTTTGTTCGTGAGCAGGTGCATGTCGCGAAGCCAGAGGCGTTCATCCTCGTGCGCGATGGGCATATAGCGCGCAAGACGGCCCGTGCCGAGATGCGCCTTGAGTGCGATCGCGAAATCTGCCTCAGCCCGCGCTTTCTTATCCTGTGTCTTGGCGCGGCGTTCAGCGTCCTGCGTTTTTTTATGGACGGTCTCCATGTCCTTCAGGATCAGTTCCGTCTCGATCACCTCGATGTCGCGTTTCGGATTGACCGACCCATCGACGTGTATCACGTTCGGATCGTCGAAGCAGCGAACGACATGCGCGATCGCATCGACATCGCGGATATGAGACAGGAACTGATTGCCGAGGCCTTCGCCCTGGCTTGCGCCCTTGACGAGTCCGGCGATGTCCACAAATTCGATCACAGAGGGGACAGTTTTTGGCGGATTATAGAGCTTGACAAGCTCGTCGATGCGCTTATCGGGGATGGGCACGATGCCGACATTCGGTTCGATCGTGCAGAATGGATAATTGGCCGCTTCGGCGCCTGCTGCCGTGATGGCGTTGAACAACGTTGACTTGCCGACATTCGGCAGTCCGACAATACCGCAGTTAAAACCCATAAGAGTGGTGGCAAAAGTTATATGAAGACAGAAACGTCGTTAACAGAAGTGATTGTGTTCCCGAGTGAAAAATTCTTCCGCCTTAATATACGAAATGTTTTGCAAAAGTCCGACCGCCTTATGCGCCGCACGGGTTGAGTCATTTCACGTACAGATTGTCTCCCCATTCGATCACGTCAAGCTGCACACGGGCCACTCCCACTCCAAGCATCTGAAGCTGCGATGCCGCACCGAGCGAGAGATCGATGATGCGTTCCATTTTAAACGGACCACGGTCGTTCACGCGCACGATCACGGTCTTCATGTTGTCGAGATTGGTGACTCGGAGTTTCGTGCCGAACGGGAGCGATCGATGCGCTGCCGTCAAACCGTACATATCGAAGATCTCACCGTTCGCAGTCTGCTTTCCGTTAAAGTCGTCGGCATAGTACGAGGCGAGTCCCTGCGTCATGAGCAGCGTCTTTCCGTCGGATGCGGGAGTCTCGGATGAGGCGGGTTCTTCGCGATCGGGCGCATCGGCACGCCGTGCAGGAGCTGTCGCGTGCGGAGTCTCGCGTGTCGTAAATCGGGGGGATGAAGCACAGCCGCCGAGCACCGCGGCAAATACGAGAAGCACCGCCGCTGCGCCGGAGTATCGGTATCCCATGCTCAGTCGTTTCATATCAGTGTATCGATCCGCTCTTGAACGGCGCGTGCATGCTGTCACACACGCGCCGCCCGATGTCAGTCTACAAATATTCGTTCATCTGCTTGCGCCGAAGATAATCGACGACTTCCTTCACATCCTGCGACGCGTCTTTCCGGCACACAAGCAATGCATCGTCGGTCTGGATGATGATCAGATCCTCTACCCCGACAGTCGCCACAAGCTTGCCTGGGGCATGCACGTATGTGTTGTTCGAATTGACGGAGATGACCTTGCCGTTGGCATAGTTGCCGCGTTCGTCCTTCGGGGCCATCCGGCAGACCTCGTCCCACGAGCCGACGTCGTTCCACCCGAAGTTGCCGCGTATCACGTAGACGCTTCGGGCTTTTTCCATGACACCGTAATCGATCGATATCGATCGCACGATGCCGTACGCGCGCTCGAGACTCTGTTCGAACATCGGTGTGCCGAGCGAAGGCTCGAGCACCTT
>DATGXR010000539.1:0-3682 GCA_035298825.1 Bacteroidota bacterium
CACAATACCGTCTGTCACGGAGGCAATTGCGCTTTCGGGCTCGAGAAATGCATGCTCGATCATCTGCGTTTCGAATGTGCGCGTTTCGACGAACGCCGATGCCTGAAGCGCCGCATCCACATCGCCGCGTTTGATGATCGATCTGTCGAGCAGATTTGCATGATGGTCGTGTACCTGGATGGCGCCGGGCTTGAGCGCTTCCTCGGGATCATAAATGCCGGGAAGTTTCTCGTACGCGATCTTGACGAGCTCGGCGCCGCAACGGGCCGTCCGCACATCGGTTGCAATAACGGCTGCAAGAATATCGCCGATGCAGTGCGTGATTTCTCCTTCGGCGATGAACAACGGCCAATCACGATAAATCAGTCCCTGCACACGCTCGCCCGGCACATCGCGCGCCGTGACGACGCGCGTCACACCAGCGAGCTGCTCCGCGGCCGAAGCGTCGATCGCGTCCACCCGTATCCGCGGATGAGGGGAGAACACAAACGCCGCATACTGCATGCCGTCCATCGTGATGTCGTCGATGTACGGCCGCTCTCCCATTGCGAATTTTTCGCTGTCCATCTTCGGCAGTCTCGAGCCGATCCTGCCCGAATAATCGGCTTCGGGAATTTCGCCGCCCTGCAGCGCCTTTGCGGCCAGTTCGATTGCATCGATAATCTTCACGTATCCCGTGCAGCGGCAGATGTGATTGTTGAGCGCCGCTGCAATCTCGTCGCGCGTGGGCAGCGGATTTTTATCGAGCAGATGTTTCGACCGCATCACAATACCCGGTGTGCAGAAACCGCATTGCAATCCGCCGGTGCGTGTGAAGGCCCGGGCATAGATCGCTCGCTCGCGTTCCGACAGTCCCTCGAGCGTGATCACATGTTTGTGCGCGGCTTTTTCAATCGGAACGGCGCAGGAAGAAACTGCCTTGCCCTCCAGGATCACCGTGCAGCATCCGCACGAACCCTGAGGCGCACACCCGTTCTTCGGAGAGATGAGTCCCGCCTGTTCCCTCAGCACATCCATCAGCGAAAGCCCGGCGCATTCCTCGGCGATGAACGGCGCTCCGTTCAGCATAAATTCGATTGTTGTCTGACCCATGTGTTCGTTCTTCACTTCATTCTTCTTTCACCGCAAATGCGGTCGTGTTCGTTCTTCACATCATTCTTCTTTCACCGCAAATGCGGCATTGATAAAATTCATCCTGTCCGTCCGCAGTGTCCCGCCCATGAGCGTGGCCATCACATAATAGAGACTCAGATCCACATGCACGCGCGGCGCCGGCGACAGGTTCACCGCATCGAGCACTCGCTGTGTTCCAGGCTCGAGCGTGACTCTCGCCTGCGGCGTTTGAAACACGATGGTGCGCCGATGCGCATCAATGTACAATTCATATTCGGTCCCCGAAGACCGTCCCATCATCACCATCTCGTGCTGTCCCGGGACGAGCACAAATCCGTTCACCTTCGGCTGCCTGCGGAACGACTCGAGCGATCCGAAGAACCTCGGCTTTTCCAGATACGGTCCCCCGTCCTCCGGACAAAACACGTCGCAATTGCCGCATTCGTTGCATGCATCGGCATACGTGCAGATCTGGCCGGCCTTGGCGATCGAGAATATCCCTTCTTCGGCTTCCTTCCATCCGCTGTCCGTGATTTCGATATTGCGATATGTCACAGTGACCGGCTCGACTGCAATCGTAAAATTCGCCGCATTGGGACATACAGGAATGCATTTGTCGCAGTTGATGCAGTCCCACAGCGCAAGATGACTTCCGATTTTTCTCGGCGGTCTTGTGTTGCTCTCGTACCTGTAACGCTGATCGTTCATCGCGCGTGTGACAACAGCGGCCGTGTTGCTGAGCACGGCATTTGCATGATTCATTTCTGTCTGCGCAAATGTCTTAGCCGTGCGATCAATGAATTCGTCGATCGTCCTGGCACCAAGCCGATGCATGGCCTGTTCAAGATTCACAAGGTACTGCTTCAGCCGTCCGTACCCGCCCGGCCTCAGCAAATCCGTGCACGTGGTGACGGGAACGAGTCCCATCGAAACGCAATCCGCAAAGTTATTTGCATCAACGCCCGCAGAAAATGATATCGGATACGATGCGCCGAAGATGCCGCGCCATTGTTCGACGAGCGCGAGATGAATTACATGCAGCGGCTGTCCCGAAAGATAGTGCACGCGGTCCTTCAGAAACCCGCCGTTATTGATGACTTCGAGCGTGTTGCCGAATTTGACTCCGCAGTGCTTTCCGTTCCGCGCCGCAACCGCATCGAGTCGCTTCATCATCGAAACCGCGTCATCGAACGGCATGTTGACTTCGTATGCATGCGGATTGACTTCGATATTCGCATATCCGAGCGTTTCGTGCAGCAGATGCTCGAGCCGTGCGCGACCGAGCATCGGCGGATTCATTTTCACGACAACGCTGAATCCCATTTCGACCATGAGGAATTCGCAGATCCGTTCGATCTCACTCGCCGGCGTTCCATGAAACGTCGACAGCGTGATCGTCTCCGATATTTTTGTTCGGAAGGAAACGTCGCGATAGTCTGCGAATTCCTCGGGAATTTCATTCCTAAGCTCGTCAATCAGCTCTGACGCATCGAGCATCCTCTGCAGCCATCGCCTGATCTCAGTCGATTGGATCCCCGCCAGATCGTATCCCACACTCACATCAAAGACCGTGTCGAACGCGGCGACTTCAGGCTGTGATGCGTTTGCATGTTCCCGATACATGAGTCCGTGTTGCCCAAACAGCCAGCGCCCGAGGATCTCGATCATCATCGAGGCTTTCACATATTCGCGCGCCGATTCTTCGAGACGGAGCTCCTGCGACCATTCCGTATTGTAGCCGATCGTCGTGATGTCGATACACGGCCGCGAGAGTTCGAGCCTGTCGTTCAGCTGCACCGTCTTCAGTTCGATGATGCGCGATCCGGCAAGCCAGGACAACGCGATATTCTGCGCGAGCTGTGTATGAGGACCTGCGGCGGGACCAAGCGGATTCGCCGCACGCTGGCCGGCAGACATCACCGACAGATCGAGCGCGGCATCGGACATGTAGAACTTCCGTTTCGGTAAATCGAATATTGCACCGCACGTCATGAATTCATGATGCGCGCGGCGAAGCAGCGTCGATAACGGTATTGGAACAAGTTCAGCCATCACTCCTCGTTGATATAATCACGCACGCATTCACTTTGTTTGCGATCGCGTTCACGACACGCGCACAACAAACAATCAATTTACCGGTGACCTCGTTTACGGGTTGCGCGCAGCGTGTTATTTCTTTGTCAGCGGTTACATTCACGAGATGGAGGCAGTGTGTGAGTTGCATCGCCGGCAATCGTGCACGGTTACGGCATATACCGGATGCGCTCCCATAGTTGCTCCGCCGCCTTGCGCGAACGTTCGTGCACTTGCGCCGTATCGATGCCGGCGATGATGCGGTTCTTCATCACCCACTTCCCGCCGACGATGACCGATTCGACCATCGATGCACGCATGCCGAACAAAAAATGTCCCGCGCAATTTTCAGCGTCGATCGGAGTGGGAGGCTGGTAGTCGAGTATGATCACATCCGCAGCCGCGCCGGCATCGAGCAATCCGCCACCGAGCGATCCCCCAGTGAGGGATCCGCCAGCGAGCGATCCACCAGTAAGCGTGCTACCAGCGAATGATC
>DATGXR010000540.1:0-1646 GCA_035298825.1 Bacteroidota bacterium
GTGCTGGATCATTTCAGGCGCTGGGGATATCTTGAAGCCGCGATCGATCCGCTCTCCACAATCCCATCGGAGTCAGCAAGCAGAGGCGTGATCGATCCGCTCGGCACGATTCCATCGGAGTCGGTAAGCGAGGGCGTGTCATCTGCGGATGATGAGGAAGTCGCACAGGCGCGATCGTACTACTGCGGGACGATCGGCATCGAATTCATGCACATTGCCGACAGCGAACGCCGTGAGTGGATACAGGAGAAGATGGAGCGCGAGCGGGAGGCGGAAGACCGGACGAGGATCTTCAGGCGTATCCTTGCGGCCGAAGTGTTTGAGCAGGTGATACAGCAGCGGTATCCCGGCACCAAACGATTTTCGCTCGAAGGACTTGCCGCACTCATTCCATCGATGGATGAGATGCTTGAGGCGGCAGGCGAAAACGGAGCCGGAGAGGTCGTCATTGGGATGAGCCACCGAGGACGGCTCAATGTGATGGTGCAAATTATCGGCAAAGCGCCGCTTGAGATTTTCACGGCGTTCGAAGATGTCGATCCACGAAGTGTGTTGGGCGGAGGCGATGTGAAATATCACCAGGGCGCCACCGGCGTCTATCGCACGCGCAGCGAGCGCGAGATTACCGTGCGGCTTGTGTCAAATTCGAGTCATCTTGAAGCCGTTGATCCTGTGGCACTGGGGCGCGTGAGAGCCAAGCAGATGCGCATCGGTCAAGGCGGAGAGCGAAAGGTTGTTCCTTTTCTCATACACGGAGATGCAGCGTTTGCCGGACAGGGCATCGCCGCCGAAACCCTGAACTTAAGCACAGTCAAAGGGTATACAGTCGGCGGCACGATCCATCTCATCGCCGATAATCTGATCGGATTCACAGCCGATCCGCACGAACTCTATTCGTCGCGCTTTCCGACCGATGTGGCCAAACGGCTGCCGATTCCGATCATACACGTGAATGCCGAGGATCCCGATGCGGTCGTGTATGCATCGCGTATGGCAGTCGAGTACCGCACACGATTCCAATCGGACGTCGTGCTCGATCTGATCGGTTACCGTCGTCATGGTCACAGCGAAGTGGATGACCCGACTGTGACACAGCCCCTGCTCTATAAGAAGATCATGGCGCACGATCCGCTCTGGAAAATTTATGCGCAGCGCTATGGTCTTTCGGTTACAGACGAAGAACAGTCGATCCGTCAGTTCTATGAAGCCGAGCAATCGAAATCCTTGTCGGCAACGACGATACCACGATTGAGTGTGCTTCCCGAGTATTGGTCGGGCTATGTGGGCGGCCCGTATGAAAGCGCGACCGAGACTGACACAGGCGTGCCACGTGAACGGCTTCAGGACATCACACATGTGCTGACGGAAGCGCCGAGTGGATTTTCAATGCATCCGAAAGTGAAGCAACTGCTGGATCGCAGGAAAAAAATGGGAGCGGGAACTCTCGGCGTCGATTTTGGCATGGCTGAGCTTTTGGCATTCGGCACGCTCTTGCAGGAGGGCATCAGCGTGCGCTTGAGCGGGCAAGACAGCCGCCGCGGCACATTCGGGCACAGGCATGCGGTATTGATCGATACTGAAAACGAGCACGAGCATGTGCCCCTGAGTCTTTTCACGCGCGAGGGCACATGGTGTGAGATCAACAA
>DATGXR010000541.1:0-7509 GCA_035298825.1 Bacteroidota bacterium
ATACCCGTTTGTGCGAAGCCAATCGGCAAGACTGACCTGTATGCGTTTCGACGGCTCGCCCACTTTGATGTACCACGTTTCCGGTTCGGCATGGATCACCGCCTGGCCGCCGCCCGTCATGGGCGATGCATTGATCGATACATTGAACACGCCATGGAGTGTGCTGCGCGGGAAGTCGTAGAGAATATCCGCATACATCGTGACGCGCGCTTTCTGACGCGCCGCAAGCTCGGCCATCATGTACCCGTTTCCCTGAAGCGAGATGCGTCCGATCGTCACGCCGCCTGACGTGTTTTGCAGATCACACTCAAGCGCAACATCGGCGTTGAACCCGGCCGGAGAAGGATGTGTTCCGAGCGTGACCATCGCCTTGAAACCGAACGCTCCCTCGCTCGGCACAAACCGATATCCCGATGCGGTCTCACCGGGATTGATACCCGCAACCGAAGAAGAAGTTGAGGCAAGGATTGTCGATCCTTCGCGCTGCATGTTCCACCAGAATCCGCCTCCAAAGCCGTAGAAGGCCACACCTGTTGTGCCAAACGGGATGCCGCGATTGAATGCGCCTTTGGCGTCCACATAAAAATACCGGAACCCGCTTACCTTGCCGAATTGCACGGTCGAAGTGATCGCAACCTTCTGAAGGAAATCCGCACGGACAGTGCCGCGGAATCCCGATCCAAAAACCGGATCTTCACGATAGAGGCGCACTCCGCCTGCGATCTTCACCGGCCCTAAATCGGCATCGATACCGATCGTATCGAGTTCGGCGCCGTAGAAGCGGAAGCGCTGCGCTCCGCCTTCAACGAGTTCCCCCCAGAATTTCAGCGTCGATGTGCCGCTGATGGCGCGCGCGCCCGGCGCAAGATTGATTGCAATGTTCAGACTGAGTCCGGCAAGATCCTTCCCGTTTCGCGTCTCCTGCTGAAACTCGATGCCCGAGATTGAAACGGGAAATCCGGCGAGGCCTTTTTCCGGACTCGCAAAGCCGAATGTTCCTTTTGTGAAATACGGCTTCACTGTCTGCAGTTTCATTCCCTGGAAACTCAATCCTGGCAGCTTCACCTGCGGCAAACCGCCGATCGTGCCTTCAATGGTCAGAGTTCCATCGAGCGTGGCCGAGGCGACGAATTTCCGTTGGGGATTGTCATTCGAAAGCGTGATGTTGGTAGTGGGCTCCAGATGGAGTCGCGCTTTCCACAAATCGGCCGTGAGCGAGTCCGAGGGACGGATGACAAACGTATAGCCCATGCCCTTCACGGTGTCGGTGCTTGCCGGCCGCGATAAGATGGCCGAATACGTCAGCGGCTCTTCGGCGATCGGCAGCTTGATGCGTCCGGTAAGCATGCCGCGCCGCATCGAGCTGTTGACAAAATCGATCGCGAGCGTATCGAGACTTCCGCCCCACCCGCCGAAGTTCCCGTTCGGATAGTGGAAAATATTCTCCGCCCGAATGCTTCCGCAGAATCCTCCCTTGCCGATCAGGAGATCGTTGACTGAAATCTGTGGCGGACGCGTCGAGTCGAACGTTCTCAACTCGGGCGGCAGAGGGATGGTCGCCCGGCGGATGTAGAATCCTTTCCACCGTGAGTCCGTCACTCCCGAATAGCCCGCTGGGAATTTCATGTCATCCGGATTTTTCTGATCGGACCAGTCGAAGACCATATCCTGCACCTGGAGCGTCCAGCCTGGCGCCGATGTGATCTCGCAGCGATCGAGGCTTGCACCGACAAGGAAATTGCCACCTGTCCCGACGGTGGTCATAAAGTGCGTTTTGACAAGCGACGATCCGTCATCGGGAAACGGCTTGAGCCAGTCGCGCGGAAATTGCACTTCAGCTTCGACGCGAAATTCCTTGAACCCTTCCTGATCAAACGTGATGTAGCTGCCGGATCCGTCCTCTTGTGATTTGAGGAATGTGAATCCCCAGCTTGTCGTATCGGGCCGGTAGCCGAAATTCTCGGCAAGATAGAGCGTCGCTTGTTTGCTCAGGCCCGTGGGTGAGAAGCAGAGATTGCGCACACCGAGTCCGATTCCCATATCGGGTCCGAGCGCGGGAAATTGGTACGACATTACCGCGTTGAGTTGCGCTTCACTCGGCGTGAATTGCATGCCGATGATGGCAACGACGAGTTTTTGCTGATTGATTGTGCGGTCGAGTCCGATCGGAAGCGTCATGGGGTCCGAGCCGGCGAACGCGCTCACAAGTCGCTTCGCGTCACATGCGATCGCATGGATCTCGCGAATGCGCGAGGTGTCGAGTCCGAGCACTGCTCCCATGCCGTTTGCCTGCTCGTCGGTGAGCGGAGAATCTTCGGACTGCCTGCCTTTCACTTCACCTGCAAATACTTCGCGCTTGGCATTGACCGAGAGCGCGTCGAACACCACATCGAGTTTGCATTTCAAAAACGGAATCTTGATCAGCCCGCTGCCCTTGAGCTTTGCTCCGGTTCCCTCGACAGTCTTCAGTTCCATCGAGAACTTGCCGATCGTGAGCACTTCGCCCGCGGCAAACGTACGCTCGGCTGCCACTTTATCTTCAGGTTCTGATGCGGCGCAGGAGGCGCGTGTGGAATTGACATGGAATGAACCGACGGGTCCGGTCAGGTAGGCAGCAGATGCGGACACAGGCGCATCGGGATGAAGCCACACGGGACGCCAGAAGAAAGCGCCGGTGTCATGTTTGGGAACAGAAAGCGTGTGAAGCCCATACACGCCTGAGGCTTCACTTCCCGATGAAGAGACGGGTGTTCTGGAGGCGGCGATGAGTTCGCTTTTGACAAACACACTGTCGTGTGACACTTCAGCCGCCCAGTGTTCAACGGCCGAAGCGCGAAAGGCGTTTTGCCGCACATCGGAAGGCGCCACATCATCGGTCGGATTGAGCATCGACGGCTGTTCATTATCCCAGCTGAGAGTAATTGAATCTCTTCCCAGTGTCGTGGTCAGATTCTTCGGCGCCGTCGCTCCAAGCACGAACGAGCGCTCTGCGGATACCGCATGCACATCCTCGCCATTATAGCTGCCTGTG
The DNA here is from genome assembly GCA_035298825.1 of Bacteroidota bacterium. Lineage (GTDB taxonomy): Bacteria > Bacteroidota > Ignavibacteria > UBA10030 > UBA8401 > CAISDA01. Next base: position 3,032 of record DATGXR010000541.1, read on the forward strand.
GCTTCAACAGACCATGCGTAACGCACGCCTCGCTTGAGTGCCTTTGTCCAGGCGAACGCGGCGGATGGAGCATCTGATTCCTGTGTGAGCACAAGCGTCAATGCGCGATCAAACGCACGGGGCGATGTGCCGGCGGTCGTGGATTGAGACCATGTGAATGACCGATGGCCCTCGAATTGTTCGCTCTCGCTTTTTACTGTGAGCGTATAACGCAGGGCGGTGACTGAATCTGAAAATGGATGGAAGCGCGCGATCAGCTGCGGCGGAATCCAGGGAATGGTATCCCGGTCTGCGGGATACAGCAGTTCAACATCCAGCTCCCTGTGCACAGGCGGCGCTGCCGGATGAAACACAAATGTCCAGACGTCGCTGAATCCCTTATTTCTCGTGGCGGGATAATCGTTTTGATCGATCGCCTGCACGCGCCATGCATATGTCTTTCCTTCGACGAGTTCCTGGCCTGAAAGCGGATAGGGCAGAATAAATTTTCCCACGACTGATGATTCGAAATGCGGCTGATTGGCATCCATAGCCTGGAGAGGATTCTGTCCCGGCAGCACTTCGACGAGCCTGAACTTATATGTGATTCCGGCTTCAACCGGCGAATTGACCGGAGTCCAACTGAACTCCGGATACTGCGCCAGCGGCTGCACGTACGCGTTCTCGGGCCACAGCAATTTCACAGGATCGGAATCGGTCACGCGGAAGCTCGCGCATTTTTTTTGCACGAAGACAGCGCCCGACGACGGATCCAGCACAGTGATGCAGATATAGTACATCCCTTCGGGCAGCCGGCCTGATCGGATCACGCGGTCCTTCAGCGCTTCGTCGACTTGTGTGATATCGATATCCACAAGATCGGTGTTGCTCAGCATGATGACCGAAGCGGGCATCAGGATCTTATCGGTCCGGCTTTTAAAGACGGGTGTTCCAAGCGGAACATTCTGGAAGGCTTCGGTCACAATGCGGACCGGCGTGGGGACAGTCAGCGTGGAATTTGAAAGCACAAGCGTGGCAAGGCCGCTGTGTTGCTTCCAGTCGCTTACATACGGAGGCGGATCGGATTGCACATTCACATCCAACTGCCAGCCTTGGGCAAGCACACTTGTGCACATGATCATCAAGGCGGCAGGAAGGAGGAACAACAACTGGAAGATCCGGCGGCGATTCATCGACAACCTCCTGGCAACGAATGTACGGAGAAATAAAAAAAGCCTTTTGAAAATGCAGGAAAGCATTCGCAAAAGGCTTCTTCACAATTTTATCAACCACACTGTGTCGACTCTTACCTCATCGATTCGCGAAAAAATAATCGTAGGAAAATAATAATAATTCGTGGAAGACACAAGACAAGCTTCGATCCATTTTTTTTGCAGCCCTGCATAGTGCGTTCACACGCTCCGGCGCTTGTGCCGGAGCGGCTTGCCTGCGGACAAGGAGCAAGACTGTTATTTCACTGTCGGCGGCGGCAGTGTTTTGCCCCACTCAGAGGGATTGGCGCTCATTTCGAAGACCAGTTCCCCGCCGCTGACGATATCCTGATGATCGATCCACGCCTGTGCGAACGGTTTTCCGTTGAGTGTCGCCGACTTGATCCACACATTCTTCTCTGAAAGATTATGAGCGATGATCGTAAATTCTTTTCCTCCTTCGAAATGAAACGTCGCCTTTTTCACGATCGGAGCGGTGAGCAGATAATACGGTTGTCCCGCATTTGGAAAGAGTCCCATCATATGAAAGGCAAGCCAGGACGACATTGCGCCCGAATCGTCGTTGCCCGGAAGTCCGGCACGTGAACTATTGTAATATTTTTCGATGATCGATCTTGTCCTTTGGCTGCTGAGATCGGGTCTTCCGATCCAATGATAGAGACAGGACGTAAGGAACGAGGGTTCATTGCCCACATCATAGATGCCGAGATCGAAAAAAGTATCGAGCCGCTTTCGGAATGCATCGTTGCCGCCGCACTTTTCGATCAAAGCCGGCACATCATGCGGCACATACAGCGAGTAGGCCCATGAGCTTCCTTCATAAAAGAATCCGCACCACCAGCATAAACACGTCGGCCAGTCTGCCGAAAGCGGCGTATAGCGGAAAAATGTGCGGCGGCCGTTATCCGCGTCGCACTGAATACTGTCCACCCATGCGCCCGCCGCATCTCTTGGCATGATGAATCCGCGCGAGCCATGATCTTCGACGTCTCTCCACAAGTTTTTCCAGTTATCGGACTGCTTGATAAACTGCAGATACTCCGTGATGCGGCCCATTTTTTTTGCGACCTGGGCAAGACAATAATCATCGTACGCGTACTCGACCGTTCGTGTGCCTGAACGCACGAACCGCGTGGAGACGTAACCGAGACTGTTGTAGTCGGTGAGTCCGCCCCTGCCTTCCTGTTCCTCATTTCCACCGGGAGGGATGGTGGCGTCTTTCACCATCGCACTGAATGCAAGCTTGTTATTGATTCCTCCGAGCCCTTTTGCATAGGCATCGGCAATGACGACCTCGGCATTCGACCCGCCTTGTGTGCGTCCGTTGGCATTGCCGCTTCGCGCATCGGGCAGATATCCGTCATATTTATAGATTTCAAGCAGCGCATTGACAATATCAATCTGTCGCGACGGAGCAATCAGCGTGATTAACGGATGAGACGTCCGATATGTGTCCCAGATCGCATAAAAATCATCGTAGTACGGCTGTGCGGAAGTCCACAGCGGATTCTCACCTGTCCGGTCGACAGGCATGAGCATGGTATGATAAAGCGCCGTATAAAACATTTTTTTCTGATCGGGAGTGCCGTCAATCAGAATTGCCTGCAGCAACTGTTCCCACTTGTCGCGCGTTGCTTGCAGGACGCGGGCAAAATTCCAATGCGGAATTTCCTTCTCGCAATTATATTTCGCCTTGGCGGTGCTGATGAAAGAAATGCCGATCTTGATTTGGATTGTGTCGAGCGCCGATTGATCGAATGTGAGGAAGGCGCCTGTTTTTTCTCCCGAGTCGAACTGCGTTTTCACACCGGGAGAGATTGATTTGCCTTTCCATGTGCCGCATGCGGTGAACGGGTGATCGAATGTCGCGTGGAAATACACCGTGTAGGCTCGACCATTATTCCAGCCGCCGCGGATGCGGCTGTATCCCTGAACTTCCGTGTCTGAAAGGATCTGAATCTCAGAGCCGACAAATTGTTGCGCTTCGCGATAATCCGGGATGGGATGCTCGCCGAGGAAAAAACCAGCGTCGATCTTGATTCCTTTTTTATCATGACCCGAAAACGTGTAGCGGTGGAACGCCGCGCGATCCGATGCGGTCAATTCAACTTTGATGGTCCCGTTTTTCAGGCGGACGCTGTAATAACCCGCCGTGGCTTCTTCATCGCGGCGGAGTGATTCCTGATAGATGGATGTGAATTCTCCGGTAAACGGCATCACTGAAATATTTCCGTATTTGGGACCGCCGCCTGTCCCGCTCACGTGCGTCTGACTGAAGCCGAACACCGGCGTGCGCAGATCGGGTTCATAGCCGCTGTTGCTGCCGACATTGCAATCGGGACCGGGCTTCACCATTCCAAACGGACTTGACGGTCCCACGAAAATATGCCCGTCCCCCTGGGAGCCGATAAAGGGATCGATATAGGTGTGGAGAGACTGCGCCGGGAGTGACTCGGTGATGACACCGCAGACGAAGACGAGGACGACATACTTCAACAGGCGTGAGACGGAAGAAAGGTTCATAGTTGTTCCCAGTTATTATTTGTTTGTGAAAACATCACTTGTTCGTACGCGGCCCGATGTGATCGTGGGAAGGAGTCACTTTTTTTTTCAGGGAAGTCTCCGTAAATAATTCAGCCATTCATTTTCCCATGCGTCAAAATTTTTTTGCGTTGTGGTGAGAAGGGACGTCTTAAAATCACCGCTTGAGTAACATTTCAAAAAATCCGTTTTGCCCATATGGCGCATCAGATACCGGATGAACGATCCCGAGAGCGTGTAGTATGACTCGCCAATCAACGACGTCGGATCAACTCCGTTGAACCCGTTCACACCAATGAGCGCCAGTCCGTCCTTGTAGAAAATGTTGTCCACGAATCGGTGGGCATGGCGATCCAGGTCTTCCGAATAATTCGGCCACAGCTCTTCGATCCCAAGCGTGTCTGCCAGATGGACGGCAAGACCCTCGATGAGCCAGGTCGATGACGTGTTCATCGAAAAAATATGCACCGTTTCATGCGCGTACATACTCAGCAACTCGTTGTCCTTCGTGATCGACACGATGGGGATGGCAGAACCGCCGTAGCATCTCGGGATGATGCCGGGTTCGACAAAATAACTCACTTTCCCTTTGAAGCCGTGATATTCTTTTTCAACATTCGTGTTCAAATATACGCAAATCCGGTTGATGACAGTATCGATATGGGCGGATAATTGCGTGGTCTCGCTTTCGGTCAGATACCCGGGCACCAGGTGCAGCCGGGAATA
>DATGXR010000542.1:0-2639 GCA_035298825.1 Bacteroidota bacterium
ATATCTTGAGTGCGTCGGCAGCCGTCGAACAGACGGCCAATTCACTCATTTGAATAATCCTATCATGCGCACAATATTACATGCCCGATGGGCGTCGCTGGTTTATTTTCTCATCCTCATCATTTCAGGCTCGCAACAGTCGCGCGCCGATCTTCCTGCAACCGGTAATAACAAGGTGGCTTACTACGCCTTCGATGCAACGCCATATAATCAGCCAAAGCTTCGCCTCACGGATTTTACGGACAACGCGAATATCATCGTGTTGTTTGAAGGCACGATCTTCGAGCTGTGCGATTCACTCCATTACGGCAGTGCGTCCTCATACATTGTCACGATCAACGGCGGCCCGTACAAATATTATAAGCAGATCCTCGACGACGTACGCACGCTACGTGCAAGAGGCATCAAGGTGCTCATGAATGTCGACGACACAAAAGCATGGAGCACAGCCTCTCCCTTTACAACGTACGACGGGAGGAAACTTACAGCCGCGCAATACGCGCTTTTCATCGACAGCTGCATCACTGCCGTTGGACTCGACGGTATTTCGCTCGACATCGAGCATGGCGCCACAGACAACTCATACTACAGGGATGTCGTGAGGGAGCTCGGATCGTACGTCGGACCGTTGTCCAAAAACAGCACGACGAGAATCTATACCGCCGCGATCTATTATTCATCATGGGGAATTCCGGGTCCGTCAGTGATCGGATTGGATCGCTCGATGGCCTCGTACCTGAATTTCGTCATGGACATGGGATATTTTCAGGACAATACGAAACGGTTCAAGCGTTGGGCCGATTCGCTCGGGAACGCCAAAGTGATGAACGGATTTTCGCACGCCGAGCCGAACAATCCCCTGAGCGTCGCCGCAGCCTGGGCCGCCTGGCGTCCCACACCGAACAAAGCGGGCGTGATGGTCTTCGCAGGGAATGTCAGTAAAACGTATACGGACTCGATCTTCTCGGCATTGAGCACATCCATCACCGATGTCGCGATGAACGACGTTCACTCGCAAAGCGCGCCACGCGGATTCGCACTCCTGCAGAATTATCCGAACCCGTTCAATCCATCGACAACGATACAATATCACGTTCCGCGCAACGGCTATGTGACGATGAAGGTGTTCGACATCCTCGGACATGAAGTCGCAACGCTTGTGGATGGGAACTTGGAGCAGGGCTCGTACTCCGTTCGCTTCGACGGATCACGTTTTGCCGGAGGAATGTATATTGCGAAGTTGACAGTGCGGTCGAATGATGCGCCGCCTTCGATCACAATTCGAAAAATGGCGATGATCAAATAAGGACGGTGATTTTTCCTTCCTCTCAGACATTCAAGAACAGAGTGGGCAAATCCGAATTTCAGGAACAATCAATGTCGCGCTATGAACAATCAAAACATTCAAACGGAAATCGACGCTCATTTCCTCTATCAAAAACTTGCCGAGCATGAAAGCGATCCCACGATCGCCAATGTGTTCAGGCAGATGAGCGGCATTGAAAAAGGCCACGCTGAAGCCTTCGCTAAAAAAGAGAATATCAGTCTGGAACATTTGATGCAGCCCTCCTGGCGCGCGAAGACACTGAACATGATCGGATCGATCGTCGGATACGACTATGTGCTGGGCGCATTGATGGATACCGAAAAGAGCATCTCGAATGCCACGATCGTCACGAAGAAAAAGAACAATCGGGAAATCACGGGATCGGAAACAAACCATGTGAAGATCCTGCAGTCGATTCTTGAAAAGCAGACAAACGTCACTGCGGCGAGTCTTTCAAAATTCGAAAGCCGGCATCGTTCAGTCGGAGGGAATGCGATCCGTGCGGCTGTCTTGGGCGGGAACGACGGATTGATCTCAAACTTCAGTCTTGTGATGGGCATTGCCGGCGCGACGGCCGGACAGGGAGAGGTGTTACTTGCGGGACTTGCCGGCCTTCTTGCAGGGGGACTGTCGATGGCGTTGGGCGAATGGATTTCAGTCAAGAGTTCGCAGGAGCTCTATGAAAACCAGATGCAGATAGAGATGGAGGAACTCGAGACGAATCCCGCCGGCGAAATGAAAGAGCTTGCGCTGATTTTTATGACAAAAGGGATTCCCGAAGACCAGGCGCATACAATGGCCGAAGAAATAGTGAAAGATAAAGCCCATGCGCATGAAATACTGGTGAAGGAGGAGCTGGGAATCAATGCCGAAGAGATCAAGGGCTCGGCCATCGAGGCTGCGATTTATTCCTTCCTGTTATTTTCACTCGGGGCTGTCATCCCGGTGTTGCCGTTTATGTTCACAAGCGGAGTTCAGGCGATCGTGATCAGCGCATCTGCCAGCGCCGCGGGCTTGTTCCTGATCGGTGCTGCGATTACATTGTTTACCGGAAAAAATGTCTGGCATTCCGGATTCAGGCAGGTGATTTTTGGTCTTGCCGCAGCGGCAGTGACATTCGGCATCGGCAAATTAATCGGCGTCTCTATGGCAGGATAAGCATGTGCGTGTCAAAATTTTTTTGAACACTCGCCGACACAGGCTTCTTTCATTGGGGAATTCTCTTGGAGCAGAAAAACAGATCGATGTTCGCACCGCAGTCGCTTCTCATCTATTACTTTTCCGGAACGGGGAACTCGCGAAATGTGGCGAG
>DATGXR010000543.1:0-4430 GCA_035298825.1 Bacteroidota bacterium
TGCTTGAGTCTGTATGAACAGGCTTCGGCGACCGGACTGTTGTCGGCGAATGTGTACGTACGGGGCGTATTACATGTTCCTGCGCCTTCCGAAAATCCGATTCGCGTCCAGGCGGAAACGGAAGCGGACGATCGTTCGATCTCGAATCCGTAATTATTCACTTCTGTCGCGGTCTTCCATTGAAGAACAACGGACGATCCATGGCGCGAGGCCGAAAATTCCGCGAGTTCGACCGGAAGCGGATCGGTGACCGGTTGCTGGAAGACTCCTCCTCCATACGTCCCGGCAAAAATTGTCGTTCCGTTGACGACGAGCGCCCGCACAACCGAGTTCATCAGTCCGTCATTGAGTCCGCTCCAGCTCTCGCCGTTGTTTGTAGTAACATACACACCGGCATTCGTTCCGGCATACAACACAGATCCGCTCGTCGTCAGGATATGGACGGATGGATCCCCCAATCCCTGGCTTGCGCTTGTCCAATGTTCTCCATTATCCGTTGAACGGAACACTCCGGCCGACGTGCCGGCAAAGAGCGTCGACCCGATCGCGTTGAACGCGTGAAGCGTTCTGTTGACGATGCCCGCACTCACATCTGTCCACGTCTCGCCGTTATTCTCCGTCCTGAAGATCCCGTCGACGGTTCCGGCAAACACCGTCGTACCGACCGTGCACAGCGATGGGACTGCGTTGCTTGTCACACCCGTATTGACGGCAACCCACGTCGCTCCGTTGTTAGCTGAACGGAAAATTCCGCCTCCGTTTGTGCCGGCAAACATCGTGCTGCCGCTGCTTGTAAACGAGCGGACGTCGAACGCGGTCAATCCTTCGTTCGACACATTCCACGTCGTCCCATTGTCATGCGAGAGGAAGACCCCTCCTTCATACGTTCCGGCAAAGACGGTGCCATCGCAGACCGCCAACGCCTGCACCGTGTTGCGCGTCAGACCGGTGATCGCCGAGCTCCACGTCGCTCCGTTATTCGTCGAGACGTAGAGATAACTTCCTTCAGTTCCGGCAAAGATCGTATTCCCGTTCACTGCAAATGAACGAATGCGCGTGTTCGTCAGTCCGGCGTTGATGCCGTTCCAGGCGACTCCGTCATCCACCGTGCGGTACATTCCCCCCTCGCTTCCTGCATACACGCCGCTCTCATTACCGCACAGGGCGCGGATCTTCAAGTTCTCGAGTCCGCTGTTCACAGTCGTCCAGACTGTGCCGCCTTCGTCCAACCGACTGATCCCCGACTCCGTGCCTGCATAGATGTGCGCCCCCACCGCGCGCAGCGTGTGAACTGTCGGATCGACAAGCCCGGCATTCACAACTGTCCAGTGTCCTGATCCGGTCTCAGTCCGATAGACTCCCCCTCCGGTACCGACATACAGGATTGTTCCGCTTGCTGCGAGGATATGCACGTTCGTATTGCCGAGCCCCGAATTTGCATCCGACCACTGCGCGCCGTTGTTCGTCGAAATAAAGACGCCCCTGCCGGTTCCCGCGTACAGCGATGACCCGATTGAGACGAGCGTGAAGACATCCAGGTTCGGCAATCCCGTGTTCGCGGCAGTCCACGTCTCGCCGTTATTCTCCGAGCTGAACACCCCGCCTCCGTTTGTGGCGATGAAGAGCGTGCTTCCGATCGCGGTGAACGCGCGGACATCTGTCGCGGTCAGTCCCGTGTTGATCCGCGTCCAGGACTCTCCCGCGTCCGTGGTGACGAACGCGCCGGCACTGTATGTGCCCGCATAGACGGCGGATCCGTTCGCGTACAATGTTTGGACAGGACCGCCGGATATTCCGGTATTGACCGGCTTCCAGCTTGTGCCATAATCGGCCGAGACAAACACGCCGTCTGTAGCCGTTCCCGCAAACAGCAGCGAGCCGCTGAATGCCGCGGAACGGATCACGCCGGTGTTCGGGCCATTGGAATACGTCCATTGTGCATGGGCCGAAGATCCGCAGAATAATAACATCATGCCGATCATTCCAATCACGATCATAAACGATTTCATATCAGTTCCCCCTGGTATTGGTTGATGTGAAGTGTTCCGCAACGCATTCCCCCGCATTGCATGATCCCCTCATGCAATACTTCCCCCCTCAGCCATGATGCAATGGCGGGGGGTGCGTCACAGAGATGTGTGGTGGCGTTAGGAAAGAAAGAAGGACTGCGGCCGATGAGGCGTCGAGGCCGGAGCAATCCGCATGTGTGGCGCTGAACCGTACGGTCATACGTTCCCCTTCGTTCGATGAAACGATGTCGTTCAGGAGTTCGGTCAGACTGATCTACAGCGTTCCCCGGCACACACGCGATGTTGCTCCCCCCATTGTGCACATCCGTACTTGCATGTTCACTGTGTGCAATGTGGAGTTTTGGAGGGAATGATACCAGTTAGAAAGTGTTAATATTTTCCTTTTTCGATTAGAAGTTTTTAGTACAGCATGTCTTCACAGCAATCCTCTTGTCGCGCCACCGTCGACGGAATTGAATTAATCGAGTTTTTTCCTGAATCGCAACACGCTCGCCACAAGGATTGTCGCGCCCATGAAGATGAGGGCCGCGGCTTCGAACCAAAGATGGGTAAAGCCCACTCCCTTCAGCGTGATCGAACGCACCACGGTCAGGAAATGCCGCATCGGCAATCCGAGCGAAACGAACTGCAGAAGCTTCGGCATATTATCGATCGGAAACGTGAAGCCCGAGAGATACATCATGGGCATGATCACGAAGAACGTCGAAGTCATCATCGCCTGCTGCTGCGTTTTCGAAACTGTCGAAATGAACAGTCCGAGGCCGAGCGTCGTCATCAGGAAGAACGCCATATAGGCAGCCAAGGTCACATAGCTTCCTTTAACCGGAATGCCGAAGCCATGGACCATCACAAGCAGGACCACTATTACGTTGAAGATGCCGATCATCGTGAACGGCACAAGCTTGCCGATGATGAGTTCCGTCGGAGTGATTGGCGTGACCATGAGCTGCTCGAGCGTCCCGATTTCCTTTTCCTTCACGATCGCCATCGACGTGAGATTCATCGTCGTAATGAGGAGGATCATCACGAGCACGCCCGGCACCATATAGTTGCGGCTCTTGAGCGCGGCATTGAACCATGTGCGTATCTCAAGATCGATCCCGCCCGTGGCAGGCGCGCCCGAAGAAATTTCTGCCAGGATGTTCTTCGAGTAACTGGCGATGATCTGATTGATGTACGCCATCGTGATGGCTGCGGTGTTCCCTTCGCTGCCGTCAAGGATGACCTGCAATGACGCCGATTCTCGCCTGAGCAGCTTCTCGCTGAACCTGGGCGGAATGACGATCCCCACATTCACCTGATGGTTGTCGATGTAATGGCCGACAGCATTTTGATCCTCCGTCGAATACTCGATCGTGAAGTAGCCGGAGTTCGTGAACTTTTCGATGAACGCGCGGCTCTCGGCAGATTTGTCGAGGTCGCACAACACCATGCTCACGTTCTTCACATCGAGCGATGCGGCGTATCCCATGAACGTCAGCTGCAGCACGGGCGCCACGAACACGATGGGCAGCAGTTTCTTGTCCTTGAGAAGCTGCCCGAATTCCTTTTTCAATAATGCGACAATGCGTTGAAGATTCATGGCTCTCACCCGATTGTTTTTTTGAAACGCCGCACGCTGATCGTCAGCATGACCACAATGAACAGGCACAGGTACAGCATCTGGTCCCAGAACGCCTGAATGCCGACACCCTTGAGGATGATCGAGCGCAGGATCACGAGATAGAATTTCGCGGGCGTGATGTTCGAGGCGATCTGCAGCGCGAGCGGCATGCTCCGGATGGGAAACATGAATCCGGAAAGAATGATCGTCGGCAGCATCGAGACGAGCGACGCAAGCTGGAACGCCACCTGCTGGCTGTCCGATACAGTCGAGACAAACAATCCGATGCTCAGCGCCGCAATGATGAACAGGAGCGTCGCAACGAACAGCAGCACGAAGCTCCCCTTCACGACAACGTCGAACAGGAAATACGCCGCAAGCAGCACAAGGGCGGCCGCCATGAGCGAGATCACCGCATACGGGATCATCTTGCCGAGAATGAGCTCGAACGAACTCACCGGCGACACGTCGATCTGCTCGATCGTGTTGCGCTCCTTCTCCTTCACGATCGACATCGATGTGGCGATGACCGCCGTGATGGCGAGAATGAATCCGATGAGGCCGGGAACAAGAAACTTCGCGCTCTTCAACTCGGGATTGTACCACATGCGCGCATCATAATTCACAGGAATGTACGAACCCCTGCCCATCTTCGCCGCATTCTTCATGATGATCTTCTGCGAATACTGGATCGTGATCGCCTCCATGTACCCGACAATCGTCGTGGCCGAGTTCGCATCCATTCCGTCGACGAGCGCCTGCACGTCGACCACCGAACCGGAGAGCATCTTCTTTGA
>DATGXR010000544.1:0-2667 GCA_035298825.1 Bacteroidota bacterium
ATCGGCAATCCGGTTCATGCCGGCGACAGTATCATCCACCACCTGGCCTCCTGCGACCGCGGTCTCGCCTGCATGCTTTGCAATCGACGCCGCATCCCCCGCATTCTTTGTGGTGTCGATAATCGTCTTTGTCATCTGCTCCACGGCACCGGCGACTTCTGTTGCCTGCTGGGTTTGTTCCTGGGCGCCTGCGGCCATTTCTTCGGTCGAAGAAGAGATCTGATTGCTTGCGCTGGCTGTGGCCGAGACGGCTTCACTCACCTGGAACAGCACGCGTGAGAGCGACTCGCCCAGCTGGTTGATGCTGTTTTTCAAGAGTTGATGATCGCCCTTGTACTCGCCTTCCATCCTCACCGTAAAATCATTCTTTGCCATTTGCGAAAGCACATCGGATCCTTCTTTCACAGGAAGGATCACTGCATCCAATGTCTTATTCACGCCGTCGACGATCTCACTGTATCCGCCCTGGAATTTTGCCGCGTTGCCCCTCGTCTCAAGCCTTCCATCAAGTGCGGCCTGTGTCAACATCCCGGCTTCTGCGATCAGGCCTTGTAAGGAGGCGATAATATTGTATAGGGCGGGACTGATGGCGTCATCCTTGTCGCTTGTATCGACACGGTCGGTTAATACGCCATGGGCGATATTGTCCATGACAGCGACGACTTTCGACTGCAACTTTCCAGCGAACTCGTCCATCGTTTGCGCAAGCACTCCGACTTCATCCTTCGTCGTGATATTCAACCGGGCTGTGATATGACCCTGATTTAATTCTTTCATCATCTCGACGCCGCGCGTCAATGGACGACTGATGAGGCGCGAGATAAAGAATCCGAGTCCGAGAGAAATGATGAATCCAAATCCGGTAATGATGAGCATCGTATGCATGGCGCGGTCGGCAAGCACCGTATTTTCATCGGAGCGGTTGCGCGCGCGCGTTTTCACGAGTTCATTCAACGCATCAAGATTTTTTTGATAGCGTGTGCGTCCTTTCTCTCCGTCTCCCTTTAAGAGCGTGGCGGCCTCCTCAAGCCTGTCGGCGGAAGTCAACGCAACCACATTGTCCACAATCTTTAGAAATTCCTTCCGGCTTGTTGTGAGTTCGGCAAACGCGTTTCGCACGTCGTCAGTGATGATTGTTTTTGAAAACGCTGCTTCGGCTTTTTCAATATCCGCTCGTCTGTCCGAAATCCTTTGCGTATAGTCTTTTCGCTCTTCTGCCGATTTCGCGTTGATTAAAAAAATCAGGTTCGCACGCATCCGGTGAAACGATGCAGACAGATCACCCGAGTACGACAGCGGCATTGTATTATTCTCAAAGAGAATCGTATCGCTGTCATCGGCAGCCTGGAGGCTGGTGACGCCTTCGTAGCCGACGAAGGCAGCGATGATCGCGACAAGAACAAATGCGGAGATGAGCTTTGTTCCGATACGTAAATCATAGAACCATTGCATGATGATGTTCCTTTTATTGATTGTTACTGTAAAAAGAGACAATCGGCTGCGGTGTCGATGTCCATGAACCCCAAAAAATTTGGACGGCATGCCGTGCATCGGCGGCGCCTTGGCAAGAGGCGAAGCCGGTGTTTTCCGAGCGCTTTGAGATTATACGCCGGCTGTCATGGGAAAATACACATTGACAGTGGTATGGGACCGTTTTTTGCTATCAAATGAGATTTCTCCTTTGCATAATTCCATCACTTTCCTGACAATCGCCAATCCGAGATGCGTCATCGACTGATGGTCGGCAGGCAGGCGGCACGGTGCGCACTCGGCGAGACGCGCGATTTCCTCCTTATTCATGCCAATGCCAAAATCACGGATCGAAAGGCAATAGGTATTATCGTGAACGCTCCCATGGACGAGAATTTCAGAATCGGGATTTGAATATTGGGCGGCATTTTCAAGCAGCTCTTTTAAGACGATTGTTAAATAATATTCATGAATCATCATTGTTGCAGGCTTGATGTTGATGGCAATGCGGGAGTGAATTTTATTTCTGGCATAATGCTTACTGATGATATCCCGTACGATGCGATCATTCATATGCATCGTCGGTGAGAGAGAGAAAAATTCGGATGTCAGATGTTGAGTGCATAATTCATTGAGTGTTAAGAATTTCTCGACTCGTTCATGGATGCGATAGCCTGCGACAAGGATATTTTCAGCCATCGCAGGGACATCGGTCATTTCCGCCGTGTCAATTTCCCCTAAAATCATCTCAGAAAACCCAATAATGGCAGAAAGCGGAGCCCGCAGATCAAGCGGAACATACTTGAGAATCGCCTGTCGAAAAGAGTCGATTTCCCTGTCGATTCGCCGTTTTTCCATCTTTATGATATGGAAGAGCACTTCCGGAAGGAGTGCATTCGGATCGTGCGGTTTGACGATCATATCGTCGTTTCCCGTGTGAATGGGCAATTTTACCGAATCCTGTGTGTTTTCGGGTGTGAGAAAGAGAAACGGGATGGGGCGTGATTTCTCGCTTCCTTTATAGATGTGGGCAAGGCTCGAACCGTCGGGATCGGCCGGATTGCTTCCTTCGATAATGAGATCGGGAGAAAACGTTTCAAGCACTTCCAGGGCCCGTTTCACCTGTGAGGCACATTTCACTTCCAAACCCTTTGCCATAAGCATTCGCTTCAGATTCCCGCGTGTATCAGGATCGCT
>DATGXR010000545.1:0-9734 GCA_035298825.1 Bacteroidota bacterium
ATAGCGCAGCACGCGTTTCTTCTGCATCAGCAGAAGATGCGCGCGCGCGGCGCTCGGCTGTATGCTCATGCGTTCGGAAATTTCGGTGAGTGTGGGCGGGAAGCCGTTCTGCTCGAGAAAGTGCGCCACAAAATCGTACACTTTCTGCTGGCGTTTGGTGAGATCTGCTGCCATGGTAAAATTCCTTTGATAGTATAATTATTTTTACCGTGCTATAATTTATACTAATCAAAGGATATTGTCAAGCGAAAAAATCTTGTGGGGAGGCCGGGTCATCGTGCGCGCACATACGTGCTCTTGACGACCATATTGTTGTAGAGATCAGTCTTCACATGCTCAAACAGGAGCTCGCGCCGCATGGATGAAAACAGCTGGAATGCAACTATGACTTCGGCTGGAGGAACGTTCCCCGTTCAAGTTCCTCGAAGGCCTGGCGAAGCTGTTCCTGCGTGTTCATCACGATCGGTCCGTACCAGGCGACAGGCTCCTGAAGCGGCTTGCCTGAGACAAGCAGAAAACGAATGCCATCCTCGCCGGCCTGCACCGTGACCTCGTCCCCCGTATCGAACAGCACAAGCGAACGATTGTCGGCTTCGGTCGGAGGCGCAGTATCGAGCCACCCCACCGACTCTGTGGGCACGGCAAGCGGTCCCGATGCATTACAGAATTTTCCCGATCCGGCAAACACGTACGCAAACGTGTGGCGTGTCGTTTCGATGGGAAGCGATTTTCTTTTCCCCGGCGGGACCGACACATCGAGATAGATCGGATCGGCTGCGATGCCGTCAACCGGACCTTTCTGTCCCCAGAAATTTCCGCAGACGATGCGCACCGATGTGCCGTCGTTATCGATGATCACGGGAATGTCGGGCGATTTCACTTCCTGATATCGAGGCGGCGTCATCTTCAGCGATGACGGCAGATTCGCCCACAATTGAAATCCATGCATGCGACCGGTCTGATCGCCCTTCGGCATCTCCTGATGGATGATACCGCTGCCGGCCGTCATCCACTGAATGTCGCCTGCCGAGATCGCGCCGCGATTTCCCATGCTGTCGCCATGCTCCACCGTCCCTGCAAGCACGTATGTGATTGTTTCAATGCCGCGATGCGGATGCCATGGAAATCCCTCGAGATAATCCGCGGGGATGTCGTTCCTGAAATCGTCGAGAAGAAGGAACGGATCGAAGTCCGTCGTGTTGCCGAATCCGAATGCGCGGCGAAGATGAACGCCCGCGCCTTCGAGCGTCGGCTTTGCCTGAATGATGCGTTTGACCGGACGGATTGACATCGCGCTGCTCCTTTCATTGAGTTCCGTTTCTCATCACGGTGATGGACATGATTGTATGATGTAAAACGGAAAACGTGAGAAGGATGTTCCCACGAATAGTTCAGCCATTCGCGTCTCGTGTGGAATGAGTGAAGAAATAATTGCATATTTGTGAACGCGTCACACATAGCGTGCGACACGCGTCATTGTGGTACCGGTCAGTGCATCGTACACGCCATGCCCGATTGCCGGTGCGCTCCGAGATGTCACTCGCCGCGCGCCGGCGACTGACGGAAGACGGCGCAAAACGCGTCGTACAGTGCGGCGTGGTTCTCGCGAAACCGATCGGGATTGTTGAAATAATATTCGCATGCCACGGCAAAAAATTCGGCTTCGTCGGTGAGCGCATACTCGTCGAAATCCGAGCGCCCACGCTCGATCTCCTTCATCTCCTTCGCAATCAGCTCGAGCCATGCTGGCGCCGATCCGCGGTCCATCAGGATCTCGGGAACACCGTCGATCGATCCGTCCGCCTTGTCCAGGAGGTGCACGAACTCATGGATGCCCACATTCTTCCTGTTCTTGACACCGCTGAAGGCGGCCATCAGATCGCGCCGCGACAGCAGCACGGTATAATTCATATACCCGGTGCCCACCATTCCGGAACTGTGATTCTCGTCCGGATCGGGCGCATCGGTCTCGAAGCGTTCGTTAAATGTGTCGGGATACACAAGGACCGTTCGGAGATTCGGATACTCGAAATACGGAAACGCGAATGTCGGAATGATGGCCGATGCCGCCACGAGCAATTTGATCTTGTCGTCCGCCTCGGTGTCAACGCCGTCGATGCGCACCTCGGCAAGAAAAAACAGCACGCGCTGCTCGAACACGCGCCGCTCGTCCTTGCTCAATCCGCTGAAATACACCGAACGATCGGCGAGATAGAGACGCCACTCGGGAGGGAATTCCGAATCGAGCAACCGCAGGCGCACAGTGTAGCGCCTGGTTTTCATCTCGTAAATGAGCGCGGCCGCCGCCACGATGATCATGCATCCGAAGGCCGCCAACACGGGCGCATCTTTCGCAAGCGTTGCTGCGCCGAAAACAAGAAGTAGAATCCCGCTCACGAGCAGGGACCACTTCCGTTGCCGGGCGATCACAGCGCGATAATGTGCATGATAATCGATCATCGTTGCTCGTTTCAGATGCGACGAACCGGGGAATTTTCAGCGCCAGACAGGGGTTCTAATGACTAAGAGCACGTAACAAAATTCCAATGCGACCCCGAATTTTATTAGCCGGCTCGTTAAATATTTCACGCACTCAAAAGCATGGGACATCTGCACCCCAACACGCTCCCTGTCCGCGGGATTTTTATGGATGCATCATAGAGAATTTATTCCTGATGTGCAAGAAACAATCACTCCTTCTCCATCACTCGGAGACTTTTTCAAAAAATCACATTTCGGAGGGACCATGAAAGCCGCTGCAATACTGCTCCTGTTGCTCTGCTCCGCCGCACCCCGGCTCACTGCACAAGACACAAACACCGCGCCGCCAGAACAAAAAGCCTGGCTCGAATACATGACGCCCGGTCCGATGCAGGAGATGCTCAAATCGCATGAAGGGAAATGGAAAGTCACCGCCTCGGTCTGGATGAAACCGGGCGATCCGCCTCTGACGTCCGACGGTGATGCGGAAAGCAAGATGATCTTCGACGGACGCTATCTCCAGTCCGAATTTCACGGGACGATGATGGGACAAAAATTCGAGGGAATGAGTCTCGACGCGTATGACAATGCGCTCGGCGAATTCCGTTCAGTGTGGATCGATAACATGGGAACGGGCATTATGATGTTGCGCGGGAAAATGGATCCGGCAACAAAAACAATTTCATATGAGGGCACGGTTGTCGATCCTCAGACAAAAAAAGAAATTGACACATGGTCAACCATAACGATGACCGATGCCGATCATCAGACCATGAAGATGTTCTCGAAGATCGAGGGAAAGAAGGTAAAAACGATGGAGATGAAATACGAACGCGCGAAATAACGCGACACCGAGAGCAAGGCGCATAGACAGAGAAAGGAAGTGAGACGCGGGGGCTGTGGATGGCGGCTTGCGCGTGCAACACCGGATGAATCTCCGAGAGATGCATCCGGTGTTTTTTTTCGGACCTCACACGAGTCGCTCTGACACTTACCGAATTATTGTCTGCCGAATCGAAGCGCGATGCCCGCCCGGGCCCAACGGCCTGCAAGCGGTGTGCCCACGATATCGATCACCGATTCGTTGAAGAGATTCGTCACTTCGCCATAGAGCTCGAACGAAGCAAAGCGATATCCGATGCGCGTGTCGACAAGCGTCTTCGGCGTGTAGCCGAGCCGCTCTTCATATCGGGCCGTGATCGTGTGGCGAAGAGGTTCGGTGTATGCAAGCGCAACAGTGGCGACTGCGTGATGCTTCAAATGATCGAGCACGTAGCGCGATGTGCCTCCGTCCGTCTGGAACGCGATATCGGCATATGTGTAACTCAGACGAAGATCCTCGATCAACGGAGTGATGCGCGCAAGCGGAAGCGTGATGCCGAGATCGAGGCCGTTCGTATTCGCCACGGAAATATTGTTTGCAGCCCAGGGCGCCGAATCGGACGCACGGACGAAATCAATCAGGTTGAATCCGCGACGGTGAAACACCGCAGCCGACAAACTGATCTGATCGGCCGACCAGACCGATCCGATTTCATACGTCCACGCCTCCTCGGGCTTCAATGTAGCGTTGCCGAGCGTCGTGGGATCGGAATAATACAATTCAGTGTATGTCGGCACGCGGAACGATTTGCCGACGGATGCATAGAAACGCAGATGTTCCGATGTGACAAGGCCGAGATCCACGCCGGGCGAAACATTCCACTTCCAATCGGAGTACCACTGCGCAGATCCTCCGAATTCGAGCGTGAGCGCTGATGTAAGCGCGAGTTGATGCTCCGCGAAGACGCTCGCCCGCGTGCGGTCATGCGATCCGAGGCGCGTGCTTTCGATTTCGTCCTTTGCCGCGTCGACACCGACTGCCGTCAGACCGAGCCGGGATTGGAGCGATGCCTGCGCCTCGCCGCCGAACGAATTCGTCGTGTGCGTGTTCTCGTAGAATTTCGGATTCTCGCGTTTCAGGATGAAATAATCGCTGTTGCGCCGATAGAATGTGTTGAATGTAACGGGCGAAGCGCCGGCAAGTTTTCCTTCCAGCAGAGCGACAAACGTTTTCGTATGTTCAAATTGGTTCGGAAATTTTGTAGAATAAAATCCGTTCGCCCCGAATTTTTTATCGACGACATTCACCGATGCATTCACCGATCCCGCCTCGCCGGCGACGAGTCCGGCAGCCGCGTTCATCGTCGTGATGTCGAAATCAGTATTCTCACGATACCCGTCCGATTTTTTCTTCGAGAACGAAACGCTGTTCGTGAGCGAGCCAAGCGGAAGTCCGGTGGAAACGAGTCCCTCCCATAATCCATGCTCCCCTCCCATCACGTCGACGCGGGCGAATTGCGCGTCGTGTTTTTTCGTGATGATGTTGATCGCGCCATTGAATGCATTTGGCCCATACTGGCGCGATCCCGGTCCCTTCAGGACCTCGATGCGCTCGATGTCCGCGCCCGTGAGCGGAATGTTGAAATTGTGATGCCCCGTCTGCGCATCGATCATCTTCACGCCGTCGATCATCACAAGCGTTTGTTCGAATGTACCACCGCGAATACCGACATCGGCCTGAACGCCGAACGCGCCGCGCTGTCGCACATCGATACCGGCGACATTCTGCAGCAGTTCCTCGACGCTGCGCGCCGGCGCCTGCTCGATCTCACGCAGATCCATCACCGCCACCGTATGCCGCGCGCCCGTGCGTCCCATCGGAAGACGGCTTCCTGTCACGACCACTCCATCAAGCGTGTATTCTTTTTCGTTCTGCGCGAAATTCATCGTCACTGCGATAAACAAGATAGCGAATACTGCGATCAGTCTTCGTGTTGCATTGTGTCCATTACTATCACGTTCCAATTCAGATTCTCCGTCATTCAATAATACTCTACACCCGCTCCAAGAGGCGGAAGATTTATGATGCTGTTTTTTTTGCTGTGCGCGGCTGAATACTCATAATGCTGTTTTATCCCGTCCGTAAGCGACGGGATCGCCACACCTCATTTATCCCTGCGAAGGAACCGCCTGATCGCTCTGCGGCACAAGCCTGATGCCGTTGTCTTCGATCGTAATAAGACGCTGTTTGTAGAGCGCCCCAATCGCTTTCTTATATGTTTTTTTGCTCATGCCGAAGAGCTCGTAAATATCATCCGGCGAACTCTTGTCCGTAATGTCGATGAATCCTCCCCGCGCCCGGAGCATCGCAAGAATCGACGAGGTGACATCCTGCACGGCGGCATATCCTTGTTTCTGAAGACTGAGATCGATCTTGCCATCCTCGCGGAGCTTCTTGATGTACCCCGTCACATGCTGACCCTGCCTCAGCAATTGGAACACTTCGTTATGATACAGAATGCCCCAGCGGGCGCCGTTGATGATCGCGTTGAAACCGAGCTCGCTCTGGCTCACAAGCAGCAGATCGACCTCCTGGCCGGTTTCGAAATCGCCCTCATGACGCGCAAGAAATTTGTCGAGACGGGACGATGCGCACATGCGCCTGCTGTGTTCGTCGACGTACACGTAGACAACGTACGATTTTCCCTGTTCCATCTTCACTTTCTGTTCGCGAAACGGAACAAGAAGATGTTTCGAGAGTCCCCAGTCGAGAAAGGCGCCGACCGATGTGACTGAATGCACTTTCAGAAATGCGAACTCGCCCGCTTTCGCGCGCGGCCGCTCTGTCGTCGCCACAAGCCGGTCCTCTGAATCGGTGTAGATGAATCCCTCGATCGTATCGCCGGGCTTGCAGCCCTCCGGCACGTATTTTTGCGGAAGCAGGATCTCGCCAAGCTCGCCTCCGTCGAGATAGACGCCGAACTCGACCGCACGAAGCACCGAGAGCGTATTGAACTGTCCTATTGCTGTCATCATGATAATGTCGTTAAATATTTTCGGGGCAAAATATTACCACGCCCTGCATGATTACATTCCATCTGCAAGATTCCCAATCGATGTGCAGCATTGATCGGGGCGAAGCATCATGCGGCACTACCGCCTTCGCCCTGCAATATGATTATTTCTGCAGAAGCAGTTTTTTTGTTTCGACGACGCTGCCTGTGCGAAGCTGATAGAAATACACCCCACTCGGCACCGCTCTTGCATTCCAGGTGACGGCATACGATCCGGCCGCCATCGACTGATCGACAAGCGAAGCCACGACACGGCCCAGCACGTCGAAGACCGTTATTGCAACATGGCCCGGCGCGGCAATTTCGTACCCGATGACAGTCGCGGGATTGAACGGATTCGGATAATTCTGCATGAGCGCGAATTTCAACGGCACATTGGCAGACGTGCGTTCGACGCCGAGGACGATATTGTCCTTGCCGCCCGATTCCTTATACCGCGCCTTGAATTCCTGATAATACAGATTTGCGATGCGCGAGCCGTACATGATCAATGTGTTCTCATTGTTCGCCGTTTCAGCCGAGGTCGACCAGTTGTGCGAACCGGCAATGACGGCGTTCGACGGCGCCGGCGAATTCGCATCGACGATTCCGTATTTGTGATGAAGGAATCCGGCGTTCACATCGATAAGGAGATCGACGCCCGCCGCCTGCAACTGCATGACCTGCGATCCCTGATCGGTCCTGTTGTCGATGACGCCATGCACGCCCACACCGCCATTCTTCTTTGCCGCAATGATGTCCGCAATATCGGTGCGCGTGAGCGTGAGCAGCGCGAGATTGATCGACGATTGCGCCACCTTGAGCGTCGAAACGATGTGATTCGTCACCTTGTCCGACGGACTGAAATACGACTCGATGCGCGTGCCGCCGATCGTGAACAAGTGCGGAGTATTGTCCGTCTTGCGCGCGCCGAAGCGCGACGCGGATTGGTTCGGAGAATCGTCCGCGCTTCCCCACATTTCATTGAACTCCAGCGTATAGGCATTGGCAAGCGCCTTATCCTGAATTTCGAACGCATCCTGCAGATCGTCATTCGTGCCGGGATCGGTCACGTTCCAGGATCCCGCCCAGACCCAATCGTCCGTATCCGACGTCGTATCGCGATTGTCGAACACGAAAAATTTGTTGTGCATCAATCCCGCGCCCGGTTTCTTATTCTCGTCGAGATTGGCGAGATCGTACGCGTCGTTGATCTTATAGATTCCGGCATTGACGAGTCTGGCGATCGGCGCAGAACCTTCATTGTCCTTCTCACAGATGAAGCGGATCCTGACACCGCGGCTGCGCGCGTTGATAAGCGCCGTCACCACCGAATCGCCCACAGCACCGCTGAGACTGTATAACGCCGCGTCGATTGAATGTTGCGCCGCATCGATGCGGGCGATGATCTTTTTTGTCATGCTCACGGTCTGCGCTTTTTCGGCGAGCGCTACGGACGTATCGACGCTTTTATTGAAGTACACGTTGATCGCGCCGGTCGAAGTATTCGACGCGGTGCTGACAATGATGTCGCTCGATTGCGCCGTCGCGATCATTCCCGCCGAGACGAGCTGTGCATGATAAACCGTGCCGGGCCACAAGCCCTTCACCGTGATGCGATGATCGAACACTTTCGTGCTGTCCCCGGCTTCATTCCCGTACGCCTGTGTCGTTCCGTAACGAACCACGGACGACGTAAGCAGATCCGTCTTCCATGAAAAAGTGATTTCATTCTTTCCGATGGCCGACTCGTACGGGGCCGATGAGATGATGCTCGGCGTCCCCGCCTCGAGCACGATATCATCAGATGCTCGCGGCATGAGCTGATACGTCGAGAGACCGAACTGTCCGAGGATGCCGACCATGTCGAAGACGCCCGTGGGCACGGGCAGATTCGCAATCGATGTCACCTTCGAAAGGATGCGCGTCTGCACAGAGCCGGTCGGATCGTTCAGCAAATAGTTCGTGCCGCTGCTCGTGACAGTCCAGACCGGAGCCGCCCCTCCTGTTAATGTGGTCACGGAATTGATATTGTAGACGCGGACGAGGCGTCCTTCATACGGCTCCGACGCGTCCTGTCCGTTGATCTGCGCCGCCGTCAATGAGACGGGCTCAACCGGCACATCTGTGCCTTTCTTTTCGAGCAACACCGCCGGTGTCAGTTCAAAAAGTTCATTGAACGGCGCCACGAGACCGAGCACGACAATATCATCACCACGCCGCGCATAGTTCGTTACTGTGGTATCATAGACGGCGGCGCCTGCCGTTGCATCCTGCATGAAAGAAGGATTTCCCAATTCCTGCGATGATGTGACAACACCTCGGATGACCACCCATTTGCCGAGATACATCGACGCACCGGCGGCGGTTTTCTGTTTCACCCACGAGATCGGACGGGGCGAACCGTAGACGAGCGTCTTCGGCTGTGTCTTGATCGGAGTATATGCCGCACCGTCGGTCGTTGTGGCGATCGCAAACGTCAGATCCGTTGTCGTGTCCGCCGAAGTGATGCCGGGCAGTGAAATCGTTGCAACCGATGATGGAGGTATTGAAATATTCGTCACGCTGAGCGTGTCGCCCGACAATACGATGACCGGAGTGGTTGACTGGACGGAAACAGTGGGAATGTTCCAATTGACAAACGACGGCTTGATGCAGCGAATGCCGATGATCGTGTCGGTCTCGGCTTTGACCGCCATCTGCAGCGTCGACGGCTGATTGTATGCGAAGCGTGAAGGCGAAAGCGTGGCCGTTCCTTCACCGCTTTCCGGGGCCGACACGTCATAAAAAAGCTCCACGAACTCATACATATAATTATCGGTTCCCGTCGCATCGGCAATCTCGCTGATCACGACTTTCCCTGTGCCTGTATTCGTCATGCCCGAACCCGGGCGGCCTTCCTTGGCGACGGTCCAGCTGTCGATCGCGCCGGGCACAAGCGCTGCTGATTTTCTCTGGTATGCCGTCCTGCCGCTCAGTCCGCTCGATGGAGGCAGGGCGGCCGATGGTCCATCGATCGTCTGCGCTGCGGCGTCTTGCAGTGTGAATGTCTCGTCTCCGTTTA
Organism: Bacteroidota bacterium; assembly: GCA_035298825.1. Classification (GTDB taxonomy): domain Bacteria; phylum Bacteroidota; class Ignavibacteria; order UBA10030; family UBA8401; genus CAISDA01. The sequence continues at coordinate 9,421 of DATGXR010000545.1, forward strand.
TCTTCGGCGCAACTCCGGTCGCATCCCCCGTATTGAGATAAATGCAGTTGGGGTCGAGTGTTTTCCCCCAGAATGTCTCGAATTCTGATTGGGTCTTTTTCCTGGCAATGATGACATATCCGCCCGGAGCAATCACTGTTCCGTCAGGAATAACAAATGTGCCTGCTGAATTTGCTTGAATAAGTTTCCATCTGGAAATATCGAGGCCCTGTGAATAAGCCGAAATGAAAAAAAACAGTGTGAGTGTGGCGAGAGCGGGTATGCGTTTCATTTTTCGTGTCTGATTGTAGAGAAAAAGGTAAAAAATAAGATAC
>DATGXR010000546.1:0-4424 GCA_035298825.1 Bacteroidota bacterium
GAAAGATCCGATGGTCAAAACCGTCGTGTTGACGGGCGCCGGTTCGGTCTTTTGCGGGGGAGAAGGGATCGAGTATTTTACTCGGACGCTCGCATACGACTTCGGACAGCACGTTGAAGACGCGAAGATGTACATCCGTCTGGCGCAAATCATCTATTCGCTCCGTAAACCGGTCGTCGCAAAAGTGAACGGCCTGGCGCATGGCGCCGGATGCCTGCTGGCGACTGTCTGCGATTATGTCGTTGCATCGGAGAAGGCGTCGTTCGGATTCATCGAGGCGCATCACGGATTAATTCCGGCGCTGGCGCTTCCTTTCCTCGTAAAAAAAATCGGGGAGGGCAGGGCGCGGGAGATGATGCTTCGCGGACATATCGTCACGGCGGCTCAGGCGAAGGTCTACGGCCTTGTCACGGCAGTCGCGCCGCCTGAATACCTCGACAGCGAAGTGGCGCAGATCACGACCGAACTGTGCACGCAGGTCAGCAGCGCATCGATGGGACTGATGAAGGAAATGTTCGCAACACTCGACGGAATGAAACTGTCGGAGTCGATCGACTATGCGGCCAACATGCATGCCGCAGCCCGCATGACAGACGACGGCAAGAAGGGCGTCGCCGCGATCATCACACGCGAAAAATTAACCTGGTAATCCACGCAGCACAATCATCATACAATGGACATCATTTCGACGATACGCACGATTCCCGATTTCCCCACGCACGGCATCATGTTTCGAGACATCACCACGCTGTTGAAGGACAAGCGCGCGTTTGCCTATTGCGTCGACCGGTTGACTGAACAGTACAAGGACGCACGCATCGACAAGGTTGTCGGCATCGAATCGCGCGGCTTCATTCTCGGCGCGGCGCTCGCCTATCAGCTCCAGGCGGGATTCGTTCCCGTGCGCAAGCCGAACAAACTTCCCGCGCAGAAGCTGAGGGCGGAATACAAGCTCGAATACGGAACGGACTGCGTCGAGATCCACACGGACGCAATCGCAAAGGGAGAGCGCGTACTCATGCAGGACGATCTCCTTGCCACAGGCGGCACGATGAAAGCCGCTTGCGGCCTGGTTGAAGAACTCGGCGGAACGATCGTCGGCCTCTCGTTTCTCATCGAACTCTCGTTCCTGCATCCCCGCGAACGCCTGAGCCAATACGAGATTTTTTCACTCATCCAATACGACAAAGAATGAACCCATGAAGACGATCATCGAGCCGTTCAAGATCAAATCAATCGAACCCATTCGATTCACCACCGAAGACGAGCGGCAGAAGATCCTCGAGCAGGCGCACTACAATACGTTCCTGATCAAGGCCGACGAGGTGATGATCGATCTGCTCACAGACAGCGGCACCTCGGCCATGAGCGCGAAGCAATGGGCAGGGATGATGGAAGGAGACGAATCGTACGCGGGCGCCCGTTCGTTCTTCAAATTCGAAACAGCCGTGAAAAAGATCACGGGCATGAACTACATCATTCCCACGCATCAGGGCAGGGCGGCCGAACGGATCATCTTTTCAGTCGTCGGGGGCAAGGGCAAGTACATTCCCAACAACACGCATTTCGATACAACGCGCGCGAACGTCGAATTCTCGGGCGCCGAAGCGGTCGACTTTCCGACAGAAGAAGGCACGCATCCCGAGCTCATCGCCCCGTTCAAAGGGAATATGAACATCCCCGCGCTCGAACGCTTCATACAGGAAAAAGGCGCGGCGTCGATTCCCCTGTGCTTCATCACAATTACGAACAACTCGGGCGGGGGACAGCCGGTCTCGATGCAGAACATTCGCGACACGAAGGCGCTGCTGAAACGCTATGACATCCCGTTGTTCATCGACGCCTGCCGCTTCGCAGAGAACGCGTTTTTCATCAAGAAACGCGAGCAGGGCTACGCCGATACGCCGGTGATCGACATCGTGAAGGAAATGTTCTCGTACGCCGACGGATGCACCATGAGCGCGAAGAAGGATGCGATCGTGAATATGGGCGGATTCATCGCGATGAACGACGCAGCCACGGCTGCCGCCGCAAGAAATCTGCTGATCGTCACAGAGGGATTTCCAACATACGGCGGACTTGCAGGTCGCGACCTGGAGGCCATCGCTCAGGGACTCGAAGAAGTGCTCGACGAGCATTATCTCACATACAGACTCCGCAGTGTTGAATATCTCGGCAATAAACTCACGGAAGCGGGAGTGCCGATCCTGCTGCCTCCCGGCGGCCATGCGATCTACATCGATGCGAAGCGATTCCTGCCGTCGATCCCGCCTCATCGTTATCCCGGACAATCGATCGTCGCCGAATTGTACCGCGCAGGCGGCATCCGTTCGGTTGAGATCGGCAGTGTCATGTTCGGCACATACCGTCCCGACGGCACGCTCCAGTCGCCCCCTATGGAACTGGTGCGACTGGCGATCCCCCGGCGCGTCTACACACAAAGCCATATCGATTACGTCATCGAGGTGGTGATCGAGGCCTACTCACGCCGCAACACAATGCGCGGATTCGCGATCACGTACGAAGCGCCTCAGCTCCGGCATTTCACGGCCCATTTTGAGCCTGTCGCGTGACAGGGGCCAAATAGTTTTCGCAAATTTAAAAAATTCGTTGAACTACACGCGTTTTCTTTGTATTTTAAGGACACTATGATCCAATGCCCCGTTTGTTCGCACCGGAATGAAGACCTGGCTCTGTTATGCGCGTCCTGCGGGAGCTATATACAGGAAAGGGTGCCGACGCTTGACTTCTTTGCGACGCTGTGGATGATGATCGAATATCCAGGCAAGGCGTTGAAGCGCATCGTCATTGCAGAGCACAAAAATTATGTGCTGATGCTCGCGATGTTTTTCGGCATCTCTGTGGGTTTCGGACTGTTCTGGGCTGTTCACGCGGGGAACAGGTATGACAATATTGCGTATTTGATCATCGCGGCATCGGGTGCGGGATTGATCTTGGCGCTTCCGTTGTTTTATGCACTGACGGGAGTGTTGCACGCATTGGCCGTGTTGCTTGGGGGAAAAGGACCGTGGCGCAGCACATATGCCGTGGCAGGATGGGCGCTGTTCCCATTTACATTTGCAACGGTCATCGTGTTGCCCGTCGAACTGGCTGCATTCGGGCTGTTGTTTTTTTCGGATAACCCCCATCCGTTCGAGGTCAAGCCCCTTGTGTACGGAGTGCTGATCGGGATCGATGCCTTGATGGCGCTCTGGTCTGTGTGGATCGGTGTGAAGGGCCTGGCACTCGCGCATTCAATCCGGACGTGGAAGAGCTTCATCGTCGTTGTCCTTGTCGTTACGGCGGGGACATTCCTCCTGTACGGAGCCGCCCGATGGCTGCTTGTCGCACCATAACAATTTTGAATAAAAAGTAAGACTTGAATCAATCACATATATTTTACAGAAGGATGAACTGATGGCAAAAGTGATTGTCACGATGCATTACGAAGTAGATGAAGCGAAACGCGATGCATATCTGAGTGCAGTTGAGGAATTGAAATCGCACTATGCAACGAATCCGTACGTTTCGTACTTCGTCTGCGAGCAAAAGGGGAAGAAGAACGCCTTCGCCGAAATTTATCTCGCTCACTCCGAGGTCGCGTACAGAAAATTTGAAGAGAGCGAAGATGACGTGGCGGATCAGATCGCGGCCAAACTGACCCCCTATATCTCCGGCAAACAGAAATACACAACGTATGTCGAGGCGGTGTAAGAAAGAAGAGAGCGAGCATGGAAGGGACGGCCATACGTGACCCGATCGCGGTGTTTATGCAGGAGCATGAAGAGGCGCTTGTCTATTTGCAGCGTCTAAAAAAGGCGTCGCAGGACCTGCGCAAGAACGGATACACTGAAAAAGTGTTTGCACAGCTGCTGAAGGCCTCGGCGTTCGTCGATGAAGAGGTGCGCGATCATAATCTGAAAGAGGAACAGGTGTTGTTCCCCGTGATCGAACGCTACGTCGACGGTCCCACCGCCGTTCTGCGACAGGATCACCAGCAGCTCGCAAAAGTGTACAAGAAATTGCGACATGGCATCTCGGCTCTCGATGAAAGCCATGACGACGAGGTCTCGCTCATCGAACTGTGCGAGGCCGTCGATGAGATCGTAACATTGATGGTCAACCACATACACAAAGAAAATCATATCCTCTTTCCGCTCGTCAGGAAATTCATCTCTACAAAAGAACTCCGCGAGGTCGCGAAGATGCTTCACTGATCGTCGACGACAACAGGCTGGCCTCCGACAATGGACACCAGCCTGTTGCGTTTTTATCACCTCATCACGGTTGTGCCCATGACGACACGCATCATAGAACAGAGACGCACGACTCCCGGCATCATCTCAGATTTTTGGTTCCTGATGAAGCCCGAGTTGACTTCTCTGTCCGTCTTCAGTGCGCTTGTGAGCGCCTACATGGCCGTG
>DATGXR010000547.1:0-3146 GCA_035298825.1 Bacteroidota bacterium
CCACCGTGCATCGTATCATCCGCCGGCATGGGGGTGAAGTCTGGGCGGAAGGAGCTGTGGAAAAGGGCGCGACGTTCTTTTTCTCAATTTTATAGGAACAAGTTCCCGTGACATTGATACTGCGATATTTTAATAGCTTTCCCTTCAATGCATGATCATGCAACACAGGATTATGCCTATCCCGTATGAACAATTCTAATCGCTCGATGAATGCTTGCTGGATTTTAAGTGCTGCCTTTTCAAAATCCTTAACGAACGTTTTTCTTTGGATATTATCCTCTCGACTCCCGCATATGCATGTCGCTGCACTACCCGAATCAGGAGATTTATCACAACATTGCAGCAGGCATGAAACAGGAATGATTCAACCAAAAGAAAGGCGATTACCCACGCCATTAGAGGCATTGCACTCACGTTTTTTAAAAATCTTCCGATGATTTCCTTTATATGCGATCGCCAAAATATAATTATTATGAGATGAATATGAGTGATGAAGTTGGACAACGGATTCGCGAGTTGCGGAAAACGTGGGTGATAACAGCCTTCCTTCTCACTATCCTGGCTGCAGGCGTTGTTGCTGCCTTCGGCGCATTCACGTCTATTACACATCGTGCCGGCGTGGAAACTTCGACCCTTTACCCGATGCAGGCGGGATGGCTCTTTATGCTGATGGGGCTTGCGCTGATCGCGGTGATTGCCGTTATCGTGAAGGCGGCCATACGCAGAAGCGAAGAGCTCGAACGCCTCGCTGCCGACATCTCACAGACGTCCGAAGAATGGAATATCGAGCGCCTGCTTTTCCGCACGCTCCTCGACAATCTTCCGGACTCGATGTACTCAAAGGACCTGACATGCCGCAAGACGTTTGTGAACAAGGCGGAATTGTCAATCATGGGAGCCGAGAAAGAGGCGGATGTGTTGGGGAAGGATGATTACGATCTGTACCCGAAGGAGCTTGCAGACGGATTCTACGCCGACGATCAGTCCGTGATGCGCGGCGGCACGCCAGTGATCAACAGGGAAGAATACGTGCTCGATAAGCAGGGTCGGAAACGATGGCTGCTCTCCTCTAAAATTCCCTTGCGCGACCAAAATGGAAAGGTGATCGGCCTTGTCGGCATCGGGCGCGACATTACCGACCGCAGGCGGGCGGAAGATGAATTACAGGAGACGAACCAAAAACTCATGGAAGCCATGGAGGTGGCCAAGGACATGGCCGTTCATGCCGAAATGGCGAGCAGGGCCAAGAGTGAGTTCCTTGCGAACATGAGCCACGAGATCAGGACGCCGATGAACGGAGTGATCGGCATGACAGGCCTGCTGCTCGATACGGAATTGACCGATGAGCAGCGCAAGTATGCCGAGGTCGTGCGCACGAGCAGTGAATCGCTCCTGAGTCTGATCAACGACATCCTCGACTTTTCAAAGATCGAGGCGAAGAAGCTTAACCTCGAATTGTTGGATTTCGATCTGTCGAATGTGTTGGACGATTTTGCATCCACACTCGCAGTGAAGGCGCAGGAGAAAAAACTCGAACTGTTGTGCGCCGCCGATCCTTCCGTGCCCGACCAGCTGCGCGGTGATCCGGGCAGACTGCGGCAGATCCTCACCAATCTTGCTGGGAACGCCGTCAAGTTCACGCATGCAGGCGAAGTCGCGGTACGTGTCTCGCTTGTTGAGCAGCACGAGAACGATGTGCTCCTTCGATTCTCCGTACGCGATACGGGCATCGGCATCCCCAAAGAGAAGATGAGTCTCCTCTTCGATAAATTCAGCCAGGTCGATGCGTCGACCACGCGGGAATACGGCGGCACCGGTCTGGGGCTTGCCATTTCAAAGCAACTTGCTGAGTTAATGGGTGGCGAAATCGGCATGAGCAGTGAATTGGGCAAGGGATCAGAGTTCTGGTTCACTGCGCGTCTCGGGCGGCAGACCGAATCGATCGTCGAAAAAACTCCTCCGCAGATCTCGCTCTCGGGCCTTCGCGTGCTGATCGTAGACGACAACAACACTAACCGCGAGATCCTTATGGCTCGGCTGACATCGTGGGGCATGCGGCCCGTGGAAGTGGTCGACGGTGCTTCTGCGCTGCGCGAGCTCTACAGTGCGCTCAACGACGGAGATCCGTACACGGTTGCGATCATCGATATGCAGATGCCGGCGATGGATGGAGAGGCTCTTGGAAAAGCGATCAAGGCGGATGCCCGCCTCGCAGGCACACGCATGGTCATGTTGACATCCATGGGAATGCGCGGAGATACACAACGGCTGCAGGAAATAGGATTTGGGGCCTATTTGAATAAGCCCATACGGCACCATGAACTGAAAGCGGTGTTGTCGCAGACGATGGCTGACCGGAGTGCAGCCCGGCGTGAAACTCCTTCCATCATCACGCATCACAATGTCAACGAACGGTTGAATATGTTTGCGGGAAGCGCTGTACGCATTCTTCTTGCCGAAGACAACATCGTCAATCAACAGGTCGCGTTGGGCATTCTCAGAAAGCTGGGGCTGCGCGCGGATGCTGTGGCAAATGGCGCTGAAGCGGTCAGGGCGCTCGAAACCCTCCCGTACGATCTCGTGCTGATGGATGTGCAGATGCCTGTGATGGACGGATTCGAAGCGACGAAGCATATTCGACAAGGGCAGCAGGACGATGAAACCAATGCCTCGGGCAAGACGCCGCGATTTAAATGCCGTGTCTCCCGGATTCCGATTATCGCCATGACGGCACACGCCATGCAGGGCGACAAAGAGCGGTGCATCGAAGCAGGGATGGATGATTATGTGACGAAGCCTGTCTCGCCGGGGGCGTTGGCCGACGCGCTGGGCCGGTGGCTTCCGAAAGAGAACAAGAGCGACAACATCCAACATCTCGAGCACACTCCGCCGGTTGCGCCGGCAGCGTCCGAAAAACCGATCTTCAATCCCATGGAACTGCCTGCGGTATCTGTAAAACCGATCTTCAACGGGGCGGAACTGATCGATCGACTGATGGATGATGAAGAACTTGTGAACGATGTTGTCTCAGGATTTCTCAGCGAGATCCCGGTGCAAGTCGCCGCTGTGAAGCGCTGGTTGGCCGCGGGCGATGCGCATCGTGTCAAGTGCGAGGCTCACAGCATCAAAGGCGCGTCGGCGAATGT
>DATGXR010000548.1:0-7205 GCA_035298825.1 Bacteroidota bacterium
AGTAATTGGATCACTTCTTTTGCGATGTCATCGATATACACCTCTTGCAGTACAAATTCAGTCTTCCGGGCAATCATCAGGAGCTGTTTGACGAGCGAGGCGCCTCGTTCGGCGGATTGTTGCAGTCCTTCAAGACTCCGATAGAACTTCGCACTATCCGATCTCCGCTGCTCGAGCAATGATGCTTGTCCCATGATGACGGCAAGAATATTATTGAAATCATGGGCGATGCCGCTTGCAAGCGTGCCGAGGCTTTCCAATTTCTTTGACTGAAAAAGTTGCTGTTCCAATTCGTGTCGCCTGACCTCGCTTCGCTTGAATTCCTCCTCGGCCCGCTTTCGTTGTGTGATATCTTCCTTGATCGCCACGAAATGTGTGATCGTGCCTTTCGAATCGCGAATCGGCGAGATCAGTGCGGATTCCCAATAGTACTCGCCGTCTTTCGTTTTGTTATGAAATTCTCCCCGCCATTCATTCCCTGAAGTGATTGTTTCCCACATGTGTTTATAATTTTCCAGACTCAGATCTCCCGATTTTAAAATGCGCGGATTCTGTCCGTAAATTTCATCGCGTGTATAGCCGGTAACGGACATAAACTTCGAATTGACATATTGGATGATCCCTGTCGTGTCGGTTACCACAACTGACGCAGGGGTCTGTTCCACGATATGCGAGATCCGGCGCAATTCATCTTCGGTGTGTTTGCGCTCCGTAATGTCGCGTGCAAAAGTAAGCACGCTGAGGACGGCGCCGGTGTCGTCAAATTCCGGCACTGCTTTGAGACTATACCAAACATTGCAGCCGGACTGATCGATCCATGTAAGCTCGAATTCAAAACCGCTGCCCGTTTCGACTGTTTGAAGGAGTTTGTTCTGCAGATCTAAGCTCATCGCCCCTATCCGGGAAGGCATTTCGATGGGCGTCTTACCGAGTACGCGCGCCGCAACCATTCCATTTGCCTTTTCCCAGGCCGGATTGATATAAATGCGACGGCACTCACGATCGTATCGGACGATGACATCGGGGGAGTTATCGGCTAATGAGTGAAAGGCATGCTCTTGTTCGCATAATTGCTTGTCAGCCAGCGATTTTCCCGCCAGTTGAAAACGGGCGGCGAGTTTCACAAGTACGCCATTCAGGAGACTTTTCTTTTGCACAGTGGTTCCTCACCATTGGAGACCGATTGTGTTCATCGTTGTGATTAGAACACAATCCGATATTCGCTTTACACAGAAGATCGCGTGCGGACAATCAGGATGTACTCTAATGATGTAATCGGGTCATCATGCGACAGGATAAGAAAAATTGTTCCGGGAGGTGATTTGGGGTGTACAACCGGTTAGCATCGCCGGACTGACCTTGATTTCGTGGGCGTTGCGAGCTATATTGTGCGCTGACAATAGTTACACGGACAGGAAAAGGGAATGCAAGAAAGATCGTTCTGCAACAACGTCTCTGAAGCGGCTGGCATCGACATTCACTATGGCATACTCTGTGTGATGATCGGATGCATATTTTTATTGAATTCGGCTGTCGGAGCGCCTCGCCTGTGCGCAAGTGATGCTGCTGCAATCCGGGACTCTTCAATTGCACCGGATGGTCGCGAGGGAAATACTGCTTCAGCCGGATACAAAGTAATCGTTCGATATGAGGACGGATTCCTCGCAGCCGGAACGGATGGAAGGATCGATAAGATTTCTGTATCGGGAAAAATTGTGGAATCGCAAACAATTCCCGGTGAAAATTTTACCTGCCTGATATGCGACAATCAAACGGCAATCGTCGCGGGCGAACATGGCGCGATCCTGGTTTCATCGGAGAAGGGAAAATTCCGCAAAATAGAGAGCGGGACAGATCATACGATCAACTCGTTGACTGTTTTTAAAGGAATGATCATTGCGGGCGCCGATGCCGGAGAAATTTTAACGGACAACGGAACGCGATCGTTCAACAGATTGAACGTCGCCGTACGAGGAAATATCGTATCGTTGTCGTCACGGAACGGCGATTGTTACGGGGCGACGGATGAGGGTGAAATCATACACACAACAGATGGGATGCATTGGGAGATCTTCGATTTTAACAAGGTCTATGCCGGCTATTACAAACCCTGTCATTTTACAAGGATTCTAGCCGCCGACATGCAAATTGCAGTTGCCGGCGTCGCGAATGATGGTGCTCCCATGTTCATGTTTTCAAATCAGGGAAGCGTATGGAGCGAACGGGTGCTCAATTATACGGACGAAGATGGAGCGCAAGGGGTGCTGACGGATCGGCCCAACGACATCATGTACGACGCATCACGCGATCTGTTTTATCTTGCATGCAACAACGGAAACGTGATTGAAATCCCATCGTGCTCGCATTGCAATAAGCTTGCCCATTTCACAGCGGAGCATCTCACCGGGATTTTGGATCTTCACAACACAATGATGCTTGTTGGCGCAAAATTTTTTATCCGCGCAATTAATCTGGAATAGGACTACCTCTCAATCGCACTGGTCAGGGGTGCCGTTTTGATGAGTCAATGCGCTTGAACGAAAGTGAACGGATTATGATTGCACATGAAGCGGGATTTGCTTATCATTTTATCTGACAGGTAAGCGATCAGGGACGGTTGAGATCGAGACGAAGCCTCAGTCGAATGGATTGTTCATTCGACGCGGGGCTTTTTCATTTATCATATGGGACCGCATCGTCACCGGTCTCCGGCGAGTGGCGGGGTATTTGGAGTGTGAACGAGGCCAAATGGCTTCACCCGGCACAAAATAATTATTCTGGAAATTAAAAAATGAACTCATATTATCCGTCATATCCGCATGGATCGCTCGATCCTGATTCCGAACGTATGCTCGATCGGATTTGTGAAGCACATGCGATTCCATTGGCATCGCAGACTCCGGAAGAGGCACGAAAGGAAATCCACGATCAATCCGAAACCGGAACACCGAATCCGAATGTCGGCATCGTGACGATCGACATTCCGGGACCTGCGCGAAATATTCCGCTTCGTGTGTATACGCCGTCGCCAAAAATTGCAGAAGAAAATCGACCACTCCTTGTCTTCTTTCACGGAGGCGGTTTCGTTCTGGGCACGCTGGATGAGTTCGATCCGTTCTGCACATTTCTTGCAGCCGGCGCGTCGTGCATTGTGGTCTCAGTCGATTATCGTCTCGCCCCGGAGCATAAGTATCCGGCTGCAGTCGACGACGCTGTGGCGGCCGTGTCGTGGATAGCCGCACATGCCGAAGAATTGCACGGGGACGCCTCTCGCATTGCAGTGATCGGAGACAGCGCCGGCGCGAACCTTGCGGCGGTGAGTTCGCTCGTTGCCAGGGACCGGGGCATTGCCGCGATCATGCACCAGGTGCTGATTTGTCCCTGGATCGATTCCTCGTCGTTCGATACCGAATCGTTCGGTTTCTTCGGCGACGGTCTCTGGTTGTCGAAAAAGGCGATGTGCTGGTTCCGCGATCATTATCTTTCGAGCGGAGACGAGGCGTTCGATCCGTTCGTCTCCCCGCTTCTGGCAAACGATCTGTGCGGCCTGCCTCCTGCGCTTGTCATCACAGCCGAGTTCGATGTGCTGCGCGATCAGGGGGAAGCGTATGCGCGTCGTCTTGAAGCAGCCGGCGTTCCCGTTACATCCACCCGGTATCCGGGAATGCTTCACGACTTTGTCATGTATCCCGGATTATTCAACCTCGCTTCAGACGCCATCGGTGAAATTACATCCGCGCTTGTCGAAGCATTTGCGCGTTCGCGTTGATGAATTAACTTTCTTTTTTTATCGAAGGATTTGCGCGTTCGTGTTGAAGTGCGCTTCGCGATTTATTGTTTACTCCTATGAAAGTTTGTATTGCTGAAAAACCCAGCGTCGCAAAGGAAATCGCCCGTATCCTGAATGCCGGTCAACGCAAGGACGGCTACTATGAGGGAAACGGCTATCAGGTGACCTGGACGTTTGGACATTTGTGTACGCTTAAAAATCCCGACGATTACACTCCCGACTGGAAATCGTGGCGGATGCATGCGCTGCCGATGATTCCGCCCCGGTTTGGCATCAAGTTGATCGAGAACGACGGCGTTCAAAAACAATTCAAGACAATCAAGAAGCTTTTTGACGAATGCGATGAAGTGATCAACTGCGGCGATGCGGGAATTGAAGGAGAACTGATTCAGCGTTGGGTGCTGACGAAGGCGGAATGTTCAAAACCTTTGAAGCGCTTATGGATTTCGTCGATGACCGACGAGGCGATCAGGGAAGGATTTGAAAAGCTGAGGGACGGCAAAGACTTCGAGCGGTTGTATTCGGCCGGCAATGCCCGCGCGATCGGCGACTGGCTGCTCGGAATGAACGCCAGTCGGCTCTACACGCTGAAATATGCAAACGGGAAAGGCGTGTTATCCGTCGGCAGGGTGCAAACGCCGACGCTTGCGTTGATCGTTCGCCAGTTCGAGGAAATTCAAAAATTTGTGCCGAAGACGTATTGGGAAATAAAAACGAACTATCGCGGCGTGATCTTCACTTCGACAAACGGACGATTCAACACCGCCGAGGAAGCTTCCCTCATCATCGAAGAAATCAGGAACAACCTCTTCGAGATCATTTCATTCGAACAGAAAAAAGGAAACGAAGCGCCTCCGCGATTGTTCGACCTGACGGCGTTGCAGGTGGAGTGCAATAAAAAATTCGGTTTCACAGCGGATGACACGTTGAAATACATCCAGAATTTGTATGAAAAGAAGATGGTGACGTACCCTCGCGTGGACACCACTTTTTTGCCGAACGACATGTATCCGAAGGTGGAAGGCATTCTGAAAAACATGGAGCCGTACGCCAAATATATCGAACCCTTGCTTGGAAAGCCCGTCAGGAAAAGCAAGAAGGTGTTCGACGACGCGAAGATCACGGATCATCACGCAATCGTTCCCACCGGAATAAAACCTGCCGGATTGTCGTTGGAAGAAAAACGCGTATATGATCTGATTGCCCGACGGTTCATCGCGGCATTCTATCCCGATTGCATCGTTTCGAAAACCACCGTGAAGGGGAAGGTGTGCGAGCACGAATTTAAGGCCACGGGAAAAGTGATCCTTGAGGACGGATGGCGCGCGTTATATCCGAAAAAGGAAATGGAGAAGGACGGGGAATCAGATGCGGACGAAGAGCAGCTCATGCCCCACTTCGAGAAAGGCGAGAAGGGGGAACATCAACCCGATTTGCTTGAAAAGCAAACGCAGCCTCCCAAGATGCTCACGGAAGCCACGTTGCTTCGCGCGATGGAAACAGCCGGCAAGCAGGTGCAGGATGAAGAGCTTCGCGAACTGATGAAAGAAAACGGCATCGGGCGACCGTCAACGCGCGCCAACATCATCGAAACGCTTTTCAAGCGCAAGTACATCATACGCGATAAGAAAAATCTGGTGCCGACGCAAACCGGCATTCAGCTGATTCATACGATACAGAACGAGCTGCTTAAATCGGCGGAGCTGACAGGGAGGTGGGAGAAAAAACTTCGTCAAATCGAGCGCGGCGAATACGACCCCAGGTTGTTTCTTGACGAGATGAAGGAAATGGTTGCACAACTGGTAGGCGAAGTGAGGCGCGAAACAAAAAAAATGATCGTCATCGAACAGGATGAGCGCGCGGAAGAGGAGAAGCCCGACAAAGCATCCCCGCCGCCCTGTCCGAAATGCGGGAAGGGGACGATGCTCAAAGGCAAGACCGCCTTCGGATGCAGCGAATACAAGAGCGGATGCACGTTCAAGGTGATGTTCGAGCAATACGGGAAGCGGTTGACCGACAGGCAACTTTTGGCGTTGATTGAAAAAGGACGATCTCCGAAAATCAAGGGGCTGACGATGGAGGGAAAGACAATCGATTCGGCATTGACACTCGATTCATCGTTTGCTGTCATTCCGGAATCGGATCACTGAGAGGTGGGCCATGGCGGGGGTTGTATCTTCTCACACAAACAGCTATTTTGTAATAAGCAATGTTAACAATTTTCAGGCAGAGTGGTATGAGCTGGCAGTTCTCTTTTTTCGGAATACTTTTTTGTACAATCACTGCAATTGCAGCATATGTGACAGTCCGGGCGCGGCGCGGCGCATTTCCCGGTGAAAAATCTTTTACCATTTTTATGCTTTCCGCCGCTTTCTGGGCGTTCACCGGCGCATTGGAATGGTTCGTCGCTCTGCCGGATGAAAAAGCATTCTGGTCGCAGATCAGCTACTTTGGCATAGTCAACGTTGCGCCGGCGTTTTTTTGTTTTGTGCTTGCCTATTCCGGATATGCCAGACTGCTCACGAAACGGAATGTCATTCTGCTCTGGCTCATTCCTGCGATTACACTTCTGCTTGCGCTCACGAACAAGTGGCACGGATTGAATTGGCCCTCCTATGCGATGGTACAGCATCCCCTTGGGAATTACATGTATTACGAACATGGGCCGTCGTTCTGGATGTTTGTCGGATATTCATACCTTCTCAATATCGCATCGAGCATTCTGCTGCTTCGCCAATCAGGAAAATTATTTCGTCTGTATCAAACACAATCGATGATGTTGCTGGCAGCAATGCTGTTTCCGTGGATCGGCAATATGCTGTACAATTCACGGACGATCGTGATCATCGATCTCACGCCGGCGGCATTTACATTCACAGGCGTGCTGATCTGGTGGAATATGAAACAGTACCATCTGTTTAATATTGCGCCTGTTGCACGCGAAACACTGTTCAACAGCATTAAGGAACTCGTGATCGTCGTGGATGAGGAATGCAGAATTGTGGATATGAACATGTTTGCACAATCGCACTTTCACTTCACCACAATTCCAATTGGCAAATCCGCAAATGACGTATTTTCTCCCTGGGATCAATTATGCTCTTTTATCCTCTCGGATCGTAACGAAGTTGAGATTGAATTTCACGGCGAGGAGGCGGAGCCTCAGTGGTTTCTTGCTACAAAAACGCCATTGGTGAATGCCCATGCCAATCCTGCAGGAACATTGATTATCTGCCGGAACATTACCGAACGAAAACGAGTGGCGCTTGAACGTGAAGAGTTGATTGTTGAATTGCAGGAAGCGCTCGCCAATGTAAAAACACTCAACGGACTTCTGCCGATTTGTGCGACCTGCAAGAAAATCCGCAACGATGAAGGATACTGGCAGCAGGTGGACCGGTACGTGGCGGAACAC
>DATGXR010000549.1:0-5276 GCA_035298825.1 Bacteroidota bacterium
AATAGCTAACACACACGCACATGAAAGCATTTGCAATAGTTGAACAAGGTGTTGTCAACGCAATCGACATTCCGGAACCGGTAATGGGAGCAACGGATGTGCTCATCGACGTTCGCACGATCGGACTCTGCGGAAGCGATCTGAACGCGTATCGGGGATTGATGCCCTTTGTGACATTCCCGCGCATCCCGGGTCATGAAATCAGCGGCACCATTGCCGACAAGGGGCCGGGCGTGCCCGCATCGCTTGAAATCGGAGACCGGGTCACGGTGCTGCCCTATACGAATTGCGGGATGTGCCCCCCGTGTCGCGCGGGACGGACAAACTGCTGCCAGTTCAATCAAACGCTCGGCGTCCAGCGAGACGGCGCATTGACCGAGCGCATCTCTGTGCCGTTCGAAAAAGTCTTTCGCAGTTCAACGCTCTCGATGCATGAGCTTGCGCTCGTCGAGCCGATGAGTGTCGGATACCACGGCGCCAATCGCGCAGAGGTCCGCGAGACAGACACGGTGCTCCTGCTTGGCTGCGGAACGATCGGCATGGGCGTGCTCTGCGCCGCCGTGCGCAAAGGAGCGCGCGTGATCGCACTCGATATCAATGATGCTAAACTCGAGATGGCGAAAAAATTCGGCGCCTCGCATACAATCAATACCTCACGCGACAATGCGCAGGAAGTGGTCATGCGCCTGACGCAGAACGAGGGCGTCAGCGTGGCGATCGAGGCGGCGGGACTTCCTGCCACGTTTGCGATGGCCGTGGATCTCGTCGCATTCGCCGGACGCGTCGTGTCGATCGGCTATTCGAAAATGGAGACCGGCATCCGCACGCAATTGATCGTGAGCAAGGAATTGGATCTGCGCGGTTCGCGCAACGCGCTGCGTGTGTTCCCCTCTGTGATCAGCATGTTTGAGGCGAAGGAACAGCCGTTCACGGATCTGATTACACGTGTGTTTTCATTTGATGAGGCGCCGAAGGCGTTCGCGTATTGGAACGAGAACACGGGCACGACATCGAAACTGCTGATTGATCTTTAATCGCTTCGTATAAATTCCCCGCCGCTTGCGGCAAAAAATAATTGACAATCAAGGTGCCCCGTCGCTTGCGGCGGGGCGGTTCATTCTCTACATCTCATGAATTATTTTTGTCGTCGTGTTTTCAGTCTCAGCGTTGTGTGCTGTCTTGTGCAATCACTCGTTGCCGCTCCTGCAGATACAACTGTTGTGGATCGGCGAGCGCAGAAGCGTGTGTATTATGCGACGCGATTATCTGTGGCGACGCCGTCGATCGACGGCGTGCTCGATGACGCGTGCTGGAAGACCGGCGTGTGGGCCGGAGATTTTACACAATGGATTCCGAACGAGGGAGCCAAGCCCACGTATCCGACGCAGTTGAAGGTGTTGTACGACGATAAAAATCTCTACGTCGCCATCAGGGCCTTCGACGGCGAACCGGGAAAAATTTCCGAAAAGTCGGGCCGCCGCGATGAGTTTATCGGCGATGCGACTGGAATCTGTCTCGACAGTTATCACGATCATCGCACAGGATTCGAGTTTGATATCACGGCAGGCGGACAAAAAATCGATATCGTGCTGACCAATCCGATGAATGCCGATGCCAGTTGGAATGCGGTCTGGAACGCCAAGTCCGGGAGGGAAGATTCGGCATGGACGGCGGAATTTGAGATTCCCTTAAGTCAATTGCGCTACAGCAGCGACACCGAGCAGGTGTGGGGAATGCACTGCTGGCGCTGGATCGATCGGCTGCAGGAAGAAAGCGACTGGGAGCCTCAGTCGTCGCAGGGTCCAGGCATTCTCTACCTCTTCGGAGAATTGCGCGGCATCAACAACCTGCCGACGTCGCGCCGCATCGAAATCATGCCGTATCTGCTCGGATCGCTCAAGACGTTCAAGGCCGAGTCCGGCAATCCGTTTGCCGACCAAGGCAGATCATTCCGGGGCAACGCCGGTCTCGATGCCAAGATCGGACTGTCGAGCAACGTGACCGCCGACTTTTCGATCAATCCGGATTTCGGTCAGGTGGAAGCCGATCCGTCCGTGATGAATCTATCGGCCTTCGAAACGTTCTTCGACGAGAAACGTCCGTTCTTCCTTGAAGGAAAGAGCATCTTCCAGTTCGATGTCGACGATGCATCGCTGTTTTACAGCCGGCGCATCGGCAGCGCTTCAGGGTACACGCCGTCGGCCGGACCGAATGAGTACATGGATTTTCCGGGCAACCCGGCCATCCTCGAGGCCGTGAAGTTGAGCGGAAAAACATCCGGAGGCTTGTCGCTTGGTGTGCTGCAAAGTTTGACCGAGCATGAACAACGAAAGCTCGAGTCACCGTTGGGATCACGCAGTGTGAGCGTTTCGCCGCTCACCAATTATGTCGTGGCCCGCGTGCAGCAGGATTATAACGAGGGCAACAGCATTGTCGGCGGGATCGTGACGGCGGTCAACCGGTTCATCCGCGATCCGCACCTTGAATTCATGAACCGCAATGCTTACACCGGCGGCCTTGATGTGTTGCATCAATGGAACGACAAGGAATATTTCGTCGAGGCAAAACTGACCGGAAGCGCGATCGACGGCAGCCGTGAAGCCATCGGCAATCTGCAAACCTCTTCGGCCCGATACTATCAGAATCCCGATGCCACACTCGAGCGCTTCGACAGTACCCGCACCCAACTCACAGGACACGGCGGACGGCTCAAGATCGGCAAGGGAAGCAAGGGACTGTGGCGGTATTCGACCGAACTGACATGGCGATCGCCCGGTCTCGATCTGAACGATCTCGGATTCATGCAGACAGCCGATGTGATCAGACACCGGCTTAACCTTTCGTACTTCGTCACGCAGCCTGTTTCTATCTTCAGAACATACACCATCAGCGTCAATCAATTCAATAATTGGGATTTCGGTTTTCGTCATTCATCCTCCGGCGGCGGCGCATCGCTCTATCTTGAATTCCTGAACCGGTGGGCAGTCTCGACCTCCGTGTCGTACACCTCCGAAGCGCTCGATGCGCGCATCTTGCGCGGCGGCGAATCGATGCTGCTTCCCGCTGCCTGGGCGGCCTCGTTGAGTGCGCGGACGGACCAATCCTTGAAACTCGCCTTTGATGTGAACGCGAATGCCTCGAGTGCCAAATACGAAAGCGCGCGATCGGTGTTCATTCAGCCGGGAGTGATGTTCATGCCGTTGAACAATCTCAAATTTTCAATGAGCGTCTCGTACTCGGATAATCATGACAGGCTTCAATATGTCGACACGAAATCAGTCGACGGGAAGAATCTGTCCATTCTCGCATCCCTGCACCAGCAGACTGTCGGCGCCACATTCAGGATCGATTACAACATCACGCCCGAAGTGTCGCTTCAATATTACGGAAGCCCGTTTGCCTCCGTCGGTGCGTATTCGGACTTTAAGAACGTGACGCATGCCAGGGCGGATAACTACGACGAGAGATTCTCGCTGTTAGAGACAGAGTCCGCTGGAACGCAGATCAATGCAAAAACAACAGGCAGTGCGCCTTCGGCGTTTTCATTCGGCAATCCCGATTTCACGTTCTCGCAATTTCATTCCAATCTCGTCTTCCGCTGGGAATACCGTCCCGGATCCCAATTGTATTTCGTCTGGTCGGATGAAATGACATCGTATCTGAATCCCCGCCGCTCCGCGATCGATGACGCCCTGGGCCGATTCACCGATGTGCATCCGAACGGGATCTTCATGGTGAAATTCAATTACTGGTTCTCGCTCTGACGTTTCCATATCGAAGATGAATTCACCGCGTCCTTAAAGAAAAAAACCAGGAGGGGGTGTGTGAAAAAATTCCGCTTGACTCTGAGGCGGAATATCCGAATATTGAACGGTTCAAATGGCATTGAACCGTTTTAATAAATCCCCGATTTTCCCTTGAATTCCGCACAATCTCTTTTTTTCCGGGGTCCCATTCCTTTTTTATAAAGAGGGAATGCTATGAGGTTACACCATCTGAAGACGTGGCTTGTCACTGTCTTCCTGAGTACAGTTTCGGCATCATCCTTATCTGCCGATGTGAAATTGCCGGCCCTTGTGTGTGATGGCATGGTGCTGCAGCGCGATGCGCAGGTGAGAATCTGGGGCTGGGCGTCGAAGGGTGAAGAGGTCCGGGTGCATTTCATCGATTCGACGTATCGAACGATTGCCAATTCAAGCGGCGATTGGGAAGTGATGCTTCCAAAATTGAAAGCCGGCGGACCGTATGCGATGCGCATTGACGCGCACAATTCACTGACGATCAGTGATATCCTCGTCGGTGATGTATGGGTGTGTTCGGGCCAGTCAAATATGCAGATGGGGCTTGGCTCGCTTGCGAAAATTTATCCCGATGAGATCGCGGGTTCTGAGAATCACTCGATCCGGCAGTTTACTGTTCCGATCGGATTTCCGTGCGCGGGTCGGGAGAAGGATTTGAAATCCGGCAAATGGCGAAGTGCCGATCCTCAATCGGTGCGCGGCTTCACGGCGGCCGGGTACTTCTTTGCAAAAAAATTATTCGACATATATAAAATTCCAATCGGACTCATCAACGCGTCGCTTGGAGGATCCTCGGCGGAGGCGTGGATCAGCGAGGAATCAATTGCATCGTTTCCGAAATATTTCGAGGATGCACAGCGCTTCAAGCATCCTGAGCTCATCGAACGATTGAAAGCGCAGGATGACGAACGTGTCAATCGCTGGATGATGCAGCTGCGGCAATCGGACGAGGGGTTCAGGGACCCTCAGCATCCGTGGTCCGATCCGGCAACGAATACCTCCGATTGGGATGAGATGCATCTTCCGGGGTATTGGACAGAGACGGCGCTTGGCTCCTCGAATGGCGTTGCCTGGTTTCGAAAAGAAGTCACGATCCCGCCTTCTATGGCCGGCAAGCAGGCCCTGATCCATCTGGGCCGGATCTTCGATATCGATTCAGTCTTTCTCAACGGAAAATGTATCGGCACCACGGGCTCTCAGTATGCGCCCCGCGTGTATGCGATTCCCACAGGAGTGCTCACAGCCGGAATCAATACGATCGTCATTCGCGACATCAGCCTCATTCGCCATGGCGGATTCGTGCCGGGAAAACTGTACGCCATCATCGCAGGCACGGACACGCTGAGGCTTGAAGGCGAATGGAAATACAAGCGCGGCGCAACACTCGAACCGCTTGAAGACCGGTTGTTTACGGGAAAAATTCCGACCGGGTTGTTTAATGCGATGATTGCCCCTGTGTGCCCGTACGTGATCAAG
>DATGXR010000550.1:0-3777 GCA_035298825.1 Bacteroidota bacterium
GTCCACGCATACGAATAGCGCGCTTCCCTAAACAGCGCATGCCCCGCATGTTTGGCGAGGAACGCTTCATACAGCGAACGGGCGCCCACATAGTCGGCCTTGTTGAAATGCGCTTCGGCAATCAGGAACTCGGAACGGATCCGGTCGGAACTGTCGGTAATCGCACCCGACGAGCCGGTCAGATGCCGTATGCACTCGTCGAATTTTCCATCCTGGAATAAACACTCGCCGATACGGACAGTGGAGACCGAAGCAAGCGGACTCTGCTTTCGCGAGTCGGTGATGCGCCGGTACCAGGCGATCGCGCCTGAAAAATCCTTTTTCTGTTCCGATGCCCAGCCAAGCGAATAGATCGCATAATCGGCGAGTCTGTTCGCCGGATACCGCTCGGCGCTGATCGAATAATAATGCGCGGCCTGATCGACATCATTCTTTTTCAGATACGATTCGCCGATCCAGTACGACGCTTCTCCGGCCACGGATGTGTCCTTCGCCGATGCGGCCTTATATGCAGCGATCGCCGCGTCATACGATCCGAGACGAAAATGAATCTCGCCAAGGCGCATGCCCGCGTCGGTGGAAAGCATGTGGCGGGGATAGTCGCGCACGAAGCGCTGATACTGAGGAATGGCGCCCGCATATTGCTCGAGCCGGAACTGGCATTCGGCTGAAAGGAAGAGCGCATCGGGTTGCTTGCTGCTTGAGGGATACGCCTCGATGAATTTCTGCAGCTGCTCGTACGAAAGCTGATACAGCTTGTCCTGGAATAATCCGTAGGCGAATGTGTAATCGTGTTCTTCCTGCAGATCTGCCGCTCCCGTCTGGGCATACACAGGCCGGACGCCGGATGACATACACACTGCCGCCAACACAAGAACGATCACCGTGGTTCTTCGAACTGACATCAACACATTTTTCATCATACGATCACGCACGTCCATACAAAAAAGAATAAAGGCCGGCCTGGGGAGCACAATAGAATCAATGTACAATATTATGCCGACGCAAGCAATCCGGTCAGGGGCGAGAATCCGAAAATGCCGAAAAGAGACGACAGCAGGCAATTATATTGTTTCGACTTCCCGTTCCTGTATCCATCCGATCTTTCCGTCGGCAAGACGGATCTTTCTCCATCCGTTCACCTCGTCCATCACCTGGACCTTCACGCCGGTATGCAGGACGAACACATCGCTGCTTTTCGGATCGGGAGCGGATTTGATATTCGAGACATCGCTCATCACGATGCCATAGATCGTTGACGATGCCCGGTATGTGTTGATGCCATAAAAAATGGCCGACACCATACAGAAGGCGCCGATGACAACGCCCGAGAGCAGCGCAATCCTGCGGGCATTAAACGAGCGGGCATAGAGAAGATACACGAACGAGCCAAGTGTCAGGAGGAACGAGAGGTAGACAAGAAGCACCTGGGTTCGGGGGGAAAACACATTCAGGAGCGCGTCGGCCCAGCGATAGATGAAGAGCTGGGGCACGGGCTCGATCTTGTCGACGATGCGCACGTTTGCGTAATGGAGATTGAACGCCACATCGTCGTCGTTGGGCATGAGCCTGCGCGCGCGTTCGAAAGCGAGAATCGCGGGACCGAGCTTTCCGCTTCTGAAATACGCGTTGCCGAGATTGAAATACAATTCGCCGTTCTCGAGTCCCGATTTCAGAATCGTCTCATACGATTGGATCGCCTCGGGATATTTTTGTTCGAGGTACAGCCTGTTCCCCTGATCGAACAGCGAGCGCGCATCCTGCGCCATCAGCGCGGAGGCTGAAGCGGCGAACAGCATGCATGACAGTAAGAAAAATTTTCGGATCGTCTTCATCAGATCGTTACCGTTGTTTCAGTTGGTGTTCCATCTCGACAATGATCGAACCGGCACTGTCGTACATTTTTTGTTTTTCAACCTGCAGCGCGCTCGCGGGGGCGAAGCGTGCAAACTCGCAGCTCTCGAGACATTCCTTGATGCGTCCGATCAACTCGGGATTCAATTTCCTGCCTTCGAGCGTGTCTGTCACGTTATCGATCGAGAGTTCCGAGCGATCGATGCCGAGCTTGTCGGCCACATACGTCCAAAGCGCGCGCGAGATCTCCGTATAGAATGCATCCGGATCCGATCCCGACAGAAGCACATGGGCCGCCTTGAGGCGCTTGGCGGCGATCTTCATGGCGCGCCGTGAGCGGAACGTGATGACATCGGCCGATTCCCGTATCGACTTGCGCCGATAGACGACAAGACCGATGAACGCGGCAAGCGGCAGCATCACGAACGCGGCCGCCTCTGTGGCGGCGATGCCTGTGTCTCCGCGCCTGTGGAAATTGCCCGACGACGGCTTGATGAAGCGGATGTCTTCGTTCAGAATCTTCACGTCCTCTTTCGACAGACCGCTTGCGGCCGACGGCGCTTCGGCGCTGCCCTTTTCGACCTCGAGCGAAATCTCGTCTGTGCGCGCGGTGACATATTTGCCCTTCGCGGGATCGAAGTAGGAGAACTCGAGAGACGGAATTTTTTTCGCGCCCGGATAGCGCGGCACGATGAGCCACTCGAATGTCTTCGAGCCGCTGATTGCGCCGCCCGAGCGGTCGATCGATTCGCTGACCTTGGGATCGTACTTTTCGAAATCCGCTGGTAGCTGCAGCTCCGGCGCTTCAAGAATCTTGATGTTGCCCGTGCCAGAAATCGTGGCTTTGAGCGAAAGCGGCTCGTTCGTCTTCACGGCGTGCTTCGCGACGTTCGACGAGAGCGAGAAATGTCCCACTGCGCCCTTGAACGAAGACGGCACGTCCGTTTTCGGAAGCGGCAGCACTGTGATCTTCGTCGGTTCCGTTTTGATGTTCACGTTCTGCGTGCGGGCGTTTCCCATGAACGGATCGTTGAAGAAATCGTCGAAGATGTCGCCCGAGCGGCGTCGCGACTGTACCTGCACCTGGCAGGTGATTTCGAGCGGATTGATTTCGAGCGTGCCCGATTGCGTCGGGAAGAGCGCCGTTTTCTTGAGCAATCCGACACGGTACTGCTTGCCGTTGATCGTTTCGTTCGTCAATTGGATCTGCTGCGGTGTCGTGAGATCCTCGCCCCAGAATCCGGTCATTGTCGGAAGCTTGTTGATGGCATAGTTGATGATGTTGACGCGCGTATAGATCTTGTACGAAACCGTGATCTGCTCGCCCTGCATGACCTTCGACCGGTCGACGATGGCGCGGACGAAGATGTTATCGCCGATTTTCACATCGCTCTCGCCGCCCTGCTGCTGTTGCGCCGACTGGCGCGAGGCGCCCGAGCCTTTGACCACAGTGAGCTCGATCGGGGATGAAGTGAGCGTCTTGCCGCCGGCTTCGATCGTGGCGGACCCGATCGTGAATTTTCCGGGCTCGCGCGCCTGAAGCACGTAGCTGTATGTGACCGAAGACGAGACGTTCCCGTTGATGATCTGCATGCTTGTCGACTGGTTCGGACCCGAAAGGATCATGAATTTGCTGAGGTCCGGCAATTTCAGATTCTTTCCGCCGCCCGCTCCCCCGCCGTTCATCGTGAAATCGAGCGAGAAGGGCTCGTTCGTCGCGGCTGGATTCCTGTCAACGCTCGCTGTGAACGACTGTCCGAGCGCTGCGGCCGCAACCGCAACGAGCGTCACACAGACCGCTGCCGCCCTCCGCAGCCCCGCCGTCCACCCATCTAAATATTTTGTCTTCACATTCATCAATCATTACCAATCTTTTTCCACGTTAACGTGCACCGGCGCTTTCTTGCGCAATTTCTTCTGCGT
>DATGXR010000551.1:0-2300 GCA_035298825.1 Bacteroidota bacterium
CAGTGAATTCAGCTGCATGAACTGGATGCCGGTTCTTGCGTACAGCGTCTCGCGCGGAATGATGCGGAAGATTTCGTCCATAATTCCGTCCGTGTACGGATCGCGATATGCGACGGGCATCGACAGAAGCGTGCCTTTCGCATCGAGCAGGCCGAAGTCGACACCCCACGTGTCGACGCCGATGCTTGAAATCGGATCCTGTGAGGTTCGGGCGGCGGCAATGCCGAAGTTGATCTCGGAGAACAATCGATTGGTGTCCCAGACGTAGCGCCCGCGCTCACGCAGCATCGCGTTTGGGAAGCGGTGCACTTCGGTGAGCGTGAGGTGGTCTTTTTCGAGCCTGCCGAGGATGGCGCGGCCGCTCGTGGCGCCGAGATCGAATGCGAGATGTGATGACAAGACCATGACAGCGTGTCTTCCGGATAAGTTGAATATGCGATGGTGAATTGGTTTGACAGTATGGTCGAAAAAATATAAGTGAAGATTGTTCGAATAGCAACGGCAAATTCACACGCCTGCAGGGAAGGGGGATAAAAAAAACCGGCGCAAGACGCACGCCGGTTCTTTTCATTTTTTTAGCGGATGAATCAGGATCAGGCTTCAAGCTGATCAGCAACGGATTCTTCGCGCTTGCTCTGCCACACCGCCCAGCCGATGGCGACGATGGCGGCAACAATGACGAGCGCGCCGATGACGAATGCGCTGGAGGCAGAACCGCCTTCGGGAATTCTCGGGCTGATCACGTTGAAATGCAGCACGAGACCGAGCGCAAGCAGGCTGACCATGTTCATCACCTTGATAAGGGGATTGATTGCCGGTCCCGCCGTATCCTTCAGCGGATCGCCGACCGTGTCGCCCGTGACTGCGGCTTTGTGCGCTTCGGATCCTTTGCCGCCGTAAATGCCGTCTTCGATCATCTTCTTGGCATTATCCCATGCACCGCCCGCGTTCGACATAAAGACCGCAAGCAACTGGCCGACAAGAATCATTCCGGCGAGGAATCCGCCGAGCGCGTAGGGTCCGAGCAGGAAGCCGACCATGAGAGGACTCATAATTGCAAGCAGGCCGGGACCGATGAGTTCTTTCTGGGCGGTGTTCGTGCAGATATCGACGACGCGACCGTAATCGGGTTTCTTTGTTCCTTCCCAGATCTCGATATCGCGGAACTGGATGCGGCATTCCTTCACGATGTAGAAGGCGGCGCGACCCACTGCGCGAATGAGCATGGAGCTGAAGAGGAACGGCACTGCGCCGCCGATGAGGAAGCCGATGAAGACAGTGGGATCGGCCACTGTGATCTTGCCCGCTTCATGGAGATACTGCGGGATCGTCATCGAATTGATCTTGTCTTCGGAACCGACTGCAATAACGGCAATAAAGCTTGAGAAGAGCGAGACAGCGGCGATGACGGCCGAGCCGATTGCGATGCCCTTTGTTTCCGCCTTTGTCGTGTTGCCCACGGCGTCGAGATCGGCGAGGATCTGGCGCGCGCGTTTGTAGCTTCCGACTTTCTGTTTTTCCATCGTTTCAGGTTCGTATCCCATTTCACCGATGCCGTTGGCGTTATCGGCCACGGGACCAAACACGTCCATCGAGATCGTATTTCCTGTCAACGTCAGCATGCCGATGCCGGCCATTGCGACGCCGTAGGCGATGAACAGGGGAGGCGTGCCGGCGTAGACGAGAACGGAAAGAAGAATTGAGACCGCGATGACGACGATTGTCGCAACAGTGCTCTCGTATCCGACTGCGAATCCCTGAATGATGTTCGTTGCATGTCCGGTCGTACAGGATTTTGCAAGGCTCTTCACAGGGGTATGGCTTGTATGCGTGTAGTAGCTCGTCAATTTATTAAGCGCGACGGCGAGGAACACGCCGATCAGACAGGTCAATGCGGGACGCAGATCGAGACCAGCCACTCCCCAATTTGCCCAGAAGGGAAGCTGCGACGGATCGCTGTTCGGGAATCCGGCAAGCGCAACAGGATTGCTGGCCAGGTATGCCGCATCGAAATGCAGATAGAGCGCGCCCAGCACAAAAAATCCGGCCACGCTGATGATGGAACCGATCCAGAAGCCGCGGTGCACCGAATGCAAAGCGGTGTCGGATGTGTCGTTCGGTCCGGCTTTCACCGTGTACGTCGAGATGATCGAGCCAAGAACGCCGATGCCGCGCACGAGGAGCGGGAAGATCACGCCCTTGTGACCGAACGTCGCCATACCGAGGATCATCGCGGCGACGATCGTGACTTCATAACTTTCGAAGATATCGGCCGCCATACCAGCGCAGTCGCCGACGTT
>DATGXR010000552.1:0-3481 GCA_035298825.1 Bacteroidota bacterium
ATCAGGCTTCGACTGAAGAGATTGAGCTGCAAAAGAGGATCGATGAAATTCTGGACAAGATCAGCAAGGGCGGATATCAGAGTCTCACCGATGAAGAGAAGCGTCTGTTGTTCGAAGCGAGCAAAAAACTAAATTAACATCATTGTCGTTCTCCCTCTGTCTCAGACCAGACATGGGGATGATTGGGTCAAGTGGAATATGGAAGATCTTTTACACGTACTGCAGCCGGTCACGCTCTCGCCGGTTGAGTATAAAGTTGGCGTTCGAAGAAAAACGCGTCAGGTGTCCGTCGGCAGCATCAAAGTCGGCGGCGGTGCGCCGATCTCCGTGCAGACGATGACGAAGACAAAAACCGACGATGTCGCCGGGACTGTCAAACAGATCGTCGATGCCTGCGAAGCAGGATGCGACATTGTGCGTGTGACTGTCAACGACAAAGAAGCGGCAGATGCGATGGCTGAAATCGTGCGCCAGTCGCCGCTGCCGGTCGTGGCCGACATTCATTTCAATCACATCTTTGCGCTCAAGGCGATCGAGGCCGGCGTGGCAAAAGTCCGTATCAATCCCGGCAATATCGGATCGAAGGACCGCATCCGCCAGGTGCTCACGCAGGCGAAGGACAAGGGAATCCCGATTCGCATCGGTGTGAATTCGGGTTCGCTCGAAGAGGACATCCTCGCCAAACATGGATATCCGACAGCCGAGGCGTTGTATGAAAGCGCGATGCGGCATGTGGCTATTTGCGACGAATATGATTTTAAGGACGTCGTCATTTCGGTCAAGTCGACGGACGTCAGGTTGATGATCGAGGCGTACCGGCTCGTGGCCGGACGCACGGATATTCCGCTGCATTTGGGCGTGACAGAAGCCGGACTGATGCGCGTCGGCACGATCAAATCTGCCGTGGGCATCGGCACGCTGCTTTCGGAAGGTATCGGCGACACGATCCGTGTGTCGCTGACCGACGAGCCCGTGAAGGAGATCGAAGTCGGCAAGGAAATTCTTCGCACGCTCGGTCTTGCCTCGCGAAATGTCGAGCTCATCGCATGTCCCACATGCGGCCGTCTCGAGGTCGACTTGTTCTCGATCATGGGAGAATTGGACCGTCGGCTCTCGGGCATCAAGAAACCGATCAAGATCGCCGTGCTTGGCTGCGTAGTCAACGGTCCGGGCGAGGCGAGCGAAGCCGATATCGGCATCGCGGCCGGCAAGGGAGTGGGCATCCTCTATCGCAAGGGCGAAATGATCCGGCGCGTGAAAGAAAGCGAGATCGTCGAGACGATCGTCGAGGAAGTCGCAAAGTTTCAATCCCAGGCGTGACACGTGCACATGCGCGCGCGATGAACACACACGTTCACGCCGCGCGCACGCGCGAACACACGCCGTATTTTTCCCAAACCGCGCGTGAACATATACGGCACAAACGCCATGGCACGGGAGCATCACCGCATGAAAAAGATGAACGACGCAACAGCGATGATATACTCCTTCCTCCTGCATGCTGATGCAACCGGTGTCGGCGCACTATCCCAATCCTTCCTTTCGCATCTTGAATCGACGCGCCATTCGCTCCTCTCTACGATGTACGCCTTCATCGAAGATCATCAAGCCGATGCTCTGACACACAAACACACACACTATGAAACGTTCTTGCGCAGTGTTCGTGCTTGCGCTCGCCGTTGTGTCGACGGCGCTCCAGGCGCAGATCCGGTTATCAATTCCCGATACGAACTGGCATCTCTGGCTCGATACGGCGGCCGCCTGGAAGCAGGATTCGCTTGTGCTGCTCACGGACTCAGCCGGTCTTTCGACGCTTCCGCATAATGTGCCGACGGGAGGATGGGGTGCGCTTGACAACGGCAATGCGATTGGAGTGACGCTGCCTTCGACAGTCGAGGAGCATTATTGGGGCGTGCGCGGGAAGCGGCCGTATGCGAACGGCGAATATGCATTCGAGACCGAGGACTCGACAGTGCAGAACGGCAACTATCTTGGGGTCTCGTGGTGGTGGTGCGATGTGAATATTCCAAAATCGTTCGCCGGCAAGCATGTCGTGCTCGATATTCGCGGGGCGCGTTTGAAGGCTGAAGTGTTTTTCAATCAGGAACTCGTCGGCTATAATATTCTGACCGAACTTCCGTTTACCTGCGACGTGTCGCGTGCGATTCGTCCCGGTGGAATGAACCGTCTTGCCGTGCGCATCACAAATCCCGGCGGCCGGCTCGACTGGGTCGACACGGAGCTGATGAGGTGGGGAACGACAGGGCAGCAATTCCACAAGAGTCATGGATTCGGAGGACTGGACCGCGGACTTGAATTGCGCGCGCTCGATCCCGTGCACATCGAGGATGCCTGGGTGCTGAACACGCCGCGCATGCGCGAAATCGAATCGCATGTGATCGTCCGCAATCTCACACAGCGCGTGCAGAATGTCCGGTTGAATTTCGAAATCGTATCGGCCGATGCGGCGCACATCCATCTCGGCGCCGTGTTGAGCCAGAGCCGTTCGGTGCGTGTGCGCGCATCGGGCGTCGACACGGTTGTTGTCCGGCTTCGCGCCGATACGGCCGATCTGTGGACACTCGAGACGCCTGTGCTGTATCGGTTGCAGGTGCGGGCGAGTACGGCCGCTGCGAGAGCTGCGCAGCGCTTCCAGGACAGCCGCGATGTGACATTCGGATTTCGCTGGTTCGACGCCGAAGGCATCACGCAGAATGCGCAGCTTGTCTTCAATGGCCGGCGCATCCGATTGGTGTCGGCCATCTCGTGGGGATTCTGGGGCGTGAACGGATTGTGGCCGACGAAAGAACTGGCCGAGCGCGAGGTGTCGGATGCCAAGGCGTTCGGCTTGAATTGTCTGCAATTCCACAGGAATGTCGGAAAGACCGAAGTGCTCGATGCGCAGGATCGTCTGGGGTTGCTGCGTTATATGGAACCCGGAGGCGGACAAACAGCATTCGGCGATCGGTATTCACTTTATGCGCCGTCGCCGACAACGCTGGTCGATCCTTCGGGCGCGAATGGCGACGCGCAGACATTTGCCGAACGCTACATGGAAGAAAAGATCATCCGCATGGTGCGCGCTCACCGCAGCCATCCCTCGCTCATAATGTATGCCATCCAAAATGAGATCCATCCGGATTTGCACAATCCGCGCATCTTCCGCATTCTTCGCCGCATACACGAAGAAGATCCTTCACGCATCGTTGTTCTGAAATCCGGCTTTCCCTCCGGCAAGCCGTCCACGAATCAGGCGTGGATGAAACCGTATTCGAATGCCGTGATGTTCGACTCGGGCACGGCATACACGGGATGGTGGGACGATCACACGGTGGGCGGTCCCGGCGTCTGGCGCGATGAATTCTACAAGGGACCCGACGATTTTACGCACCGCTCGACGAACGACCGCGAGATCGTGATGTGGGGCGAGATGCTTGGCGCGGCGGTGCCGGATAATCACAGCGGGATGGTTGACTATCTG
>DATGXR010000553.1:0-1859 GCA_035298825.1 Bacteroidota bacterium
ATCGGATTATGTGAACGGACATGTGCTTGTTGTCGACGGCGGATGGCTTGCACGCTAACCGTTTTCGATGTACAACAGGGGGCAATGCCTCATCACGCTTCGCCTGCTTGGATCGACCGAATATTGCTTCACGGAAGATGAGGGCAACCGTGTCACACGATCCCTCATACATCATCCAATTGACCGTAATATATTCAAATTGATATCAACTGATGCAACCATATTTATTCATTTCATTTAAGGCGTATACATCATGCATAAAGTACTAGATCAGATCGGATTGCTCGGAATCGTTCCTGTGATCGCGATCGAAGACGCGAATGACGCGGAGCCTCTTGCACAGGCGCTCATCGACGGCGGACTGCCCTGCGCGGAAGTGACATTCCGCACCGCCGCGGCAAAGGATGCCATCTCGCGTATTGCAAAAAAATTTCCCGATATGGCGCTCGGCGCCGGCACAGTGCTTACTGTTGACCAGGCGAAGGCGGCTGTCGACTGCGGTGCAAAATACATCATCGCTCCCGGATTGAATCCGAAGACTGTCGAGTATTGCGTCAAGAACAACATTCCCGTCACGCCGGGGGTGGCGACGCCTTCAGAGGTCGAGCAGGCGCTTGATTTCGGCCTGGACGTCGTCAAATTTTTTCCCGCCGAGCAGGCGGGCGGAGTTGCATTCCTTCGCGCGCTGAGCGCTCCCTATAAACAACTGAAATTCATTCCCACCGGCGGCATCGATGAAAAGAATCTTCTTTCGTACCTCTCGCTCCCAAGTGTGCTTGCCTGCGGCGGAAGCTGGATGGTGAAAACGGAGATGATCTCCAACAAGCAGTTCGACGACATCAAATCAATCACAACGCAGGCGGTCAGGACGATGCTCGGATTCCAATTGCGGCATGTCGGCTTCAATATGGAAACCGCCGACGAAGCGGATACTGTGTCGAAAGAACTTTCCGCACTCATGGGTGTGCCGGTGAAAGAAGGCGGGAACTCGAATTTCGTGGGACTTCAATTCGAAGTGATGAAACAGCGGTACCTCGGCGCGCATGGACATTTGGCGATCGGCACGAATTTCATCGACAGGGCAGTCGCGTATATGGAGCGCAGCGGCTACGCGATACGGAATGAGACGAGGAATGTCAAGAACGGCAAGCTTGCCGCAGTCTATATTGAAAAAGAAATCGGCGGGTTCGCGCTGCACTTGCTTCAAATTTGATCATTCGGCATGACCATTCATCGACACACAGCATCAGATAAAGGAACGTAAGTACATGGCAAAACACAAGATAGTGACATTTGGAGAGATTATGCTGCGCCTGTCCACACCCGGCTTCAGCCGTTTCGTGCAGGCTCAGCAGTTTGATATTAATTACGGCGGAGGCGAGGCGAACGTGGCGGCATCGGTATCGCAATTCGGACTCGAAGGCTGCTTCGTGACAAAACTTCCGAAGCATGAGATCGGCGAAGCGGCTGTCAACGAGCTGCGCCGTTACGGCGTGAACGTCGATCATATCGTCCGCGGCGGCGATCGTCTGGGCATTTATTTCCTCGAAACGGGAGCGAGTCAGCGCGCATCGAAGGTTATCTACGATCGAGCGAACGCCTCCGTCTCCGAAATCAAGCCGGGTGAGATCGACTGGACCGCCGTGTTCCAGGGCGCTTCGTGGTTCCATTGGACGGGCATCACGCCTGCAATCGGAAAAAATCTTCAGGAGATCCTGAAGGAAGCATGCAGCGCCGCCAGAAAGCTCGGCGTCACTGTGAGTGCCGATCTCAATTACAGGAAGAAGCTCTGGACTGAGAAGGAAGCACGTGCCGTCATGATTCCGCTCATGGAATATGTGGATGTGTGCATCTCGAAC
>DATGXR010000554.1:0-1641 GCA_035298825.1 Bacteroidota bacterium
GTGAAGCCGACGCGCTCGCGCGCTGAATACTGCTGGACGAGCACGTCATCGACCATTCTGTACGTGCTCAAAAAATTCAATGTGTCGGCCTGCACGTATATCGATGCTGATATGATGTTTTTCGCCTCGCCCGATCCGCTATTTGAAGAGCTCGGGGCGGATTCGATCCTGATCACGGAACATCGTTACACGCCGCGCTACGACAAGTCGCGCTTGAGCGGAAAATACTGCGTCCAGTTCGTGACGTTCAGGAACGACGAGCGCGGATTGAAGGCGCTCACCTGGTGGCGCGCACAGTGCATCACCTGGTGCTTCGACAGGCACGAGGACGGGAAGTTCGGCGATCAGAAATATCTGGACGACTGGACAACGCGGTTCGAGGGTGTGCACGTGCTCGAGCATCGAGGCGGAGGTGTGGCGGCCTGGAACGTCCAGCAGTACGATGTGTTCGAACGCAACGGCGCCATTCGTGTGACTGAACGGGCAACACTCCGGGAATTCGATCTCATCTTCTACCATTTTCATTATCTGCGGTTTCTGGGCGGTACGCGAATCGAATTGGGAAGACGGTTGTTGTCATCGGACGTGCTCCGGCTGATCTATACACCGTACATCAAGGCGCTCTTCGATGCGCGAAAGGAAATCAACCGGCACGATTCCTCATTCGATCCGAACGGGATCGCGAAGGACAAAGCGTTATGGAAACGTCCAATGCTCTACGTGTATCGCAAGGCGCTGGGCATTTACAATATTTTCGACGTGCGGAAATTTCTCGACTGATCGATTCAGCCCGGTTGTCGCAATATCAAAGTAGAACGGTTCTTCACGCATCCGACCATTCATTCTCTTGACAGGATCCTATGGCACATCTCCTTCAGCTCAAAACGTTTTCGGACAAACGCGGAAATCTCACAGTCATCGAAAAAGAACTGCCGTTCAAGGTGCCGAGACTGTTTTATATCTACGGTGTGGACGACTCGGTGCGTGGCGGACACCGGCATCACAAAACGCGGCAGGCGGCAATCTGCGTTGCGGGCAAGTGCATCGTTTCCTGCCACGACGGAAAGACACATCAGGATTTCGCGCTCGATCATCCAAGCAAATGCCTGATCATCGAGCCGGAGGATTATCATACGATGCATCATTTTACGCCCGATGCGGTGCTCGTCGTGCTCGCATCGGAGCTGTTCGATCCGACCGATTACATCTATGAGGATTATCCATCATGATCGATTATGAAAATCTGGGGGCGGCCAATGCGCCGTTCATGAGTGAATATAAGGAAGCGCTGGCGCGCGTGCTCGAAAGCGGATGGTTCGTTCTTGGGAAATCGGTGAAGACGTTCGAAGAAGAGTTCGCCCGCTTCACGACCACGAATCACTGCATCGGCGTTGCTAACGGACTCGATGCGCTTATTCTCTCTCTTAAGGCGCTCAGCTTCGAGCGCGGAGACGAGGTAATCGTTCCTTCGAATACCTACATCGCAACGATTCTGTCGATCGTTCATTGCGGCCTCCGTCCCGTGCTCGTCGAACCCGACATTCGCACATATAATATTGATCCGGCGAAGATCGAAGCGGCCGTCACGTCGCGCACACGTGCGATCATGGTTGTCCATCTTTACGGGAAGTCGTGCGAAAT
>DATGXR010000555.1:0-3950 GCA_035298825.1 Bacteroidota bacterium
GCTGAAAGAGCCTTTTTTGACATAGGAACCCCAGAATGAATGGAAAATAACTTGCGTTTTTTAACAATTAAAATTTGCCCCAATCAGTAAATGAATGCCATATAAGACAGTCCTTACAAGGCGGGTTCCGTGCAGAAAAAAATGTAAAATTACGTAAAAATTTCTCGAACAGCATCTTCTTAGCAGAGCTTTTTCTCTGATATATAAATGGTTGACGATTTATACTTCTTCATCATTGGAAATATTCGCTATACGTTCGTGGTAGTATTTTTCTGCCGAGCAATACAACGATGCGATATCCGCCACAAGACTCTGGCAGGTATCACACTGAGCCAAGTGGAAGATTATATTTTCTTCTTCGCCGATCTGTATATCTTGTTCTCCTAAGACATACAGCTCAAGCCTTTGTTCGTCGATGTGAATCATATATGATTCGAGTCATTGCATGTCCTCTCCTTGCTGAAAATTGGAACCGAATTTTTTTCAGGTAAAATGAAGGATGAAAAGCCTGATGGTTTTTGTTGCGGGAAGTTGCAGAATAACGAGAGCTCAGAACGAGTACGCTCCTCTGATCTATACAGTCTTGAGTATTATCGAAATGAAGTGATCAAGTGCGATCTGATAGTTTGGTCTAGACTTTTTTTAATACTATGTGAGAAAATTTATTCAAGACAGAGCACCTTACCGCTTTACTCATCCCAAGTTCATATATCATCAATAACCTGATTACGAACAGGTAACAGTGTAGCCGTCTCTCCGCACGAGCATGCTGCCTTCGTAGACGTCGGCCACATCCACAAGGGGCTCGCGCATGAGCGATGCAACGACGTTGCGAGCCACTTTTGAGGGATCGAGCAGGGCGCGCTGGCCAAGCGTCTGAAGATCGTCGATACCGGAAGTGCCGTCACCGGAACGCGGCGAGGATTCGCGAACCATACCGGGCAGATAATAAATGCTTGTCACTCCCTGTCGGCGCGCATCGCCTGCATATCGCGATGCAAAATGATGCAGGCCTTTTTTGGCTTCACCATAGACGGCGGCGCCTTCAATCGGCGCATCTTCGGACGGAGATCCGAGATAGAGGATGACCGTTCCCTCCCTGATTTTTTCTTCGATTCCGAGCGTGATCTCAATCGGCGCAAGCTGATTGATCTGATGAATCAACATTTTTTCTGTCTCGGCCGGCGCAGCCTGCCTTTGCGGCCTCTTGCACACGCCTGCCGCATGGATGAGGAAGTCCACACGGTCTGTATGCGTGTTGATCGTCTGCACAAACTCCTTCACTTCCCGCCGCAGCGTGAAATCGGCCTGCACCATTGTCACATTGGCGCCGATCATGCGTAGCGTCAATTCGAGTTCGCACGCTTTGCGAACGCGGCTGTGGAATTGCAGGATCAGCCGCGCTCCCCTGCGCGCAAGTTCAGTCGCAACATGGGCACCCATCGTGCCTGTGGCGCCGGTGATGACAGCCGTTTTCCCTGCGAGTGATCGTTTCAATTCCCTGCCAACCGGATCATACTTCGAGAATAAAGTCGTCATCGTTTCGTTCCCCCTTGTTGTGAACAACGTTCGCCCCCGGACGTGTGTGCACCTTTCACTGATGTAAAATATTCGATGCGAGTCAGCGAAACAAGTTAGATTATTCTTATTTTTTTGCGTATGTGTGTGTAAATAATTTTTTTATAAAAAATGGGCGAAATGGCATTTCGCCCTACTCGCGTTTTGATGAAATATTTTTTAATGGAATTGAAATTGCGCAACGATGAAATATTTTCTTTAACGGAAGAAGAGGAACCAGATGAGCGTGTAGATCGGAATGAGCACGGGAAGCGTGTAGCGGACGATGTATCCGAAGAACGAAGGCATCCTCACACCGCTCTGCTCCGCGATCGATTTCACCATGAAGTTCGGACCGTTGCCGATGTACGTGCACGCGCCGAAAAAAACCGCGCCGATTGAAATGGCCTGCACGTATCGCGCATGCACGGCGAGAAATTGCGCGACCTGCTGCGCATCGTCGATCGTGAGATTGAAGTATCCAAACGACGCGGTGAGAAAGTTCAGATATGTCGGCGCATTGTCGAGAAACGACGAGAGCGCTCCGCTCGCCCAATAATAATGCCCGGGCTCGGTGACGCCGAGCAATCGCGCGTTAGCCTGAAGCCAGTCGAGCGCGGGCATCATCGTGGCGAAGATGCCGAGAAACAGGATTGCCACTTCCTTGATGGGTTCGAAATTGAAATCGTTCTTTTCGTGGATCCGTTTGCTCGTCGTGAAATACGATCCCGCGGCCGCAGCGCACATGATCGCCTCGCGCGCGCCGAATGGATGTTCGATGAACACGCCGACAAGAATCGCAAGAAGATATCCGAGATTCGCAAGCCCGTCAAACGACGCATGCTCGTGCTGCTCGATGGCCTCCCGCTGTTTCACTTTCGATTCATGGTGAAACGACCGACGATCGATGAAGTAAAAGACCGCCAACAGGAGGCCGATTGCCACACCCCACATCGTCCACGTGTTTTCGACCACCCAAAAGAACGGGATGCCTTTTAAATATCCGAGGAAGAGCGGCGGATCGCCGATCGGCGTCAGCGCGCCGCCGACGTTGCTCACGATGAAGATGAAAAAGATGATATGAAACGGCTTGATGCGGAATTTATTCACGCGGATGTACGGGCGGATGAGCAGCATCGAGGCGCCTGTCGTGCCGACGAGATTCGAGATGAGCGCCCCGAAGGCAAGGATCGCGACATTCGAGACGGGCTCGGCCTTGCCCTTCAATTGAAAATGGATGCCGCCCGAGACGATAAACAGCGAACCGATCAAAACGATGAAGCTCACATACTCATGGAGCGTGAGCAGCACGCGCGGCACGTTGCCGAGAATGAAAAGATAATACGCCACAACGATGCCGCCGAGCGAGGTCGACACAACGGGATAATTTTTTTCCCACCAGTGGCGATTGATGAACGGCGCTACGGCGATTGCGGCAAGCAGCGCTATGAACGGGATTGTCAACAACGGATTGACTGATTCCATTGTCACTTCACCGTAAAATCGGCGCGGGGCAGAACACCGCTCTTTGCCGATTCCATCACGCGCACCACCTGGGCCGAGGCGCCCTTCGACGGTGTGAGGAACGTCGCCGGATACACGCCGATCCACACGATGAAGATGATAATCGGCACGAGCACGGCGATTTCGCGGCGCGTGAGATCGGTGAGCGTCTGGTTTGAGGTGTTTGTCAGCTTGCCGAAGAAGACACGCTGATACATCCACAGCATATACACGGCAGAGAAGATCACGCCTGTTGCGGCGATG
This sequence comes from Bacteroidota bacterium, assembly GCA_035298825.1. Taxonomy (GTDB): domain Bacteria; phylum Bacteroidota; class Ignavibacteria; order UBA10030; family UBA8401; genus CAISDA01. The sequence continues at coordinate 3,325 of DATGXR010000555.1, forward strand.
ACACTGTAAGCGCGCGATGCGATGAAATATGATTTAAACGATCCGAGCAGGATAAGGAACTCGCCTACGAATCCGTTCAGGCCGGGAAGGCCGATTGAAGAGAGCGTCACGATCATGAAGAACGTCGAATAGACGGGCATCTGTTTTGCCAGTCCGCCGAACTGCGATATCTCGCGCGTATGCCGGCGATCGTAAATCATGCCGACAAGAAGAAAGAGCGCTCCTGTCGACAAACCGTGGTTGATCATCTGAATCATCGCGCCCTGCATGCCCTCTTCGGTCATCGAGAAGATGCCGAGCACCACAAATCCAAGATGGCTTACGGACGAATACGCGACAAGTTTTTTCACATCCGTCTGCACCATCGCGACAAGCGCGCCGTAGATGATGCCGATCACCGCAAGAACCGACATGAGCGGAGTGAACTGGATGGCCGCCATCGGGAACAGCGGAAGACAGAAGCGCACGAGACCGTACGTTCCCATCTTCAGCAGCACGCCTGCAAGAATCACGGAGCCGGCCGTGGGCGCCTGCACGTGCGCGTCGGGCAACCAGGTATGAAGCGGAAATAACGGAACTTTGATGGCGAACGAAAGCGCAAATGCGAGGAACATCCAGGTCTGGAC
>DATGXR010000556.1:0-24631 GCA_035298825.1 Bacteroidota bacterium
TCCGTGATCAGATTTAACCGGTAGTTGACATCGAGTGAATTCTCAAGCACCGATCGGAATCGCTGTTCGCTTGCCGCCAATAATTCACGCTGTTCGTTGAGTTGTTGGATCATTTCGCGGTCGGCTTCGATGCGGCGCAAATCCGTTCCCACGAAACACACAAGCGGTCCCTCAGGCCGATCGAGCACTGTTGCCGACATGTGAAATGATACCAGGGCCCCATCGCTTCTCTGAAACTCAAGCCTTGCCACCGCCTTTTCGGTCTGTGCGCGAAGGATCAGTGTGCAAAGATCCTCACGATCCTGCTCAATGACAAATTGGAAAATTGAGCGGCCCAGCGTCTGGCCCGGGGTAAGTAAAAGCAAGTCGCAGAGACTGCCATTGGAGTACACGATCGTTCCATCAAGCGTTGAGGCCAGGGCGACCTCGCTCATTGTTTCAACCATGAGGCGGTGCATGTTCTTCGATTCAGTGAGCGAGAACACGCGATCGCCCCGACTCCCGCTCACGATCACCGCATCGACTTCGCCTTCGCGAATCGCCCGCAGTGTTTCTTCTGCTTCCTCGAGACGAAGGCGGAGTCCTGCAAGTTCAGCATCGGGATCCCGGTCCGAGTCTTTCATTCCCTTGGAAGTCCGCTTCCTGACCTTTTTCATCGTATGGCCTTTATGTCCGTCTTTGAACGCAGATCCATTCCGATGAGGAACTTCTTTTCATCCGCCATATCTCCGATCAGTCGACGCAAGGGAAGCGGAAGTTTTTTGATCAGTGTCGGTGCGGCAATGATCTGCTCTCCCTTGGCCAGCGTGGGATTATGGTAGATGTCGATAATCTCCAGGTCGTAGCGTCCCTGCAGGTATTCTTCACATAAGCGCTTCACCGATTCGACGGCTGCTGTTGACCGCGGGGTAAGGCCTGCAATGTAGAGCCTCAGTACGTAGTTTTCCTGTTTACCCGAACGCACTGCGCGTTCAAAAATCGCTTTGGTCTCGTTCGACGTCCTGGCGTGTTTCACTGTTGCCCCCTGTGATGTCCATGTTCTCTGAAGTCTCTTCTCGCTGCGTTTACACAAGCTGTCTGCCGCGCGGCCGCACGTCGAGTCCGACCAGTATCCGTTCCGTTCAGAGGAAATGAACATCACGCCTGGCGCGTTATTCATGCTTGTTATTTGCCGGCGTTTCTCACACGTGCAAGATTCGAACTGAACCGCTCGTGTGCTTCCAGCCGGTTTTTTTCATTGCCGGTTGCCCTCTCCAACTCATCCGTAAGTGTGTGAAGTTTCGTCTGGAGGATTTCTATCTGTGATGCAATCATACGCCGTTCCTGGTCGAGCTCCCGCGAAGTTTTCTCCGCCGATTGGCGAAGCCGTTCAGCGTCGGCCTTGTCGCGCGCTTCCTGCGTGAGTCGCGCGGTTCCCGTATAAACCGTTCCCGAACCCGTATAGACATCGACAAGATCGATGCCGCAATCGGTGAGAATGAACTCACGCATCTGATTCGAGTGACTCATGCCGCGGCTTTTGAGAACATACAGGACGCGGTTGCGTTCGTTTGATGATTGCACCATCGATAATAAAATCCAGGTATCCATCAGCGAACTCACTCCGACGTTCAACTCTTCGGCATGTGTGCCGTCCTGATTCAACCCGGTAAACAGCGCCGTGATGTGTCTGCTCTTCAAAAAGTCAATGACGCGCGAAAGCATGGCCTTGATCTCATTGGAATTCCCGATTGCCTCCAGATTCGTGATCGGATCCATGATGACGGCCTCGGGATTGAATTCGGAAACGAGACGGTGCAGATTGACCAAATGATTTTCAAGTCCGAATAAGGTGGGACGGATTGAATTGATGAGCAGCAGCCCCTTCTTAACGTGCTGCTGCAAATCGATGCCGATCGAACTCATATTGCGCACGATCTGCTCGGGCGATTCTTCCGAAGACCAATACAAACATTTCTTCCCCTGACGGCAAATGCTGTCGGCGAAGGCGGCGGCGATGCTGCTCTTGCCCGATCCCGCCGTGCCTGAGATGAGAACGGTGCTGCCTTTGAAATATCCCTTGCCGCCCATCATGCCATCTAGCTGCCGGATTCCTGTGGAGATCCGCTCATGCAGCGCCGTGTGTGAGAGTCCGATGGCGCTGATGGGTTCAACGCTGAATCCATGCTCGCCGATCAGTGCGGGATATTCGTTCGTTCCATGATGCGAGCCGCGATATTTGACGATCCTCAATCGCCGGGTGCCGACCTGGTTGATGATGCGATGATCCAGAAAGATCACGCAGTCGCTGACATATTCCTCAAGACCATGACGAGTGAATGTGTTTTCGCCTTGCTCGCCGGTAATGACGGTTGTGATGCCTTTGGCTTTCAGCCATCTGAACAGTCTTCGCAGTTCTGAACGCAGAATGTCTTCATTCGGCAGTCCTGTAAACAACGCCTCAACCGTATCGAGTACGACGCGCTTCGCCCCGATCTCGTCGATCATGCTGCCCAGGCGGATGAAAATTCCTTCAAGATCGTAATCGCCCGTTTCTTCAAATTCGCTGCGTTCGATGTAGACGTGATCGATGGCGATTTTCTTATCGTGAATGAGCGAGGGGAGATTGAAGTTGAGAGAGTCGACATTTTCAGACAGTTCATCCTGCGTTTCCTCGAATGCCATGAATACGCCAGGCTCGTTGAATTCGCGGGCGCCGCGAATGAGGATTTCCATTGCAAGGAGAGTCTTCCCGCTGCCTGCAGATCCGCAGAGAAGCGTCGGACGGCCGCGGGGAATTCCGCCGTCTGTAATTTCATCCAGACCGCGAATGCCTGTGGGACATTTCGAAATGCCGGTTCCTTTTCGCTTCTGGGATCTCCGTTGAGCCATCATACCTCCCCTTGATGAATTCACATCGTATGAAGCATCATTCTGAATTCATAATAAAGACAAAAGCCCCTGTCAAACGCATGCAGCATTTGCCGGAGGCTTTATCACGGTTGACTCATATCGCACACATTCCCAGTTCCTCCCGACAGTGCAGATTTGAGTAACGCTGAATGATAGGCAAAAATACTATAGGGTGCAATGGAAATCTCAAAGTTTCTCCGCGTCCGCGTTGACACAATTCATTTCACCCTGCCTATTGCACGCCTGCATCCGGGTTCGCGGTGATATTCGAATTTTTGAGATGGTCCTTGTATTAGTTGCCGACGAACACCATATTATCATCCGGTATATGGCCTGCCGACATGATGGCACAATAACAGAAAAACAGCGCAGGAATTTTCTTTTACGGAAACAGTCCGTGAACACAAGGATCCGATGACCATGCGAAACGAGAGCTTCAATCGGTTGCACACAATTCAATTTTTGATGATCGTCATGCTTTTGCTTGCCAACTTTGGCGCATCATCGCAGGCTCAATCATATGTTCCTGTTCGAAACGATACGAGGATGCGTGTCGCTCCAGCCGCGCCGCTTCAAGCCTATGCCTTCGATCTCAGCGATGTGACGCTGCTCGACGGGAGTCCGTTCAGGAAAGCGATGGAGAACGACGCAGCGTATCTGTTGCAGCTCGAGCCCGAACGGCTGCTGCATCGTTTTTATAAAAATGCCGGCTTGCCGACAAAAGGCGAGGTCTACGGCGGTTGGGAAAGCGAAGGACTCTCGGGACATACAGCGGGACATTATCTTTCGGCATGCGCGATGATGTATGCAGCGACGGGGAATGGGGAGTTCAAACGGCGTGTCGATCTGATCGTCGATGAGCTTGAACGATGCCAAATCGCCAGGAAGACCGGATATATCGGCGCCATACCGAACGAAGATACGCTCTTTGCGCGCGTCTCGCGCGGCGACATCAAATCGTCGGGCTTTGATCTGAACGGCGGATGGTCACCGTGGTACACCGTGCATAAACTCATGGCCGGACTTGTGGACGCACGATTGTATTGCGGGAATCAAAAAGCGCTTATGCTCGCGCAAGGCATGGCCGATTGGACCGATCGGACAATCGGGACGCTTACGAACGAACAACGCCTGCGTATGCTCAATTGCGAGTATGGCGGCATGAATGATGTCCTGGCAAATATCTATGCGATCACGGGAGAGAAAAGGTATCTTGATCTGTCAAAAAAATTCCATGATGAATTCGTGCTGGGGCAGCTGGCAAAACGGATCGATCCCATGCCGGGCAAACATTCGAACACGAATGTTCCAAAGGCGATTGGAACCGCACGGCGCTATGAATTGACGAACTCACCTGAAGACAGCTCCATCGCATCGTTTTTTTGGGAAACGATGGTCCACAATCATACGTACGTCATCGGGGGCAACAGCAGTTATGAATATTGCGGCGACGCCGGGAAGCTCAGCGATCGCCTGAGCGATAATACGTGCGAGACCTGCAATACGTACAACATGCTGAAGCTCACACGGCATCTCTTCTGCCGGCGTCCCTCGCGTGAATTGGCCGACTATTACGAGCGCGCCGTCTATAATCATATCCTCGCCTCCCAAAATCCCGCGGACGGAATGATGTGTTACTTTGTTCCGTTGCGGATGGGGACGAAGAAAGTTTTCAGCGATCGGTTCAATACATTTACATGCTGCGTCGGCAGCGGCATGGAAAATCACAGCAAGTATGCCGAGAGCATTTACTGCGAAGGGGCGGACGGCGGAATATTCATCAATCTCTTCATTCCATCCGAATTGCGCTGGAAAAGGAGAAACATCGTCCTCAGGCAGGAGACGCGCTTCCCCGAACAGGATACGGTGAGTGTGACGCTTGCAATGGAATCCGCGCAATCGTTTCCCGTCTATTTTAGAAATCCCCGGTGGGCATACGACGGAGTGCAACTGAAAGTGAACGGGAGGGTGATCTCGCCAAGGCGGGATTCTTCCGGATATCTTGTTGTCGACCGGGAATGGAACAATGGCGACAGGATCGAAGCGGTGATGCCGATGAGTCTGCATACCGAATGCATGCCCGATAATCCGAATCGGATCGCGTTTCTCTATGGCCCGATCGTACTTGCCGCACAACTGGGAGTGACGATCCCTGATCCGGTCTTCGGCACACCCGTGCTGCTCACAGACAACCGCACCGTGACCGATTGGCTGAAACCTGTCGCCGACCGGCCTCTGACATTCGCACTGCGCGAAGTGGGACAACCCGTGAATCCCGTCTTTCAACCCTTCTATGCGACGAACGACCAGTATTACAGCGTCTACTTCGATTATTTCACGCCTGCGCAATGGCGCAACCGGCAACAGGACTATGAAGCGGAGAAGAAACGGCAGAAGGAAATCGAGGACCATACGATCGATCACTTTCGCATTGGCGAGATGCAGCCGGAGCGTGACCATCACCTGCAGGCGAGCGAGCAATCGTACGTCGATGCGGCACTGGGACGATCGGGACGCGAAGCGCGGCGCGATCATTTCTTTTCATTCGAGATGAAAGTGCTGCCGGGCGAAAAGAATATTCTTCTGCTGACGTATCTTGGCGACGATAAGGACAGGAAATTCGATCTGGTGGTGGAGGGCAGCCTGATCGCAACGGTCGAATGGAAGGGAGGAAAAAGCAATACGTTCTATGATGTCGAGTATCCGCTTCCCGCGGACGTGCTGGTGGGGAAGGAGAAAATCACGGTGAGGATAGAAGCCAATCATGGCAAGACAGCGGGCCGTATCTTCGGCTGTCGGACGATGCGATAAAATGCTCCGGGGGCCACTCATTCAATGTGTGTTGCCAATGAATGAACGCCCCCGGATATTCAATTTTTGTCAATCGAAGGAACGATGTGACCCCATGTCAGCGGTGATGTTTTTTAACGCTCACCGCCAGCTGATGTGTCGTCTCCCGTCCGGATTCAAGGCTTTTCGGCGAGTCATCGATCTTGAATCGCGTGATTAATTCCTGCAGGTTCACTGTCAGCTTGCTGAGATCCTCCGACGCGCGGGCAATCTGCTGCACGCCCTGAGCGCTGTCCTGTGTGATCGTATTGATTCCTTCGATGTTTTTACTGATCTCTTCCGCCGTTGCACTCTGCTCTTCGTTGGCGGCAGCCACACAGGTCACCATATTGACGACCTCCTCGGATCCGTTAATAATCTGACCGAGTGAATGACCGGCTTTGTCGGCGAGGGCTTTTCCTCTCTCGACTTCTTCCGTTCCTTCCTTCATCGACAACACGGCGCCTTCAGTATCTTTCTGTATCTGCTTGATCATCATGCCGATTTCTTTTGTCGCTTTGGTCGTTCGTTCTGCAAGCTTCCGCACTTCATCGGCGACAACCGCAAATCCTCTTCCTTGCTCGCCGGCTCGCGCTGCTTCAATGGCCGCATTCAAGGCAAGCAAATTCGTCTGATCTGCAATATCATCGATCACCTGAACGATCTCGCCGATTTTATTGCTGTTGTTGCCCAACTCCTGAACCGTGACTGCTGATTTTTTGACGACTTCCGCAACCCTGTTCATTCCTTCGATTGTCTGATTGACAACCGTACCGCCTTCGCGGGCAATGACGCCGGCATTCCGCGCCGCCTCAGCCGCAGCGGTTGAGTTCTTCGTCGTATCGACAATAGTCTTCGCCATTTCTTCAACGGCTCCCGCCACTTCGATCGTTTTGGAACTTTGCTCCTGAGCTCCGGCCGCCATCTCTTCACTGCTCGACGAGATCTGATTGCTTGCGCTGGCCGTTGCCTGCACAGCCTCGGTAATGTCGGAGATTAACAGCTTTAAGGATTCGCCCAATCCGTTGATCCTTGTCTTCAGCAATTGGTGATCGCCCTTGTAGTCGCCGTCGACCGACACTGTTAAATCGCCTGTGGCCATTTTTTCGAGCACACCGGATCCTTCGATCACGGGATTGATCACCGTATCAAGCGTGAGATTGAATCCCTCGACGATCTGCTGGTACCCGCCATTATAAATCGATGCGTTTCCCCTCGCAGAAAGATTTCCCTCGGCCGCTGATGTCGCAAGCGAACTCACTTCGGAAATCAGGTTGCGCAACGTCACCACCACCTTGTTCATGCTCTGCGAAAGAATATCAAGATCCGATTTGACGACGGCCTCGGTCGAAAGATCTCCGTTCGCAATCAACTCGGCGATGCGGCTTTGGTCCTTGGTCGAAGTGACAATTGCATTGAAAGATTTTTCAAGCTGTGCGATCTCATCGTTGCCCGCGGATGCAATTTCAATGCTGACATCTCCCTTCGAAAGCCGATCGGCAATGACGGTGAGATTTTTAATCGGGGTGTAGATTACCTTGGTAAAGAAGATCCTCATCCCGACCAATCCGAGTACAAAAATCAGCAGGCTGATCACCAGCGCAACGATCCGCGCGGAGAACGCCTGAGCGTCGATGGCTGCCGTGTTCATCGCGATGACGACTGCGCCCACCGTTTCCTTATCCGAGATGATCGGATTCATTGCCAGCAGCACTTTTCCATCGGAGAAGAAATCGCCCTTCGATCGTGCCATTTCCGCCACCTGCGCGGAATAGTTTCCATATTTGCTTTCATTGAACACGGCAAATCTGGATCCGTCTTTTTTCAATACCGTGACAAACTCCACATCCGGCATGTCCTTAAACGTTTCAAACTGTGTCGTGACCGATGAAGCATCGTCGAAGACGAGTCCTGCCGCCGAAGATTTCGAAACCATCTGGGCAATCGCCTTCGATTTTTCCGCAAGCGAAGCCTTCATATCGGAGCTTTGTTTCGAGGGGAAGTAGAAAAACAGAAACAATCCGACCACGAAGTAACTGGCGCCCAGAATGATCAGGAATTTTTGTCGGATTCCAAACTGATTGAAAAATTTCATAAATGATCCTTTGTTTATTGGATTAACTTGGCAATCTTCAGAAGATCGGCAGCTAATTCCTGACTCTCGGCTTTGAGTTGCGCCATATTGATGACGATTTTTGGTTTACCGCCTTCGACGCTTAACCCGATTGCGACTTTTCCGGATTCGGCAAAACCGCTCACGCCTGAAATCGAAAGGATGCCTTTTGCAGCCGTTTGGGACTTTGTGGCGCCGCTCATCGTATAGACGACCGTCACGCCCCCGGGAACCTGATCGCCGCTCACGGCTTTCGCGTTGACGCCTGCATCCTTCAATGCCGCTGCGACCGCATCGCCGCCCGCGCCAAGCACTGCGACCTCGACGCCTTTCGAGGCGAGTGTCCTGTCGAACGAAAATATTTTTTTAAAGAGGGCCGCCTGAAGATTCACAGGGACAGCCATTTCCTGCGCGAAGGAGGTTGTTGCAATCGCTCCGAGGAGGAAAAGAACAATGTGTAATTTCTTTGAGACCGTTTTCATTGTGAAGGTACTCCGCGTTGTGTAAACATCATCATGAACAGAAGAAAAACCGTGCAGGAACGACATCGCCGCTCCTGCACGGATTGAACATCAGAACGTGAGTCTGGCGCTTGCATAGACTTCAGTGCCCGGCGCAATCGGCAGTGTGTTGATCCATCCCCGGTTGAATTCAGGATAATTGTAATCCGAGTTGAGGAGGTTTTTTACATACAGATTCAATTCGACAGGCAGCGAGATCGGCAATGTGTAGGCGACATTCAGTGAGACCAGATCAACCGCTTTCGCCGCGGGATTGAGTGCCGCGCCCGCATTCGCCTTTGGCTTTCCGAAATACGTATTATAAATGCCGGCTGTCACGCCGAATCGTGTCTTGTAGAAGGCGCCGATTTTTCCCATGAAATTCGGAATATATACAGCCACAGTGCTTTCATCCGCATTGTTTTGAATTGTGGCGTTTGCGGTGATGAAGGCGCTTGATGACACGGATGCCTTTCCCTCAAATTCGAAACCATTCATGTGCAAATCGCCGAAATTCGTATAGGTGACGACGCCGGGCCGACCGGCAATCGGCGATCGTGTGATCGAATTTGTATACGCGCTGTTATAATAGGCGATCGACGCCTCGGTATTTTTCGTCGAGTAAAACAATTGAATGTCCAATGTGCTGATCTTCTCCGGAGCGAGATTCGGATTTCCGACGACCGCCGGATTGACAAGCAATTGTTCCGCAGGCCAGGGGGATCTGAACGCTCCCGAATACAACGCTTTCACACCCAACTCATCCGAGAGATTCACGATTGCGCCGAATCGGGGAACGACATCCGCATCCTGATTTTCAGGCTTATTGAATTGCGCCCCGGCGATTAATTTTAAAAGTTCGATCGGACGATAATCGGCCTGCAAAAATGCCGAGAGATACGTCTGATGGTACGGATTTGCAATCGCGTCTCCGGTGACGATTGTATTTTTGTTCCTTGAATCAACGACGCCTCCGATGACGAGGTTAAGATTCTGTGCAACTTCACCGTTGAGCGTGAGCTCGCCCGTGTAATCGGAATTTGAATGATGATCGGCCTTCACCGCGACAGCCTCGTCGTCCAATTTCAGATCCGAGCCGTTGTGCGTGAGGGAAACCGATGCTTCCCACGCGTCGCTGAATTTATACGTATACCCGAGATCGAGGAAGATGCGTTCCAATTTATTTTTACCCGCATACGTCGCATACGGCAGAATTCCAACCATATCCTGGGCGTCGTTCGTATAAAATCCCACAAATGACAATCCCTTATATGAGATGTCTGTGACGACGCCAAGATTTTTTTGACCGTAATTCTTATTGACTTGGGCCGCGGGAGCTCCGGGTCGAACCGTCATGGCCTTATAGTTCCATCCGGTAATGTCTTCAATCTTCGTACTGATCTTCGCCTTGAACTCATTGCTGACGAATGTTCCGGTAACGGTCCCGTTGCTGGCGCCGAATGATCCGACTCCGGCTTTTGCCGTCACAGATGATTGATTGGCATTGCCTTTTGTAATGATATTGATCACGCCGACGAACGCATTCGATCCGTACAGCACCGATCCCGGTCCGCGAATGATTTCAATCCTTTCAATCATATCGACCGGGAAACCCGCATAGACCGGCTCATTGCTTCCGCCCATCACTCCATCGCGGATCGGCTTGCCATTGATTAGCAGCAGCACGTGGTTATCATACAGTGTTCGCAGGTCACCTCGCATCGTGGATAGATTTGACGGCAGAAGAGTTGAACCGAGCGTTTGAATGGACGTCGCCCTTTCAAGAACATCGCTGATATTGTTTGCGCCGAAATATTTTATTTCTTCCGCTGTGATCGTTGTGATGACACCCGGAGCGTCTGTTGTCTTCTCGGCTTTCTTCGAGGCGGTGGTCACTTCCATATTGAGAAGATCATCGAGATTCATTTCACTCAATTTCTTCGCGGTTTCCTGCGCAGAACCTGATTGTGTGGATGCTCCCAACATGACGAGACAAAGGAAAAACGGGATAAACGCTGCTTTACGCTGTTTCATTTCGACTCCTTAATGATATTTTTTTCGAGACGACCACACGGTCAAATTTTTTGAATACCTTCGCTATCAATCGGATGATTGAGAATTGTTCCGATCGATTGTTCACATTCCCCCGGATTGGTGCTACTGAACTGGTTCCGTCAATATGTTTTGCTTTTATTGTTTTCAAGGGTCATTGTGAAGAGTATTCCTCCTATTTCAGTGGAAAAATTGAAACATACCTTGAAATAAGGTAAATTAAGTAAATTAAGTATTGTCAATATATGTGCCATAAAAAAAGGCCCAAAATCACTCAAATTTGATATGTCCTTTGTTCGGGACCTGGCTAATAATGGACATAGCGATAATTTTAGAAAGAATCGTCTTGATTAATGAGGGTTGTTACGTAATTGACCGGTTTTTTCACGTAGAATGGAAGGTATTCACAAATGTGGTTGGTTCTGGGTTTTGCCTCTGCTGTGTTTCTTGGATTATATGATGTTGAGAAAAAACGTGGATTGGACAACAATGCGGTTATTCCCGTATTGTTTCTGAATACTGTCTTCTGCTCGTTATTTTTCCTGCCGATGCTCTTGCTCTCGACGTTTGCGCCCCGCACGCTCGAAGGCACCATCTTGTTCGTTGCGACAGTGGATCTGCGCACGCACGTATTCATTCTATTTAAATCCCTGATCGTGCTGATATCCTGGGGAACAGCTTATGTCGCAATCAAGCATTTGCCCATCACGATCGTCGGCCCGATCAAATCAATGCAGCCGGCTCTGGTGCTGATCGGCGCCTTGCTCGTCTTTGCTGAACAGCTCAATGGCTGGCAAATTGCCGGCATCGCAGTGTCAATTTTCTGTTTCTTTCTTTATTCGATTGTTGGGCGGAGAGAAGGGATTTCATTTCTCACAAACAAATGGATCTGGTGGCTGGTGGTGGCAGTCGTGACCGGTGCGATCAGCGGCTTGTACGACAAATTCCTGATGAACCGTTTCGATCGGATGGCTGTGCAGGTCTGGTATACAATCTATCAGATCGCGATGATGCTGCCTGTGCTGTTCCTCGGCTGGTACCCGCAACGGAAAACATCCACGCCGTATCAGTTCCGTTGGTCGATCGTGGGAATCGCGGTGTTTCTTTGTCTGTCCGATTTTATGTATTTTTACGCGCTGAGTCTTCCGGGATCGATGATCTCGATCGTCTCCGTGGTGCGCCGCGCAGCCATTATCGTGTCGTTTCTGGCCGGCGTGTACGTGTTCCGCGACAAGAATATCCGCATCAAGTCGTTCATCATGATCGGCATTCTGCTTGGCATGTATTTATTGTATGTGGGTTCCACGCACCATTAAGAGCAAGTGGAAAAAATTCAGCGCAGGCGGTGCTGAGGACTGCGATGATTCTGCCATGCCTTTCAAGTGAGCGTACGTGATGTTTCACGTGTTGCGACTGCCCGGCGATCACGTCGTGCGATCGCCGTCTTCGCGAATCTGCACGCGCCGGATTTTTCCGCTGATCGTTTTCGGAAGCTGTGTGACGAATTCGACAATGCGCGGATATTTGTAGGGAGCCGTGACGCTCTTCACATGCTCCTGCAGCTCCTTCGCCAGCTCCTCACTCGCCTGATACTGGTTCGACAGGATGATCGTCGCCTTTACGATCTGTCCCCGATCGGCGTCGGGAACGGCTGTGATCGCGCATTCAAGCACGGCAGGATGTTCCATCAATGCGCTTTCAACTTCGAACGGTCCGATTCTGTATCCCGAACTTTTAATCACATCATCGGCCCGGCCGATAAACCAATAATATCCGTCTTCGTCGCGCCACGCCATGTCTCCGGTGTAATAAATTTCATCGTGCCACACTTTTCGTGTGAGTTGCTCGTCGCGGTAATAGCCGTTAAACATGCCAACCGGAGGCCGCTCATTGGTGTGGATGACGATCTGGCCTTCCTCTCCGACCTCGCAGGGATTTCCCTCGTCGTCGAGCAGATCGATGCGATAGCCGGGTGAAGGTTTTCCCATCGAGCCCGGTTTCGGTTCCATCCACGCATACGTCGCCAGGGCAACCGTACACTCGGTCTGACCGTACCCTTCCATGAGCCTGATTCCCGTCGCTTCAAGAAACTGTTTGTATACTTCGGGATTGAGCGGCTCGCCGGCGACGACGCAATATTTCAATGCGCTCAGATCGTATTTTGTGAGATCCTCCTTGATCAGAAAACGATAAATCGTCGGGGGCGCGCAAAACGTCGTCACTTGATATCGTTCGATGACTTCCATTAGCCGGGAAGGCACAAATTTTTCCAAATCGTACGTCATCACCGCACTGCCCGAAAGCCATTGTCCGTACAGCTTCCCCCAAGCCGATTTGGCCCATCCTGTGTCGGCAACCGTAAAATGCAATCCGTGATCCTGAACGTTCTGCCAATAGTTGGCAGTCAGGATGTGACCGAGCGGATAGATGAAATTATGATTCACCATCTTCGGCATGCCTGTGGTTCCCGAAGTAAAATAGAGCAGCATGATGTCTTCATTCTGCGTCGCTGCGGAGCCGACAGGCCGATGAAATACGTCGGGACTTCCTTCCATCCCCGTGGTAAAATTCAACCAGCCCTCGCGGTCCTCGCCGATCAGCGCTTTGACCTGTAATGTCGGCGATTGCTCGCCGGCTTCTTCGACGTGGCGAATAACGTCGGGTTCAGGAACGCACACGATCATCTTGATATCGGCGGCATTGTTGCGATAGGCGATGTCTTTTGTGCTGAGCAGATGCGTTGCCGGAATTGTGATGGCGCCGATTTTATTGAGCGCCAGCGTACAAAACCAAAATTCGAAGCGGCGTTTCAAAATCAACATCACCGGATCGCCTTTGCCGATGCCGGCGGACAGGAAAAAATTTGCGGCCTTGTCGCTGTAGCGCTTCATCTGGCCGAATGTGAAGACGGCATCCTCGCCGTTGTCGTTGCACCAGACCATGGCGATTTTTTCCGGCGTGGTGCGCGCAATTTCATCGACCACGTCGAACGCGAAGTTGAAATTCTCGGGAATGATGATCCTGAAATTTTCGATGAAATCTTCATAGGATGAAAATTCAGTTCGTGCAAGATAATTGTCGAGTATCATTGTTGTTTCAAATCTTGATGGGAATAGTGGATGTCGGTGATCGAAAGAGTCAGACGAGAAAGACAAGAAACCTCGCGGGCCTGTTGTTCATGGCCTTCATTCCATGTTTGTATCCCGAATTAAAATAAATTGAATCGCCCTCGTTCAGCACAATCTCATGTCCGTCGACAGTGATCATGACCGTTCCTTCGAGCACGTAATGAAATTCCTGTCCCGGATGCGAGTTCAATTCGAGCTGAGTCGCGGATGCATCGGGCTCGACAGTCACCACAAACGGTTCGGCTTTTTTCTGAATGAAGTTGGAGGCGAGGCTTTCATATTTGTATTGCTTCCGGCGGTCGACATTGATCCCTTTCCCCTTACGCACCACCGAATACACATGCAGCCTGGGCTCGTCGCCCCGCAACAGCGATGAAAGTTCGAGGTTGAATCGATGGGCAACCTTATAGAGAAAACCGACCGGAATATCAGTCGTTCCGCTCTCGTAGCTTTTATACAGTTCGACTCCGATATCGAAGTCCTTTGCAAAGCTTTCAGCCGACAGACACTCGATTTCGCGCAGCTCTTTGATGCGCTCGGCAATCAGTTGAATTTGTTCGTTCATGGGACGGGTCGATTGAAGTGAGGGAGACCGTGATGCATATCGCACGCGTGAAACGCAATATCGCGGTCACAAACACGGAAAGCAAGCGGAAAAAACAATATCTGACACAGACGCGATCCGATGCGCCGTCGGTTTTGCCTTGATTCAATCACCGCGGAACGGTATATTGACAGGTCTCCGTCGACAGATCGGATGCGGCAACAACACAACTCGCCCTCTCCATTAATTCGGAACAATCTTATGAAGCATGCCTTCTTGATGATTCTGTTCGTGATTGCCGGAAGCGCCTTCAGCATCGCTCAGACAACCGTCGTTCCAACCGACTCGAAACCTGCCTCGACAACCATCGCCGGCGCCGACTATCCCCGTGTCGACGCAGAGCGAAGGGTGATCTTCCATTTCCGCGCCCCCGGGGCGCAGTCTGTTTCAGTCAGCCTTGGCAACATCGCGCTGACGAAGAGCGAAGACGGTTTTTGGAACGGAACGACGCAGCCGCAGGATCCGGGATTCCATTATTACACATTGAAAATCGACGGCGTCGACGTCGCCGATCCTTCAAGCGAATCGTTCTTCGGCATGGGCAAAATGGCGAGCGCGGTAGAGATTCCGGAACAAGGCGTCGACTTCTATGATGTGAAGGACGTCCCGCACGGGGCGGTCAGTTCGAAATATTATTTCTCGAATGTGACCAAGAGCTGGCGCCGCTTGTTCGTCTACACTCCTCCCGGCTACGACAACATCAACAGCAAGGAAAAATTTCCCGTTGTGTTCATTCAACATGGCGGCGGGGAGGATGAACGCGGCTGGACCGTTCAGGGCAGGACCGACATTATTCTCGACAACCTGATTTCGGAAGGGAAAGCCCGGCCAATGATCGTCGTCATCTCCAATGGGAATGTGAGTGCCGGAAAAGCAGGCGCAGGCTACAGCAGCGCAGGGATGGCGGCATTTAAAGAAGAGATGGTGAACAACATCGTGCCCTTCATCGATAAAAATTATCGCACTCTGGCAACTGCAGACAATCGCGCGCTGTGCGGACTGTCAATGGGAGGGGGACAATCGTTTTATACGGGACTGGAGAGCCTTCAGTGTTTTGCCTCGGTCGGCGTGTTCAGCTCCGGCATCTTCGGCGGAATCAAGAGTCCGAATGGAAAAACATTCGACGCCGAACAGGAAATCCCGGGCCTGTTGAGTCGATCGCAATCATTCAACGAAAAATTGAAACTGTTTTATATTTCGGTCGGAGAGCAGGATCCCCGCTTTGAATATACGAAGACGGCGGTGAAGAAATTTCAGGCAAGCGGACTGCATGTTGAGTTCGCTTCATTCCCCGGCAATCACGAATGGCAGGTGTGGCGAAAGTCGCTGCACGATTTTGCCTCGCGTGTGTTTAAATAAATTCGAAGCATAGATACGATGAAACCCTTATCCTCTTTTTTGATGCTCGTCTTTGTCACCTGCACTCTCAACGCAGAGAGCGGACATTCTCTTTGGCTGCGCCACACGGACGCGGCGCCGGTGAATGTCGTCTGCGCAAAAAATTCCGCAACACTCGCCATTGCGCAACAGGAACTACGCGACGGATGGGAGGGCGAGACCGGCGCTTCGGTTGCGCTCGTGTTGACGCAGGATACATCGATCCATGGGGATGGATTCAGAATCAGCCGAAACAGAATTCAGGCAAATACCGAACTGGGCATACTCTATGGCGCCTATGAACTGTTGCGCCGTCAGCATACCGGCGAGGCGGTGAATGATGAACTCTGCAATCCTTCGTTCCGGTTCCGGATCTTGAATCACTGGGATAATCTCGACGGCTCGATCGAACGCGGATATGCCGGATATTCGATCTTCTGGCGCGCAGGCAGCGATGCGTGGATCGTTACCGACAAGGACAAACGTCTTTGGCAGGAATACGCCCGCGCAAATGCATCGATCGCCATCAACGGTTCGGTGCTCAACAATGTGAATGCGTCGCCGAACATGCTCACCGCCGAAACACTCAACCGGGTGAAGGCCATCGCGGACATTCTGCGTCCGTATGGCATCAAGACATACCTCTCAGTGAAATTCTCCTCTCCCGCAATGATCGGAGGATTGAAAACATCCGATCCATTGGATCGTCGTGTGATCGCATGGTGGGAAGAGAAGGTGAAAGAGATTTATCGTCTCGTTCCCGATTTCGGCGGTTTCCTTGTGAAGGCCAACAGCGAAGGACAGCCCGGGCCGCAGGATTTCGGGCGCACGCATGCCGACGGGGCCAACATGCTTGCCGATGCGCTGAAACCGTACGGCGGCATCGTGATGTGGAGGGCGTTCGTGTATCAACCTTCAAGCGATGACCGGGCGAAGCAAGCCTATCTTGAATTTCAACCGCTCGACGGACAGTTCCGCGAGAACGTCATCATTCAGGCGAAGAACGGCCCGGTCGACTTTCAACCGCGCGAGCCATTCAGTCCGCTCTTCGGCGCCATGAAAAAAACATCGGTGATGGCTGAAGTGCAGATCACACAGGAATACCTCGGCCATTCAATTCATCTGGCGTATCTGGCGCCCATGTGGGAGGAATTCCTGAAGAGCGATACATATCAGGAAGGCGCAGGGAGCACCGTGGCCCGCTGCACAGACGGAAGCATCTTCACGCAAAAATATACGGCGATTGCCGGCGTGTCGAATATCGGGCTCGATGAAAACTGGTGCGGCCATGATTTTGCGCAGTCGAATTGGTATGCCTTCGGCCGCTTGGCATGGAACAATCACTTATCGAGCGAACTGATCGCCGATGAATGGATCAGGCTCACATTCGGCAGCACGTCTGCACAACTCTCGACGGCGCGCTCCGCTGGAAGCGCATCTGCACAAATGTTGACGGCACGCTCAGCTCATTCAATTGATTGGGATGTGAACTTCCTCAACCCTGTGAAACAGATGATGCTTGAAAGCAGGGAAGCGATCGTCAATTATATGATGCCTTTGGGGCTGCATCATATTTTTGCGGCGAACGAGCATTACGGTCCCGGACCCTGGTGGGCGCCTGCGAATATTCGAAAAGACTGGACTCCGCCGTATTATCATAAAGCCGACAGCATCGGCCTGGGATTCGATCGCACACCGACCGGCAGCAACGCCGTCGCGCAATATCATGAACCGCTGCGGTCTCTGTTCAATGATATCACAACATGCCCCGAAGTGTATTTGTTGTGGTTTCACCACGTGCCATGGGAGTATCGCATGAAAAACGGACGCACAATGTGGGACGAGCTGTGCTACCGCTACAACGGCGGCATGCAACAGGTGCGCCGGTTCCAAAAGGTGTGGGACGAATCCAAGCCGTTTGTCGATCAGGAGCGCTTCACCGCGGTCCAGCGCCGGCTTCGGGAACAGAGTGCCAACGCCCAGGTCTGGAATGATGCCTGTGTCCTTTATTTCCAGCAATTCAGCCGTCTGCCCATTCCTATTGATCTTGAACGCCCCGTGCATAACCTGGAAACCCTGATCAAAGAGGATATGAAAAGGCAATAAGTCCGCTGTCGCTCAAGAGTTAGAATTGCCTGCCTAAATTATGCTGATGGCTAATATTAAGCTCTCGCACCTCTATTATAAATGGAAATTACGGCAAATGCCGCAAATCCAAGATGGCATATTTTTTGCTCTTTAATGAATATCGATGTTGTCTGAGCGAATCCCGATGCATTCGAGGGACATGCATCTGCTGCGGTTTCGTTTGCGAAGCACCACCATAGAAAAGAGTGATGTGCGTCATCAATGCGGAAGACAATTCAAAAAATGATCGTGGCACAAGGTCAATCCCGAAAACAAATCGTCGTCGTCTTCCTGCTGCTGGCCGGACTCGAGGTCTGCCCTTCCATTCAGGCGCTTGCGCTTGATCCTTCCAAAGCAATCAATCAATACGCGGTAAAATTGTGGTCGCTCAATAACGGCCTTCCTTCCAGTGCTGTGAATACTGTGATCCAGACGCAGGATGGCTATCTGTGGCTGGCCACGACAGCCGGATTATTCCGTTTCGACGGCGCCCAATTCGTACGGATCAGCACAGATCCTGCAAACGAAGAGACACGCGAAACGATTACCGCGCTGTGCGAAACGAACGATCGGAGCCTCTGGGTTGGAACGGCGAACAACTGGATGTGCCGTATCCATGACGGAAAAATAATTCGGTACACTGAGCGCGATGGATTGAACAGCCGAAATGTGTACTCGCTGTTCGAGAGCAGAACGGGAGTGATGTGGATCGGAACATCGTACGGATTATATACATATCAAAATAACATCTTTACTCCCGTACATATCGATCCGAAGTTTATCACCGGTATCGCGGAAGATGCACTGGGAAGAATTTGGGTCGGCACATACGAAGGCATCCGGATCATTACCGATCCCAATCTGCTCAGCGCACAGCCCATGACCGATGTGAAAAATATTTCGGGAATCACGGCGATCTATGCCGACCGCAATGGCGGCATGTGGCTCGGCACATTTAGTGGCGCTGCTTACTGGAAAAATGGAATCGTGAAACGTTATGCGGTGGCAGATGGCTTATCTGATTTTTCGATTACGTCTCTTGCCGAGGACCGGAACGGAAATATCTGGGTAGGAACATCCACCGGAGGCATCAATCGGTTTGCAAACGGCAGATGGACCTCGCTGAAGAGTGCGAACGACATAAGTACGAATACTGTACTCTCGGTGATGGAGGATCGCGAAGGGAGCCTGTGGGTCAGCACTGAAAATGGATTGAATCAGTATCGGGATGTGAATGTCACAACGTTCACCACGCATCAAGGTCTGGCCGGCGATAATATTTCAAGCGTGATTGAATTGCCGGATAAGAGCGTCTACTTTCTCAGTCAGAAGGCGAACCGGATCACATGGATGAAGAATGGTGTTTGCCAAACGTATCCCGTGGCTGTCGGTCCGGCTTATCTCGCGCGCGATGGCAGTCTCTGGATTGCTAATTGGGGCAGGATCACGAAACTGAAGGACGGTCGTATCACGATTTACGATCAGCGGAACGGAGTTCCCCTGAAATGGATCTCGGCAATCACGGGAGATAAAACAAGCATCATTTTTTTTGCAGATCATGGCGGCTTGTTCCGCTTGACTGACAACGGGGTCGTTCCGTACGCGCTGCAGGGCGATGCGCGATATCCTTCCCGGGATTACGTCGTCTGTTTCTGCTCCCAGCAGAATGATGTTCTGTGGATCGGGTCAACATCGGGGCTCTTTAAAATCAGCAATGGAATTCTCACGCGGTATACTGTTGCGGACAGTCTGGCAGGGAATTGGGTCAGCTCGATTTATGACGATCTCCAGGGCAGTCTGTGGATCAGTTCACCGCAGGTGGGATTGACGCACTACAAGAATGGAAAGTTCATTCCCTATAACACACGTGTCGGATTGTTCAATGATGAAATTTCCTGCGTCGTGGGCGATGCGCTCGGCGATCTTTGGCTGAGCAGTCCCCGGGGAATCGGGCATATCCGTCACCAGGATATTACGGCGTACGAACAGGGAAGGATCTCTTCGGTGCGGACTGAAGTATATACGACCGCGGATGGAATGAAAACGGAAGCGTGCTTCGGCGATTGGCAGCCCTCCGGCTGGAAGGCGGATGACGGTGATATCTGGTTTGCGACCGAGAAAGGAGCGGTGAAGATCGACCGGCAGGCGTTTCGACACAATGATGTTGCTCCGACAGTGCTGATCGAAAATGTGGTCGTCGATGGGCAGACGGTTCCGACCGACCGCGAAGTGACATTTGCGCCGGGGAAGGGAAAATTCGCGTTTCATTATACGGCGCTCAGTTATCTCGTTCCCGAGCGTGTGCATTTCAAGTATAAGCTGGAAGGATACGACCGGGAATTTATCGCGGCGGGCACACGCCGGACCGCGTATTACACAAATCTCAAACCCGGCACGTATAAATTCCGTGTGATGGCATGCAACAACGACGGCGTCTGGAACGAAGCCGTCTCGGAGTTCACGTTCGAACTCGAACCGCATTTCTATGAGACGTTCTGGTTCTATGCGCTCGTCGTCGTCGCGATTGTCTTCGTGATCATCGTCGCATATCGCATCCGCGTCGTGCATATCCTGAGTCGGGAGAAGGAACTGCAGGCGCGCATCCACGAAGCGATGGCGAACATCAAAACATTGAGCGGTCTCATTCCGATCTGCGCCCATTGTCACAAGATTCGATCTGACGATGGCTATTGGAATCAGTTGGAACGATACATCCAGGAACATTCGGAGACAGTCGTCGCTCATGATCTGTGTCCCGAGTGTGCCGCAGTCCAGAGTTCGCTTCCGCAGACAATCACACCGACGGAGACCGACAATGCATAGCTGCGTCACTCCGAATCGAATTGCCGTGCGTCACCGTCTCTCTCCGAATCGAATTCCCGTCTTCACCGCGCGAGTGTCCGGATTCGCATCGATGATGTCGCTGTTTGTGTCTCTGATGCTCGGCTGTCTTTCGCCTGCCTTTGCACTCGATCCCGTGAAGAGCATCGATCAATACGGACATGTCGTGTGGATGCGTGAAAATGGATTGCCTGTTCACGCAGTGAATGTCGCCGTCCAGGGTCGTGAAGGATATCTCTGGATCGGAACTTCAGCAGGGCTGTTCCGATTCGATGGTGTGCGGTTCGAGGAAGTCTTCACAAATCCGAAAGATGCGAATGTCCATGAGTCGATTACCGCGCTCCAGGTATGCGCCGACAGCAGTCTGTGGATCGGCACGGGGTTTAACGGAGTCCGGAAATTGGACCATGGGAAAATGACGATGTATGGCGCGAAAGGCGGATTCCACAACACGCAGGTCCGGCAGCTGAGCGAAGTCAGCGGAGGCGGTCTCGTGATCGGCACATCCAATGGCGCATTTCTCCATCAAGGTGATGTGTTCAGGAAGATTGTTCGCAATCCCAATTTTATCACAGGCGTGACAGAAGATGAGTTTCACAGAATCTGGATCGGCGCTCAGGATGGCATCCGCGTGCTCGAACATGCCGATACGTTGCATGCGTTCCTTATGACGGAGAAGGATGGTCTTCCTTCCAATATGATTACCTGCCTGTACACCGATCGCAATGCGAATGTGTGGATTGGTACCATCAATGGTTTGGCGTGTTGGAAGAACGGGAAGATCACGAAGTTCACCGGAGCCGGCGGAATGGCGGGCCGGGATATCACGGCAATCTATCTCGATCGGAATGACAATCTCTGGGTCGGCACGCGGACAGGATTATATCGCCTGTCTCATGGCCGATGGTCGGCGTACACCGAGACGGATGGGTTATCGGATAATTCAGTGTTGTCAATCACTGAAGATCGCGAAGGCAGCTTGTGGGTGTGCACGTCGAATGGCTTGAATCAATTCCGTGATGTGACGATCACGGCATATACGACAAAGTCGGGCCTTCCCAACGATTTCATTTCCGGAGTCGCAGAGACACCGGACGGTTCCATCTATTTTCTAAGCGACAGGGGAGCACGAGTGTCACGTATGAAAGACACGACGATCACTGTGACTTCGACTGTTACCGGTCCGGCCTGTGTCTCGAAGGATGGCAGTTTCTGGATCGCTCATCAAGGCGGACTCATACGCATGAACCGGGACAAGACGACGTTCTATGACACGACGAACGGAATTCCCAACAAGTGGATCTCTGCCATTGGCGAAGATGCAACGAGTCTCGTTATCGGCGTCGATCATATGGGATTGTGTCGGTTTGCGGACGGACATCTCACGCCGTACCTGCTCGGTAACGGTCAAGAGTTCAAGTCGATCGAATTTTATATTTCCTGTTTCCTGACTGAGGCAAATGGCACGCTATGGATGGGAACCTCGGACGGTCTCTTCAGATTCCGTGACGGAAAAAGTACCCAGTTCAGATCAAGTGACGGAATGGCCGATCAATACGTTTCTTCTCTTTGTCTCGACCCATGGGGACGCCTGTGGATCAGTTCTCCGCTTGGAGGATTGACAAAATATGCCGATGGAAAATTCACGGTGTACGGTCACCAAGTCGGACTATTTACAAACGAGATCAATTGCGTGTTAGCCGACAATCGCGGAGATATCTGGCTGAGCACTCCGCGGGGCATTGAACGCATACGCAAAAGTGAACTTGACGGAATCGATGCAGGACGCCAATCGGTCCTGCACTCACAGGTGTTTACGACTGCCGACGGAATGAAAACAGAAACATGTTTCGGAGGATTCCAGCCGGCCGGATGGAAAGCGCACGACGGACGCTTATGGTTTGCATCGAAAAAAGGCGCGCTCGTGATCGATCCCGAAGCGCTTACACATAACGATCTTCCGCCCCCCGTCTATATCGAAAAGGCTGTCTTCAATGATGTCTCACTGCCTGTCGATCAAGCCGGAGTCGTTTCGCCCGGATCGGAGAAATTTGAATTTCATTACACGGCTCTGAGTTTCGCCGTGCCCGCTCGGGTGTTATTCAAATATAAACTTGAAGGCTACGATCGCGACTGGGTCGATGCCGGCACGCTTCGGTCCGCCTATTACACGAACCTTTCACCCGGCAGGTACACATTCCGTGTCATTGCATGCAATAATGACGGAGTGTGGAACAAGACCGGCGCTGCGTATTCATTCGATCTGCAGCCGCATTTTTATCAGGCCTATTGGTTCTATTGTCTCGTCATTCTCGCTTTCGGCGGGATGATTTTTGGCGCGTATCGCCTGCGCATCCGGCAGCTTATTGCGCGCGAGCGTGAACTCGATGCGCGAATCAAAGAGGCGCGGGCCAATATCAAGACTCTCGGCAAGCTTCTTCCCATCTGTTCGAAGTGCAAGAAGATTCGTGACGACGACGGATACTGGGATCGTCTGGAGGGATACATTCAGACGCACTCGGAAGCGATCTTTTCACACGGTGTGTGTCCGGATTGTGCCGAGCAGCAATACGGCGAATATTACGCCCGCATCAAACACCGGCTGAAGCGCGAAGAGCGTGGCACGTGATGCATCAGTTTTAAACCCCTTCGAGAGCAATTTATTCCGCTATAGGACGAGTTAGCCCCCTCATTTTTGGAGATGTTCTCTAAAAAAATCCTTCTTCATTCTCAGAAATCAGTCAATTTGTGGAACCAAACGAAATTGTACCATCAGGATGGAGAATAAAACGGTTAAATATACATTGAACCGATAAAAACACTTGATAATAAGGAATGATTTCCGTAGACTAGACGCACAAAACGAGATGCGTTTTGGTTGCATGCACAAGTATCGAAAAATCTGCGAAGGGTGAACAATGAATATATCTCGCAACATCGTGACACTGGCATTCGGCATCGTGGTCGTCGTCTCGTTGCACGTCAGTTCCGCCGCAGCGGCTGATAAGGACACGACACACAGCCTCGCTCCGTTCTTCACACCTGCCACATCAGCTCCCAAGGCTCCGGACGCCGACGGCTTTCTCCAGCGCTGGCTGCTGCTCGAGCCGATCAATAAACCGAACCGCGGCAACACTGTGTTTACCGACACGTACGTAAGGGCAACGTTCGCAACCGAATATTTTCCAAACCAGTTTACAGTCGTGCCGCGAGACGGCGACAAAGTCACTGTCTCAGGCCAGCAACTCGTATGGCATGCGCTCGAGTCGACGATGTTCAACGTCAAGCTCTTTCGATTCGCCTACGGTCTGAACAAACAACTCTACGGCGTCATCTTCTGGGCCGTGACGATCGTCAATAGTCCGCGCGAGATGAAGAATGTCCGCATGGCAGTCGGTTCAAATTCGGCCTCGATGTGGTGGCTCAACGGCAAGGAAGCGGTCAGCCTCTTCGGAGACAGACGCATGGTGATGGACGATTGCACGTCCAACCGCCTCACGCTCAACAAGGGGCAGAACATCATTCGCGGCGCCGTGATCAACGGTCCGGGGATGAGCGATTTTTGCGTGCGCTTCATCGATGAGAATGGTAATCCCATTAAAGATCTCACAATCAGCCTCAACAAGGCTGGAAAATAATAACCGAATCTACTTTTGATCTCAATTGTATAGCTCTCGGAGGATGAATGAATTCCCGTATCGTAACGGCAGCGGCTCTCACTCTGCTCTCGCTCCTTGTTTCAAATTCCGTCTTTGCTCAAGGCGGCAAACCTTATATCCATGATCCATCCACAATCGCGTTTAGTGATGGCAAGTATTACACATTCGGTACGGGCGCCGGAGGCTTGATCTCAGAGGACGGATGGGAATGGCAAAGCGGCGCCGTGCGTCCCGGCGGCGGCGTGGCCCCGGATGTCATCAAAATCGGCGATCGCTATTATATGTCATACGCCAGGGGAGGCGGAGGCATGTCGGGCGGACACGCAAGCAACGTGTACGTCATGTGGACGAAGTCGCTCGACCCGAAATCGCCGGACTTCGGATTTAAAGATGAAACACTCGTTGCATCATCGGACGGCGTCGAAGATTGCGATGCGATCGATCCCGCGTTCCTTCTCGATCCGACGACGAACAGGCTGTGGCTCTCATACGGAACATACTTCGGCTTC
>DATGXR010000557.1:0-12605 GCA_035298825.1 Bacteroidota bacterium
GGGGAAGGATCGTCACGTATCGCGGAGAATAACGACAATGCCTGACTATACGTATCTCATCATCGGCGGCGGAATGGCGGCCAGTGCGGCCGTCAACGGC
The DNA here is from genome assembly GCA_035298825.1 of Bacteroidota bacterium. Taxonomy (GTDB): domain Bacteria; phylum Bacteroidota; class Ignavibacteria; order UBA10030; family UBA8401; genus CAISDA01. Next base: position 101 of record DATGXR010000557.1, read on the forward strand.
ATCCGCCAGCTGCAAGCGTCGGAGTCAATCGGCATCATCTCAAGCGACTCCCACAAGCCGTATAATCGTCCCCCTCTCACAAAAGGATTGTGGAAAGGGGAGTCATTCGAAAGCGTACAGCGGCGGATGCAGGAGCATAATGTGGAGATGCATCTCTCGACGACAGCCGTCGGCATCGACGTGGGAAAAAAAACGGTGACCGATGATCAGGGCCTGCAGTACCGGTACGACAAGTTGCTGCTTGCCACAGGCGGCAGGGTGAAGCGTTTTCCGTTTGATGCCGAAGGAGTGATTTATTACCGAACGCTCGATGATTACAAGCGATTGCGCGAGCGTTGTGAACAAGGATCGAGATTCGCCGTGATCGGCTCCGGATTTATCGGTTCGGAAATCGCAGCGGCCCTTGCAATGAACAACAAAACGGTCACGATGATTTTTCCGGGAGGCGGCATCGGCTCTGGGATGTATCCGCCGCGTCTTTCATATTTTCTCAACACCTATTACCGTTCGAAAGGCGTCGAGCTGCTTGCGCATGAGACAGTCGAACAGATCGAGGAGCGGGGAGGGCGGTTTTTTGTGAAGACCTCGCGCAGCGGCATGCTCGAATTCGATGGGGTTGTCGCCGGCATCGGGATCGAGCCCGACACCACACTGGCCGAGGCGGCCGGATGCGAGATTTCAAATGGCATCGTGGTCGACGAATTCCTGCGCACAACGCGATCGAATATTTACGCCGCAGGCGACGTGGCGAATTTCTATAATCCGACACTTGCCAAGCGCATCAGGGTGGAGCATGAAGACAATGCCAATACGATGGGCGAACTGGCGGGGAACAATATGGCAGGGATCGGCATCGCTTATGTGCATCTTCCGTTTTTCTATTCCGATCTCTTCGATCTGGGATATGAGGCGATCGGCGAGCTTGATGCGAAATCGGAAATCATCGAAGACTGGAACGAGGAATTCAGAGAAGGCGTTATCTATTATATGAACGCTGCAAGGGTGCGGGGCGTGTTATTGTGGAACAAATGGGGCCTGGTGGACGAGGCCCGGAGGCTCATCGCGGAAAAAGGGCCGATCGAAGGTCGGACGCTGAGAGGGCGCTTATGAAAAAACGAGAGAAAGAAAAAGAATCCGGGATGCCAGACACGTCCCCGCTTTCCGACAGTGTGATGGACGAACACGTGGCCGCGCTTCGCAGCCATGACGCATCGGAGCGTATGCACGCGCGTATCAGGCTTGAACGTATGGGCCGCACGGCTGCGCCAATCCTGATCAGTCTTTTAAACGATAGAAACGAATATGTGCGCTGGGAGGCGTGCAAGGCGCTTGTGAAGCTCGAGGATCCCGCATCGGCCGAGGCCCTGGTGCTTGCGCTCGACGACAACAGCATGGCAGTGCAGTGGCTGGCAGCCGAAGCGCTCATCGCGCTGAAGCTCGAGGCGGTGCCGCCGTTGCTGCGGCTGCTGGAGCGCAAATTCGACTCGATCTTTGTGCGCCAGGGAGCGCATCACATCCTGCATGCGCTGGAGCGCGAGAACCTCCTGAACAAGGAAACAATTGCGGTGATCGATTCACTGCGCTCGATCGGACCCGGCGTGGCCACCGCCCTGGCTGCGGAACATGCGCTGATGTCGATTCGGAGGGCCTCGAGACAGAAGAATTTCTCCGAGCACGACGCATAAACGAAGTGTTGCACTTGTGCGCTAAAATGATTACATACATGTCTATCTGTTCTGTTGGAATCATTCATCACACGCGCAACGACAAAGACACTCGTTTACTATGGCACGGACATCCTTCGCTCGTTTCATCAACCACGTATCAATCTGCATCGTCGTGGCGATGCTCTCACCTGCACTTTTGTGCGCATCCGTCATGGTCAATCAGGCCGGATATCTTCCCGCCGGTGACAAGACATTTTTCACCACGACACAGGCCGACAGCTTCCGCGTGCACGACGCCTCGACGGGCGAAGTGCAGTTTGCAGGAAAGCTTACTGTCTCGCGCCTGAACGATCCCGCCACGGGACTCAACGTGTATAAGGGCGACTTTTCGGCCCTCACACGACCCGGCACCTACTATGTGCTGATTCCGAACACGCATCCGCTTGACGAATCGGTGAACTTTACGATCGCCCCCGATGTGTATCTGCCCCTCTATAATATGTCGCTCAAAGGATTTTATCTCCAGCGTTGCGGACAGTCGATTCCTCCGCTCTTCGGCGGTGTTTATGCAAGAAGCGGATGCCATTCAAACGATGGCACATTCCACTCGACAGCCGAAGGCACGGGCTACATGGCAGCCGTCGGCGGATGGCATGATGCGGGCGATTACGGGAAATATATCGTCAATGCAGGAGTCACCGTCGGGACGCTGTTGATGGCGTACGAATTATTTCCGACACGCTTTGCGGCCGATGATCTGAAAATTCTTGGAAGCGGCAATTCTGTTCCTGACATTCTGGATGAAACCCGGTTCGAACTCGAATGGATGCTGAAGATGCAGCAGGCGTCGAGTGGCGGAGTGTTTTCAAAACTCACGCGTGAGAAGTTCGAGGGATTCGTGATGCCATCGGCGGATAATTCCGTGACGCGCTACATCTATCAAATCGCCACAACGGCCACCGGCGATTTCGCCGCTGTGATGGCGCGCGCCTCGCGCGTCTATCGGGCATTCGATCCCGCATTTGCCGACACGTGTCTTGCCGCGTCGCGACGGGCATGGGCGTATCTTCAGGCGCATCCGACGATTGTGCCCACAGGAGGATTCAAGAATCCCATCGGCACCGAGACAGGAGAGTATGGAGATGCAAATGATTCGGATGAGCGATTGTGGGCGGCGAGCGAATTGTTTTCGGCGACGGGCGAATCGGCATTCGGATCTTACTACGCGCTGAATTATTCGAAAAGCTCGCTCATCTCGCAGACCATGGGCTGGGGCAACGTCCGGACAATGGCGCATCTTGCGTACTACTATGCGCAACAGCCGACTGCCAACGCCGCCATCAAGGCCGCGCTCAAACAGTCGCTCCTCGATTATGCCAATGCGATTGTGACACAGGCCAATGCCGAAGGATTCAAAGTCGCAATCAAGCCCGGCGAATATGTGTGGGGATCGAATTCTGAAGTATTGAACCGCGGGCTGCTGTTGATCCTCGCTTCGCGCGAATCGGGCGGCACGCCGGCGATGCTGAGCGCGGCGCAATCGCAGCTCAATTACATTCTCGGCGCCAATGCGCATAATCTTTCGTTTGTTACGGGCGTCGGCGCACGGCATGTCATGAATCCGCATCATCGGCCGTCGGCAAGCGACGGCGTCACAGAGCCCGTCCCCGGACTCGTGGCGGGCGGTCCCGATCAGAACAGAAGCGATGCGACGCTGAAATCCAGATTCACGACATCGACGCCGCCTGCCCTTATCTATGCCGATGTGATGGACTCGTATGCGTCGAACGAGATCGCGATCAACTGGAATGCGCCGCTTGTCTTTGTGGCCGGATACTTCGCCGCCGAAGGACAATCGGTCTCAGGCGTGGGATCCAGGGACGGTTCGCGTTCCGATGTGATGCCCGACGGATACAGGCTCGAACAGAATCATCCCAATCCCTTCAATCCCTCGACAGTGATCACAGTGACGATTCCCGAACGCAGCCGGGTTGTCGTCGATATTTTTGACACGACCGGACGACGCGTGGCCGGACTTTTGAACGGCGAGCTCAGTGCCGGCACGCACGATGTCGCGTTCGATGCAACGGGACTTCCAAGCGGGGTGTATCTTTATCGCATGACGGCCCGCACGGGTGCCACCGTGTACACGCAAACCAAGCGCGCGCTTCTTGTCAAGTGAGGCGCGTGCGCCTTGCTTCACAAGTAACGAGCGTCTCCCTCTAAAGGCATCATCTCTGATTGCGTGAATCAGGGATGATGCCTTCTTTCGTTTTTTTTTCTCCTTCAGAAAAAAAAGGTTGTGCCGATAATACCATAGCCCAATCCGCCTTTTTTTAACAAACGCCGACAGACTGGCCGAATAAAGGCCATTTTCCACATTCTCTGAAGGAGTCGTGTCCCGTGCACTTTTTCATCAATCTTCAGATCCGAAGGAAGATCTATCTTCTCGTTCTCCTTGCATTGCTCGCAGCCGTGCTCGTCGGCGTGAAGGGATATTTCTCGACTCGTGACATCGCGAGGAATCAGAACGTACTCTTTGAGCATTACCAGTCGCTCGTGTGTTATTCCGATATCGAATCGGCTCTGCTGACGGCGCGCGGGGATGTGCGCAATATGATGCTGCAGAACACTCCCGCCGACCGGGAAAAATACCGCGCCATTTTCATGAAAGACTACGATAAGGTCGAGGCTGGATTGGCGAAGGCAGGCGGATTCTCGAGCGGGCCGGCTGTCAGGCAGGAATACGAAAAACTGATCGCTGCCTGGAACCGTTACAAGCAGTTGCGCGATCGGGCGATTCCCTTTGCCCTTGCCATGCAGGACAAAGAGGCGCTGGCGATACTCGATACGGACGCACGCCAGTCGCTCGCCGTACTGCGCGCGGCACTTCGGCGTATCTGCGAAATCGAGATGACCGAATCGACACTGCTTGATGAGAGAGCGGATCAGTCGGCTTCCTCCTCGCTCGTTTGGATTGCGTCCCTGCTCATTCTGGGCATGGTGACTGTTTCTGTGCTTGCAATCTATATGGCGCGGCTCATCGCAACCCCGCTGCAGGATCTCACGATCACCGCACGCGAACTTGCAGAGGGCAATACCCACTACCGAATCGAACCGTCAGATCGCCGAGATGAAATCGGTCTCTTGCAATCATCGTTTGTTGTGATGATGCAAAATATCAGGCTTCATGCCGATGAGGCAAAACAGATCGCGCAGGGGAATCTTGATACCGACATTACAGTCGCATCGGAGCATGATACGCTTGCGCGCGAACTGATCCAGATGGTTGAAACGATCAAGACGCTGATACACACGCTCCAGCAACTGACAAAAAATATTCTTGACGGCGATCTTTCCAAACGCGGCGACGCTCAACAGTTTAAAGGCGGTTACAGGGAAATCGTCGACAATCTGAACAAGACGCTCGATGCGATGATCAATCCTGTGAAGGAAGGAGCGGCCGTGTTGTCGGTGATGGCAGCAAATGATTTTTCGGTGCGCGTGACCGGTTCGTATCGGGGCGACCATCGGTTGATCATCGACAGCATCAATCATCTTGGCGAATCGATCTCGTCTGTGATCCGGGATGTTAATTCGGCTGTCTCGGCTGCTGCATCGGCAAGCAGTCAGATCTCTTCCTCGACGGAGGAAATGGCGGCCGGTGCGCATGAACAAACACAACAGGCCTCCGAAGTTGCCGCGGCCGTCGAAGAGATGACAAAGACAATTCTCGAAACAACAAAGCATGCGGGCATCGCCGCCGAAACGGCACGGCGCGCAGGCGCGACGGCGGCCTCGGGCGGAGAGGTGGTCAAGGAAACGATCAAGGGGATGAACCGGATCGCGGAAGTTGTCATGAAATCCGCCGCAACGACCGCAGCGCTCGGACAGTCCTCGGATCAGATCGGAGAGATCATTCAGGTGATCGACGACATTGCAGATCAGACGAATCTCTTGGCGCTGAATGCGGCAATTGAAGCAGCCCGTGCAGGCGAGCAGGGCCGGGGCTTCGCCGTTGTGGCAGATGAGGTGAGGAAGCTTGCCGAGCGCACGACGAAAGCCACAAAAGAAATCGCCGGGATGATCAAGCAGATTCAGAAGGATACATCCGGCGCGGTCGAATCGATGGAACAGGGAAAAAGGGAAGTCGAGGCGGGTAAACAGCTCGCTCTTCGGGCGGATCAATCGCTCAACGAAATCATCGAGGGAGCAAACAATGTGGTCGGCACAGTGACACAGGTCGCCGCGGCCAGCGAAGAACAGTCATCGGCAAGCGAACAGATCTCGAAGAATATCGAAGCCATTACTGCCATCACGCATGAATCCGCCGCCGGCACACAGCAGATCGCGCGAGCTGCCGAGGATCTGAGCCGCCTGACAGAAAATCTTCAGACACTGACATCGGTCTTTAAGATCCTTCCTGCAAGTGCCGATCGACATTCGGTGGATGCACACAGTCAGACGGCGCAAGTGAGCGCTGAGAAATCAATCGTGACGGCTGATGATATCGATGCGATGATCACGGGGCATCAGCTCTGGAAGCTCCGCATTAAAAAACTCTTCACGGGTCTCGAACACATTCCGAACGAGAAGATAGGCAATCACCGCGAGTGCAAACTTGGGATCTGCTATTACGGCGAGTGGCGCCATCATTTCAGCACGGAGCGATTCTACAAGGATCTCGGCTCGCGCCATGAGGAATTCCACGCGGCGATCAAGGAGACGGTGATGCTATGGAATGCCGGACAAAAGGACGAAGCCTTCCGTCGCGGGGAGGATGTCGTGCAGCTTTCCGCCGCCGTCGTGGCACTGCTTCAGGATTGTAGAACGAAGATCCTGTAGCATCACACACGCGCATTGTGCATCGAAAACGTCTGTTGTATATTGTACGGACAAGGACTCTGCCACACACGGAGTGCCAGCCAGCATCCTGATCAAGGAGAGTCGGGGCGATTTCACAACAGACTGGGGTGAAGCTATGTCATCAGAGAATCGAATTCTTCGGCTTCAGGAACTCAAGGAAAAGGCGCGGCTTGGAGGAGGGAAAAAACGTATCCAGAGCCAGCACGAGCGCGGGAAATTCACTGCGCGCGAACGCGTGACAAAACTTCTGGACAAGGGCAGCTTCGAAGAGTTCGATGAATTCGTGACGCATCAATGCACGGATTTCGAGATGGACAAGAACCGTCCATTCACAGACGGCGTCATCACCGGATACGGCACGGTGCACGGAAGGATGGTCTTTGTCTTCGCGCAGGACTTCACGATCTTCGGCGGATCGCTCTCGATGGCGCATGCCGAGAAGATCATCAAGGTGATGGATATGGCGGCCAGGACCGGAGCGCCGCTCATCGGCATCAACGACTCGGGCGGAGCGCGCATCCAGGAAGGCGTCGTGAGCCTTGCCGGATATGCTGAAATTTTTTTAAGGAACGTGCTGTATTCGGGAGTCATCCCACAGATCTCGGTAGTGATGGGACCCTGCGCCGGCGGCGCGGTGTATTCGCCCGCCATTACCGATTTCGTGTTTATGACAGAGGATATCTCGTATATGTTCCTGACAGGACCGAAGGTGCTCAAGCAGGTGACGCAGGAGGAAATTTCTGCCGAGTCGCTCGGAGGCGCATCAGTCCATGCGACAAAAAGCGGCGTTGCGCACTTCGTCTATCCGGACGAGGATGAAACATTCAAGGGCGTGCGCAGGCTCTTATCATACATTCCGCAAAAAAGTTTCGAAGCTCCCCCGATTGTGCCCACGTCCGATCCGCCGGACCGTGTATGCGACCGGCTCAATACGATCGTCCCCGAAAGCCAGAATCGTCCCTACGACATGAAGGAGATCATCAAGGAAGTCATGGACAATAACGACTTCTTCGAAGTGCAGCCAAAATTCGCGGGGAATGTCGTGATTGGCTTCGGGCGTTTAAACGGAAGATCGATCGGCGTGGTGGCCAATCAGCCGAAGGTGCTTGCGGGAGTGCTCGACAATAACGCGTCGATGAAGGCGGCGCGATTCATTCGCTTCTGCGACGCATTTTCGATTCCGCTGCTTGTCTTCGAGGATGTGCCGGGCTTCATGCCCGGAGCCAATCAGGAACATAACGGCATCATCCGCAACGGCGCAAAACTTCTCTATGCGTTCGCCGAGGCCACCGTGCCGAAGGTGACTGTGATCGTGCGCAAGGCGTACGGCGGCGCCTACTGCGTCATGAACTCGAAGCATATCAGGGGCGACATCAGTTATGCATGGCCCACGGCCGAGATAGCGGTAATGGGACCCGACGGGGCGGTGGAAGTCCTCTACTCGGATGAAATCAAAAAATCGGAAGATCCGCAGAAACGGAAAAACGAATTGAAGGTCGAGTACTCCGACAAATTTGCCGGTCCCTATATGGCCGCCCAGCGCGGGTACGTGGATGACGTCATCGTCCCGTCATCCACGCGTGCGAAGCTTGTTCGCGCATTTACAATGCTGCAGGGTAAGCACGAAACAAATCCGAAGAAAAAACACGGCAATATTCCGCTGTGAGACCTTTCTTATTTCAGAAACGGCGCGACGCGCTTCACGATCTGCACCGGTTCACCCCAGGGATCTCTCAGCATGAGCACTGTATCGCCGTTGGGAAGCTGCTTCATTTCCTCGGCGACAGTTGCGCCCGCGTTGACGAGTCTGGCTTTCACCGCCGCAACGTCTGTGACAATGAAGGCGAGATGTGTGGTCATGTAATCGACATCCGAAAATTTCAGCGCCGGATATTTTTCATCCTGGTACAATTCCATCATGAGATTCTTCGACGAATCGGCGATGAACATCCCGTATGAAGGCGCCTTGCCTTCGCGCACGATCGTCAGTCCCAGCTGCTCGACGAACCATTTCGCCTTCGCGCGCGAGTCGGCGACGTTCAGGGCGTAATGCTCTGCATATGTTCCCTTGAATGCAAGCATCGGCTTGGCGCGTTCGACAAACTGGATCGGCAATCCCCAGGGATCTCTCAGCGTGAAGACACGATCTCCCGAAGCGCTCGTCTTCGGCGCTTCCGCCAGCGTGGCGCCGTGCGCCATCAGCCGTTCCTTCATTTGCAGAATCGAATCTCCCGCGAATGCTATGTGCATCGCCATATGATGAATCTTCGACGGCTCAAGCAGCGGACGCTCGGCATTATAATAGACTTCGATCGCGAGATTGCGGGCGGAGTCGACAATCATCGTCGAATATCCCGGAGCGGCGCCCTGGCGCTCGACAGTGAAGCCGAGATTTTCCGTATACCATTTCACGACATCAAGCGGATTGGCGACGTTGATCGCAATGTGTTCGAATCGTGCCGCCGGAATCTGCGCCTGGGTGAAAATTGTGCTGAGCGTGACGAATGCACAGAACAACATCAGTGCTGCCACCACACGGCGGAATCGGCGTGTTCTTGAAATAAACATACGAGTCTCTCTGCTCCTTTGAAAAAATGTTGGCTGCACAGCGTAGTTGTTCTTTGGAATAAACGATTGCCCATTGAAGGCCGAGACGATCATGAATAAAGATATGAAGTATCTCTGATGTTCTGGTTTCATTTTCATGGCATCATTTTAGGTACAACATTGGCTTTATAATAGTTCCATTCGTAGTCTTAAGGCGATAAAAATACACCCCACCGGGTAGCTCATAAGCGTCAAATCGGATTTTATGATTTCCGGCATGAACGGTTTTACCTACAAGGGTACGTATTTTTTGGCCAAGCAGGTTATACACTTCTATTTCTATAAATCCGCTTTTGGTAATATCATACTCAATTATCGTTTCGCTGTTAAAAGGATTGGGATAATTTTGGTATAGTTCAAACTCTTTCGGAAGGATCGCGTCATTCTGTTTTTTTATGCCATCGGGTATATCGAAGGAGTAAACATACACTATTCCAAACCCAATTGAATAGGTATTTACACCGTACGCAATTTCTATCTTTTTATCATTGATTTTATTTCCTAAACAGCATACAGGGTACCCCCACGGTAAAACATGGGCAGGCAATTTACTAATAGATGATGCTCCTGTATATATTCTTACTGAATCGGAAACAGAAACATAATCATCAAATCCATCTTTATTGAAATCACCCAATCCTCCTATAAAACTAAAGCCTTTTATTGGATACAATGACGAGGATGCTGTCGTATCCGTCGATTCACTTCCAAGAAATATTTTCTGCCGCCTCAATCCCATAATACCAATATCATTAAACCCATCATTGTTGATGTCACCCATTCCCGCAACCACTCTTCCTAACTGACCAGGCGGAATACTGTCACCCACAAATATTGTTGAATTTACAAGGCTTATATCCTTGCCACCGTAGACGAGGAACGCTTTACCACCTTGAAATCGAGGACCTGTGAGATGAAACTGTGGTGCTCCAATTAACAAATCGCCGCATCCATCTTTATTCACATCGCCGGCATATGCCACGGATGTGCCAAGATTGTCAAAAGGTTGGCCCTCAAGAATAACATCCGGAGTAGTGTTAATTTTCCTCCCGCCAAAATAGATAAACACTCTTCCACGTGCATCGATATCGTCATTATCAGCACCGATAATAATATCGGAATAACCGTCGCTGTTCACATCTCCCAAGGATACACTGGTCCCGAACCAATAATACCATCCATCGCAATTGAGTTCAACGTCCGGAATTGTATCGAGTCCTGGTCCGCCAAAAAACACAGAGACTTTTCCAGTTTCAGATATACCAAACGGTCTGCCACCATTCCAATAATATGGTGCACCAATAACAAAATCGGGATATTCATCACCATTTATATCTTTACCACCTGCAAGCGCATATCCATACCATGAATGGGGTTGATCACAACGGAAAACCATGTCGGGAATCGTATCAAATACAGATCCGCCAAAATATAATTTTGCATAGTTGCCCCCGTAAGCACCAACTAAAAGGTCATCATATCCGTCAGCATTGACATCACCCACATTGCTTACTACGCTGAATGTGTCACCAGTTGAATCGCCCTTCATTGTCGCAACAAGGTGAAGAGCGCTCTGAGCAAAAGAAATCGGCGAACAAGCAATTATGAGGAATACACATATAGGTATGTAGTAATTACTTTTCATAAGTTTGATTCTGTCGTGAAGCTACATGGTTTTTTCATTGTCTTATCTGGGGTACCCCTTTCCGCTATATTCTCGTTTTCGTCACTGTCCCACATAATTTAAATAGCCTCATCAATCCATACAATTTTTGTTGAGTAGAGAGCTTAATGACACATATTCAATTCATGGCTCAATACCTCTCGGATTTCCCTCATGTGCGAGGGACAGTCAAGCAATCCAAAGTGAGAAATCTCTTAGAGCGACTGCGCGACCATTCAGGCACAGTCTAGTGACGCAATTCATGGATTCCGAAGGGGGAAGGCCTTGCATCTGTGGATTTAATTTGGCATTTAGCAATAGTGTTTTTCTTTCATATCAGACGCACGCGCAGGCTCATCCATTCCATACACAGTGCATGAAACACCTCATACGACTGCTTCGGCCCGGACAATACATCAAGAACGTGCTCGTGTTCGCTCCGTTGTTTTTTTCATTTTCCTATGACAATCTGTCGATGGTGGCGCTCTCGCTCGAGGCGTTCGTGTGTTTTTGCATCGCCGCTAGCGGCATCTACGTCCTGAACGATCTGAAGGATGTCGATGAGGATCGGCGTCATCCCGAAAAAAAAGAACGACCGATTGCGCGCGGAGATGTGAGCATACAGACAGCCGCCGTGCTCACCGTGGTCCTGCTGGCTGCAGCCTGTGCGCTGAGCGCGTTTGTGAATCTGTCGCTGTGTGCAATCGTCTGCATCTACATCGCAACGAACCTCCTGTATTCATTCGGCCTCAAGCGTGTGTCGATCCTCGATATCGTGCTCCTGTCGTTCGGCTTTCTGCTGCGCGTGGCCGCAGGCGGCGCCGTCACCGGCATCCCGGTGTCGATGTGGCTTGTGATCATGACGTTTCTCCTGGCGGTGTTTCTCGGCATCGCCAAGCGCCGCGAGGACATCAGATTGAGCGAACAGGGACTGGAGACCAGAAAGAACATCAGCCGCTACAATCTCGAATTCGTCAACGCTACGATGGTGCTCATGGCGGGCGTGATCATCGTGTCGTACATCCTGTATACAATATCCCCCGAAATACAATTACATTTCCGCACGCGCTCGCTCTATATTACGGCGCTGTTCGTGATCGTCGGCATCCTGCGCTATATGCAGATCGTGTTCGTCGAAAACGGCAATACCAATCCGACCGATGTGCTCTACAGGGACCGTTTCCTGCAGGTCGTGATCGTGTTGTGGATCCTTTCGTTTCTCATCCTTCCCGGCAGAATCTAAGTGCGCGTGGCAAAGTTAAAAAAATCCATGCTGACAGGGCTGAATGAATGCGATAATTCTGCCATGCATTTTTAGTATGCGCGAGGCACATCAGATCTCGCGGCCGTACATTTTCAGGAACGCTTCTTCCGATTCGTTCGAAGCGATGAGGATCAGCTCCGAATCGTACGGGATCAATTGATCGGGTCCCGAAACGAGCGACGTGCATCCGTTCGATTCGATGCCGACGATGCTCCAACCTGAGGCATTGTTCGACTCAATTTCCTCGATGGTCTGTCCCATCAGCGTGGAGGGTGTGCGCACCTTGAACACATCGACCCCTTCGGAGAGCATCAGATAGGCGCCGCGTTTGAGGTTATTAAGGATGAAATTCGAACCGAACGACGCATATGACAGCACGATGTCGCATCCCGCGCGATGCAACAGCGGGACGTTCCGATCGAGTGTCGCGCGGCTCAC
>DATGXR010000558.1:0-22755 GCA_035298825.1 Bacteroidota bacterium
AGAAGCGCGCATCAAACTGCGCGGCGCTGATGCGGCGGCAGTCTCGCATGCGACGCTGTTGAGGAACGGGGCAATTTGGCTTGCCATCGGTCTCGCGGCGACGACGCTTTTGTATGTCTATGGAATGGATCTTGGATTGTATATTCTCTGCATCGGAGCCGCAGTCTTCGGCGTGTTGCAGCTCATCGTTGCAGCGTCGACGAAGGCGGGGAAGACCGACAACGGCCTGTCCGCCGTGATACACGATTTGTACGCGATGCCGAAAACAATGCGCGAGCTCGCAGTGGTGCAGTTCTTTTCCTGGTTTGCGTTGTTCGCGATGTGGATCTACACAACCGCCGCCGTGACACAGCACATCTACGGAGCGACTGATACGACATCGGCCGCATTCAACGCGGGAGCCGACTGGGTCGGCGTGCTGATGTCCGTCTACAACGGATTTGCCGCTGTGATGGCATTCGTGCTCGTCTGGCTTGCGAAGAAAACAAACCGCAAGACCGTGCATATGATCAGTCTGTTTTGCGGGGGACTCGGACTCGCGTCGTTTTATGTGGTAAAAGATCCCATGCTGCTGCTCGTTTCGGAACTTGGCATCGGGCTTGCCTGGGCCTCGATTCTCGCCATGCCGTACGCGATCCTTGCAGGTTCGCTTCCCCCGAAGAAAATGGGCGTCTATATGGGAATATTCAACTTTTTCATCGTCATTCCTCAGATCACGGCCGCAAGCATCCTCGGATTTTTTATGCGCACGTTCTTGCATAATGAGGCAATTAATGCTTTATTGTTAGGAGGAGTATCGATGATCGTCGCGGGCCTCTTCGTGTTGCTTGTGGACGATGTCGATGCGTGAATCACGATGGTCCGAATTGCTTGTTGATGCGTCTCGATCAGCGGTGGCCGGATGCGATAGGCTTTGACACACAGGAACCAGCGGACAACGTCTATGAAATTCTTCACCGAATATCTCGTGTTCAACACGAAACATGCCCGCGAATATATCAACATCACGCACGATGTTGAAAAGATCCTCTCGAAAAGCGGCATCAGGGAAGGGATGATATTGGTGTCCGCAATGCACATCACCGCGGGTGTGTACGTGAACGATGCCGAGTCGGGGCTCATCAAGGACATCGACGAGTGGCTCGAGAAACTTGCTCCCTTCAATCCGAACTACCGTCATCATCACACGGGCGAAACCAACGGCGATTCGCACCTGAAGAGTCTCCTCGTGCACCACGAAGTGATCGTTCCCGTGACCAATGCCACGCTCGACTTCGGTCCCTGGCAGCAGATCTACTATGCGGAGTTCGACGGCCAGAGGGCGAAGCGAGTCATCGTGAAAGTCATGGGTGAATGACAGTGCCGGACATCATGCGCAGAATCATAAGCCACTAATTAACTTTTACAATTTATTCGATCATGAAAAAAATATTTTTCTTTCTTCTTGTGCTCGCATTGCCCTCCCTTTCATCCGCGCTTCCATCGAGTTCATTGAAAATAAGTCTGGACATGGCGCGCTTCCGCGGCGATTCGACCTCTGTGTATCTTGAAGTGTATTACGGATTCGACGTCTCGCAGCTGAAGTATCTTGCCGATGCAAACGGGTATCGCGGCGACGCGATCGTCAGCGTGATGTTCAAGCACTCGCAGACCGATTCGATCGTTGCGCGACAGGCAATGCGCATTCCGTTCAGCATCGGAGACACGACGCTGCTCAACCAGTCGCGCACATACAGCGACGTCCTCGGCTTCTTCCTCAAGCCCGATATTTATCGCGTGTACGTCGTGTTGAAGGATGCGAACAGGCCGGATCAGAAAGACAGCGCGTCGTTCCCGATCGACCTGAAGATGATCGACCAGTCGCGCATGGCGCTTAGCGATCCCGAGCTGTGCACGTCGATCGTGCCGATGGATCGCGACACCACGAATCGCTTCTACAAGAACACGATGGAAGTGAAGCCGAATCCTTCGAAGCTTTTCGGCGCCCATCAACCGGTGTTGTTCTACTATCTCGAAACGTATAATCTGCTGAAGAACAAGTCGGCCCAGTATTACACGCGCGCAACAGTCAGCAACGCGCTCGGAAAGGAAGTCCTGAGCACGGCAAAAATGCGTCCCCGCGCATACGACTCGAACGTGGAAGTGGGGAGGATGATGATCAATGCGCTGCGGACCGGAGCCTACACGTTCACGTACACGGTGATGGATTCGGCGGATCATCGCACGTCGGTGTCGCAGAAAAAATTCTTCGTCTACAATCCGTCGCTCCCGCCCGATACGCTCGTGTCGGCGTCGCCGGAAGACGTGATGTCGAGCGAATACGCGACGATGACGGAAGAGGAGCTCGACAAGGAATTCGATCAGGCGAAATATATCGCCTCGAAGCAGGAAATCGAACATTACAAGTCGCTCAAGGGAACGGATGCGAAACGCAAGGCATTGTTCGATTTCTGGAACCAGCGCGATGACGACAAGAACACGCCGGGGAATGAAGTGAAGCAGACGCATATGGCGCGTATCGCGTATGCGAACGCCCAGTACCGGATGGGTAAAAAAGACGGATGGAAGACCGACCGCGGCCGCGTGTATATCGTCTACGGCGCGCCGGACGAAATCGAACGCCACGTGAACGAGATCGATGTGAAACCGTACGAAGTGTGGTACTACCATTCGATTCAGGGCGGCGTTGAATTCATCTTCGGAGACAGAACGGGATTCTCGGATTACATCCTGTTGCATTCGACGCACAGGAATGAGCTGCACGATGATAACTGGCAGCGGCAGATTTCGGCACAGTAAAAAATTTTTCAGATATTCCCACACACATAAATCCTTTAATTCTATCCGGCGAGGTAGAGAAGGACGTTTGACTGTGTATGACGATGTGCGCCCACACGTGCACGTGTGACAAGGCGCCCAGGCGTATGCCTGCTCAAAACCTCCTTCTTGGACCGGCCAAAGGAGGTTTTGTCATATCTATGAGCACCATACAATCGATCATCGACGCAAAGGGATTCGCGCGCACGGTCAACCGGCTGGCGCATGAGATCGTCGAATGCAACAAGGGCGCCGAAACACTCGGCATCGTCGGCATTCGCACGCGCGGCGAATTCCTGGCACGGCGCATCGCTCAGGCCATCCTGCAGACCGAAGGCGTGACAGTTCCATTCGGCACGCTCGACATCACGCTCTATCGCGACGACCTGCGAGGACGCCTGAGCCAGCCCCAGCTGAAAACAACAAACATCCTCTACGACATCACGGGGAAAAATATCATCCTTGTCGATGACGTCCTCTTCACCGGCAGAACGATCCGATCGGCCCTTAACGCACTGATGGATCTCGGCAGACCCGCTTCGATACAGCTTGCCGTCTTCATCGACCGCGGCCACCGGGAGCTTCCCATCAAAGCCGATTTCGTCGGCAAGAATATCCCCACATCGAACGATCAGGAGATCAAGGTCCTGATGACTGAAACCGACGGGGAAGAAGGCGTTCAGCTCGTGTCGCATACACAGGAAGGAGGAATCCAATGAAACTCTCAAGCAGGCATTTGCTCGGATTGGACGGAGTGCCGCAGAAGGATATCCAGCTCATACTCGATACGGCGGTCTCGTTCAAGGAAATTCTCAACCGTCCCATTAAAAAAGTTCCTCCGCTGCAGGGCAAGACGATCGTCAATCTCTTCTTCGAAAATTCAACGCGCACGCGCATCTCGTTCGAACTCGCGCAGCGCCGTCTCTCGGCCGATGTCGTGAACTTCGCCGCCTCGGGCTCGAGCGTGTCGAAGGGCGAGACGCTCAAGGACACGGCGCGGAATATCGAGGCGATGAAAATCGATATGGTCGTCATCCGGCATGCAAGCGCCGGCGCGGCGCACTTCCTGACGAAGGTCGTGCAGGCGAACGTGATCAATGCCGGTGACGGCGCGCACGAACATCCCACGCAGGGACTGCTCGACATGTACACGCTTCGCGAAAAATTCGGATCGCTGGCCGGTCTCCGCGTCTGCATCGTGGGCGACATCCTGAACAGCCGCGTCGCACGATCGAACATCTACGGACTCAAAACGATGGGGGCCGACGTATCGGTCTGCGGCCCCGCAACACTGATCCCCCGCGATATCGAATGTCTCGGTGTGAAAGTCTACCATCATCTTGACGACGTGCTGCCGCAGGTCGACGCGGTGAATGTGCTTCGCATACAGCTTGAACGCGCCTCGGCCGGACTGTTTCCCTCGCTCAGGGAATATCACCGATTCTTCGGCGTCACGAGCGAACGGCTCAACAAAGTGAATCGGCCAATCACAGTGCTGCATCCTGGACCGATCAACAGAGACGTTGAGCTGTCGGCCGATGTGGCCGACGGACCGCATTCACTCATCCTTGAGCAGGTGCTCAACGGTGTCGCTGTTCGCATGGCGGTGCTCTACCTGCTGGGGCTGAATGAAACGCCCTGATTGTTCGTCTGTGGTGCATGAACACCGATCTTTCTGTATGGGCGAACCAAAATGTATCGCCCACTGTGACGAATGAATTTCAATTTCTAATACGAGGATTTTATGCCCGACACAATTCTGTTGAAAAATGGACGCCTGATCGATCCCGCTGCCGGCGTCGACCGCATCACAGACATCCTGATCGAGGACGGCATCATACGCCGAATCGATACTGCGATTGCTCCATCCGAAGACTGCCGCGTGATCACGCTCGACGGCAAGATTGTCGCTCCCGGTTTCGTCGACATCCATGTGCATCTGCGCGAGCCGGGATACGAACACAAGGAAACAATCGAGACCGGCACGCTGTCTGCCGCCTGGGGCGGCTTCACGGCAGTCTGCTGCATGCCAAACACGAATCCGGCGATCGACGACGAATCGATCGTGCAGTTTGTCCAGTCGCAGGGAAAGAAATCGCACGGAGGCGTCGTCGATGTCTATCCCATCGGCGCTGTGACGAAGGGTCGTGAAGGAAAGATCATGGCGCCCATCGCGGAACTTGTGCAGGCCGGGGCGGTGGGACTCTCGGACGACGGCGCGCCGGTGCACGATGCCGGCATCATGCGCAGAGCGATGGAATATGCGTCGATGTACGATGTGCCGATCATTCAACACTGCGAGGACATGTCGCTTGCAAAGGGAGGCGTGATGAATGAAGGTGAATCGGCCACGCGACTCGGCCTTCCCGGCATTCCCAATGTGGCGGAAGAGGTCATGATCGCTCGTGATGTGATGCTTGCCGAATTCACGCGCGCACGGTATCATGCCGCCCATCTGAGCACGGCTGGCGCGGTCGAGCTGATCCGCGAAGCCAAACGGAAGGGAGTGAATGTTACGTGCGAAGTGACTCCGCATCATTTCTCGCTGACGGATAAGGAAGTCTTTTCGTTCGATACGAACACGAAAATGAATCCTCCGCTTCGATCCCAGGCCGATGTCGATGCGGTGAAGGAGGGACTTCGCGACGGCACGATCGACGTCATCGCCACAGACCATGCCCCGCATTCGCTCGACGAGAAGGAAGTCGACTACATTCAGGCTCCGTTCGGCATCGTCGGACTTGAAACCGCGATCGGACTCGCCGTGACGGAACTCGTGAAACCCGGCGTGCTGACGCTATCGAAGCTCATCGAAAAATTTTCAACGAATCCGAGACGGATCATTGGAAGGGAAATCCGTGTTGAAGAAGGACAACCGGCCGTCCTGACGCTCTTCGATCCGGAGATCGAATGGACAGTTGATTGCGCAGGCTTTCATTCGAAATCGAAGAACTCGCCGTTCAACGGAACAACGCTTCGCGGAAAATCAGTGGGCATCGTCAACAACGGTCTCCTGTTTTTGAACGAAGAAA
The DNA here is from genome assembly GCA_035298825.1 of Bacteroidota bacterium. Lineage (GTDB taxonomy): Bacteria > Bacteroidota > Ignavibacteria > UBA10030 > UBA8401 > CAISDA01. The sequence goes on from DATGXR010000558.1 coordinate 5,850, forward strand.
AAGCCTCCTGAATATCGTTGAAGGAGATCGGCTAAGCGCTTATGTATCAGTCATATAGAATAACAGGTTTATGGAAATAATACGAGCCAAACTCTTTGAGCCCTATCGCTCTCTTGTGAGCGGGATGAGCACACGCAACGGCGGAGTCAGCATCGATCCGTACGGTCTGAATATGAGCGTCAATGTCGGAGACAATCCGGAGCATGTTCGCGAGAACCGTTCGCTGTTTTTCACCGAACTGAAGATCGGCATCGAACAAATGGCGTTTCCGCTTCAGCATCACACGGCGACTGTGAGAATCGCCGACCATCCGGGCACATATGAATTCTGCGATGCGCTCATCACGAAGATGCCCAATGTCTTTATCGGCATCACCGTCGCGGACTGCGTGCCGATCCTGATGTACGATCCAACGACGCAGACAGTCGGGGGCATCCATGCGGGATGGAGAGGAACGGCCTCGAAGATCGTCAAAAAGACAATAGCTAAACTCCTTGTTCAATGCGAAGTTAAGCCGTCAAATCTGCGAGTGTTTATCGGTCCGGCAGCGGGACGCTGTTGCTACGAAGTCGGGTCCGAAGTCGCAGGGCAGTTTCCCGAGAGCGTTGTGGACAGGAAGGAGGACGGCCGCGCGATGCTTGACGTGAAGGAAGCCAATCGAATACAGCTGCTTGAATGCGGAGTGCCCGATGCGCAGATCGAAGTATCGCCGTTGTGTACGATCACGGAACGCGGATTGTTCCATTCATACAGACGGGAAGGCGAGCATTCCGGACGCATGATGGCGGTGATTGGCCGTTTGAGGGAGCCCGGTACGGTCTAAAACAGAATCTTTTGTCTGATTTGTTTGATTTGATGAAAAAAGTTCGTATTATTTTTACGTTCTTTACTCATCGCAGGATGGAAAGACAACAAATTGACAATGATGGAAAGCGAGGATCTTACTAGTGGCTCTTGATTATAAATTTAAAAAAACAGACTGGGCGTTGATACTCGGCGCTTCAAGCGGATTTGGCGGCGCCGCAGCAATCGAACTGGCACGGCATGGCATGAACATCTGCGCGGTTCATTTTGATCGCGCGGCAACGTTGCCGAATGCGCTGCAGGTCAAGGCTGAAGTGGAAGCCTGCGGTGTGCGGGCGATGTTCTTCAATGTGAACGCATCCGATCCGGCAAAACGGACGGAAGTGATTGAAGCGCTTGCCACCGAGTTCGAATCGAACAGCGAGTGCAACCTGAAAGTGCTCATGCATTCGCTCGCATTCGGCACGCTCCGGCCTCTTGTAAGCAAAGATGTGAAAGCACAGATGTCGCAGGCTCAGATCGAAATGACGCTCGATGTCATGGCCAGTTCGCTCATCTATTGGACGCAATCCGCATTCAATCGCGGACTCATGAAGCCCGGGTCGCATATTTACACGATGACATCGTCGGGCGGACGGAGCCAGCTTCCGAATTACGGAGCGGTGTCGGCGGCGAAAGCGGCGCTCGAATCGTATACGCGCCAGTTGTGCGTCGAGCTTGGACCATATGGCATCACTGCGAACGCGATTATGGCAGGTGTCACCGATACAGCAGCGCTGCGGAAAATTCCAGGCGCCACGAAAATGATCGATGTGGCCCGCCGGAAGAATCCGGCCATGCGCAACACGACTCCTGAAGACGTGGCGCGAGCGGTATCGCTGCTTTCACACGATGATGCGTCGTTCATCTCGGGCAATACGATCGGCGTCGATGGAGGCGAAGATGTCGCCCAATATATCGGTCAGAAGGATGCCCTCACAATGGATTGACCGGCGCAGTGCGTCCCGGTTACGGGCGCGTGAAGCCGCGAAATTGTTACAACAACATAATCTGTCCGCCGAAATTCAATGAGGCGCGTCAATACCGCTGTGAATGCAGCGGTATTGTAGTTTAGAGGAACAAGAAGCATGGAAAAAGCATACGTGCGGTCGATGTTCGACGGCATTGCCTATCGGTACGATTTGCTCAACCATTTGTTGAGCGGAGGAATCGACCTCGTGTGGCGCCGCGCGGCGATCGATCTCCTTGCGGAAATTCGTCCGAAAAAAATTCTGGATGTCGCCACAGGCACAGCAGATCTGGCGATCGCGTCGATCAGGCTCAATCCTGCGTCTGTGACCGGAGTCGATATTTCCGAGGAAATGCTGTCGATCGGCCGAAAGAAGATCGAACGCAGGGGACTCGACCGGACCATCAGGCTCGAAACCGGAGAGGCCGAACATCTCCGATTCGACGGCGGATCGTTCGATGCGGCAATGGTGGGCTTCGGCGCCCGGAACTTCGAGCATCTCACGGCCGGCCTCACGGAGATGTGTCGCGTGCTTCGTCCGGGCGGGAAAATTGTCGTGCTTGAATTTTCACGGCCTCGATCGTTCCCGTTCAAACAATTGTACCTGTTCTATTTCCGATCCGTGCTGCCGGCTATCGGACGCCTGATCTCAAAGCATTCGGAAGCGTATCAATACCTTCCCGATACCGTAATGAAATTTCCCGACGGAGAACAATTCTGCGATGTGCTGCGCTCGTGCGGTTTCACATCGGTCACACAGAAACCGCTCACGTTCGGCATCGCCACGGTCTACACGGGCATCAAATAAATAAAAGGATGAAATTCAATGGAAGAAAGAATTGTTAAAGTCGGACACAGTCCCGATCCCGATGATGCATTCATGTTCTACGGACTCTCGAGCGAGAAAGTGAAACTCGACGGCATCAAGATCGAACATATGCTTGAAGACATTCAATCGCTCAATATGCGCGCGATGAAGGGCGAGCTTGAAGTCACCGCCATTTCGGCGCATGCGTTCCCGTACGTGGCCGATAAGTACTGGATCATGGCGACAGGCGCATCGATGGGAGAGGGGTACGGTCCGGTGCTCGTGTCGAAAAAATATTCGACACTTGAAGAGCTCAAGGGAAAGAAAGTTGCCACGCCGGGCAAGATGACGACAGCTACGTTGCTCTTTAGGATTTACGGACAAGGCATTGAAAACGTTGACATTCCGTTCGATGAGATCATGCCGCGTGTCGCATCAGGTGAATTCGATGCGGGTGTGATCATCCACGAGGGACAGCTCACGTACGCAAGCGAAGGCTTCACGAAGATCGTCGACTACGGTGAATTCTGGGCGAAGGAAACCGGCGGACTTCCGCTGCCGCTCGGACTCGATGTCGTGCGCAAGGATCTCGGCGAAGACATGGCGAAGAAACTCTCGAAGGGGTTGAAGGAGAGCATCCACTACGGCTACACGCATCAGACCGAAGCCGTGCCCTATGCGATGAAGTGGGGCAGGGGCATCGATTACACGCTGGGCGAGCGATTCGTGAAGATGTATGTGAGCGAGCTGACGATCGATATGGGAGCACAGGGCAAGAAAGCGCTCGAGCTTCTGTTCAAGCTCGCAAAGGAGCGCGGCATCATTCAAACGATTCCCGAGATCAGGCTGTTTTAATACGCGGCGGTCGACCACGTCATGCCGGTCGGCGCTGCGACTGTGATGCGCACATGACTATTCAACAACGCCCATGCATCTTCTCGATCTGACAAAACGATTCAAGACCGGCATTGCGATCGCCATTTCGCTCGTCGTGGTCGAGAATGTTGCGTGGATCCTTGAACCATCTCTCTTCGGTCGCGTGATCGATGCGCTTATCGATACGGCGTCGGGAGAGGGACACATCGCCGTCACGTTTCCGCTCGTGTTATGGGTCGGCGTATTCCTCATCAACTCCATCGTCGGTTCGGCGAGGCGGTCGGTCGATCAGAAGATTTTTTTGAAAATGTTCACCGAGATTGCCGCCGATGTGGCAGCGATGGGGAAAAAACATCGGCTGTCAATCTCTAAAACCGCCGCGCGCGCAGAGTTATCACGCGAGTACATCACCTTTTTCCAGTACCGTCTCCCTGAAATTCTCGAACAATCGATCGCCATTGTCGGAGCCGTTATTGCGCTTGTGTTTTTCGACCTGCGCATCGCCGCCACCTGCTTTGCGATCGTCATCCCCTTGCTCATCATCACGCGCTTTTACAACCAGAAGGTGATCCTCCTGCAACGCAGCGTCCACGACACGCGCGAGGAAGCGTACGAGATCTTTTCGTTGAAGGAGCCGGACCGCGTGAAGGAATACTATCACTCGATGGCCGGCACGCAGCAGAAGATCGCTAATTGGGGCGCCGTGAATTTTCTGATGATGCGCATCTTCCTCCTGGGGATTTTCCTCATCGTGATGTATATCGCGATCGACCTCGACGACTTTACGACGGGCAATATTTATTCGATCGTCGCCTATCTGTGGACATTCGTCACGTCGTCCGAATATTTGCCCGAACTCCTTGAAAGCTGGACTTCGCTTTCAGACATCTCGCAGCGTTTGAAAAACGAAGAAATGTAATAAATCTGCATTTCACTGCGGTTGAAAAATGAAGAACTGTAGCGAATCCGAATTTTTCATTTCGAACAATCGCTCGTCACCACCGAAAGGCATGAATATGAGACAGCAGGGGATGACACGCATCATGCGAAGTACCGTGACTATCGTGTGTGTTACGATGATGGCTTGCGTCTGCGTCGTGAACGGACAATCGAAGGCCGAGAAGATCGATGCCTTGATGAGCCTGTTTCACGAGTACGGCCAGTTCAACGGATCCGTCCTCGTTGCCGAGCACGGAACCGTGATCTACAAAAAGGGATTCGGGTATGCGAATTTTGAATGGGGGATACCGAATCAGCCGGACACAAAATTCAGGCTTGGATCGATCACGAAGCAGTTCACATCGATGCTCGTGCTGCAGCTTGTCCGGCAGGGCAAATTGACCCTCGATGGAAAGATCACCGACTATCTGCCCGATTATCCGTCCGCGACAGGCGGGAAGATCACGATTCATCATCTTCTCACGCATTCATCCGGCATTCCCAACTATACGTCCTATCCCAAATTCTATCGCGAGCTCAGCCGCCAGCCTTCATCCCCGGCCGACTTCATCAAACTCTTTGCCGATTCGTCGCTCCAGTTCGAACCGGGATCGAATTATGCGTATAGTAATTCGGGATATTTTCTTCTCGGCGTCATCATCGAGAAGGTCACGGGCAAATCCTACGAACAGGTGTTGCAGGAACAGATCTTCACTCCGCTGCACATGGCGCACAGCGGATACGATCGCAGCGAGACCATCTTGAAAAATCGCGCTCAGGGATATGAAAAAGCCGAAAGAGGATTTGTCAATGCATCGTTCATCGATATGTCGCTCCCATTTGCTGCCGGGGCGCTGTATTCGACTGTCGAGGATTTGTATCTGTGGGATCAGGCCTTGTATACCGATCGCCTTCTTCCGGATGAAACGCGGAACCTGCTGTTTACTCCGCACATTCCGACAAATGGAGCATCATACGGGTACGGCTGGAGCATCGGTGTGTCGCCGATCGGCCGATCGGCCGACTCCGCGCGTGTGATCGAGCATGGCGGAGGCATCAATGGATTCAATACGCTCATCTCACGCATCCCGTCGGAGAAGGACCTTGTAGTGTTGCTGAACAATACGGGCGGCGCACGGCTCGAGGAGATGAACCGGGCGATCAGGGGGATTCTCTATGAGAAGCCGTACAACAATCCGAGAAAGTCGCTTACCGACACTGTCGTAGCCGCGATCGAACAATCAGGCATCGACGCCGCGATGACACTCTACCGCGATCTGAAGGATCATCAAGCGGATCTGTATGAAGTGATCGAACGGGAAATGAATGTTGCCGGCTACAGGCAGTTGCAACGCGGCAGAGTGAAGGAAGCGATCGAACTGTTCCGTATCAATGTCGAGAATTTTCCGAAATCGTCAAACGTCTACGACAGTCTGGGTGAAGCATACCTGGCGCACGGAGAGACGGAGCTTGCTATCACGAATTATCAAAAATCCGTCGACCTGGATCCGCGAAATGTCAATGGCGCTGAAATTCTAAAAAAACTTCGCACTGCTCACTGAGAGGGGACTCATGTGATGAGAAAACCGATGATGATTGTTGTGATGGCAGCGATCGTGTGCTCGGTCGGATCGGCGCAGCAGATGCCCCGGACGAGCGCGCTCGATTCGATGGTGGCGACGGAACGCGCGTTTGCGGCGACGTGTCTGAAAGAGGGGATACGCGCATCGTTCCTGAAATTTTTCGCCGACAGTGCGGTTGCATTCAGTCCCGAACCGTACGTGTTCAGGCAGGCAGCCGCGAAGCGTCCGGCTCCCGCCAATCCGCTCGCGCGCACGCTGCACTGGGAGCCAGTGGCGGGTGATGTGGCAAGTTCGGGAGATCTGGGATTCCTGATGGGTCCTTCGTCGCTCACCGATCATTCGACGCAGCCGGCGCCGGTGCACTATGGATTTTATTTGTCGGTGTGGAAAAAGCAGCGAGACGGTTCATGGAAAGTCGTCATCGATATCGGCACGGACGCCACCGAAACGATCACGCGCTTCTTCGGAAGCGGGTTCACGCGTCTCGGCGGTTACGCATTCGGGAAATTGGACGATACAGTTGATCCGGTTGTTGCGCGGAATGAACTGCTGGGGATGGACAGTACGTATGCGAGCATTGTCGCCGTGAAGGATGTGCAGACCGCGTACAGGGAACTGCTCGATACAAACGCCGTTGCGTTACGTCAGGGAATCGGTCCGATCGAGGGACGCGATACGATTATCGCAAGCCTCACGATCAATCACGGCTTGCGCCTGCTGACTCCGTTCGATGCAGATGCCTCGAAGGCCGGTGACCTGGGATACACGTACGGATCGTACAAAATCAATCCCGAGGTGTCGAAGCCGTCCGGATATTATGTAAGGATCTGGAGGAAGAATGCGGACGGTGTCTGGAAACTGGCGGTTGAAAAGGATGCGCCTGCCGAAGAATAGTTTTTCTCCATGGTGCATGTCTTTTTTTACGCTGCAATCGTTCTTGGAAGCACCTGTTTAATCGAATACAGCGTATCGCGCTGCGCGGCGTCGAAGCCCGCATCGTGAATCATCTGTATGCATTCCTCTGTGTTCGTCTTATTCACGAAGTTCGCCGCCGCATGCACGTTTTCTTCAAGCAGTGTCCCGCCGAAATCGTCGGCGCCGAAATGCAGCGCGATCTGTCCGGTCTTTTTGCCTTCCGAAAACCACGATGCCTGGATGTGTCGGATGTTGTCGAGGTAGATGCGCGAGAACGCGAGCATCTGCAGGTATCGCATGGGAGTCGCATATGTGGGAATGATCTTCTCGAGCGGCGTATTGCCCGGTTTGAAACTCCATGGAATGAACGCCGTAAAGCCGCCTAATTCGTCCTGCAGGGCGCGAACGCCCTCGAGGTGCGTCACGATGTCCTCTTCGGTTTCGAGATGGCCGTACATCATCGTTGCCGTCGTTTTATAGCCGATCTTCTGCGCCTCACGCATGACAGAAAACCATTCCTCCGGACTGCCTTTCTTGTGGCTGATCTTTCGGCGGACGCGTTCGGATAAAATTTCGGCGCCTCCTCCGGGCAGACTGCGCAATCCCGCATGCCACAGCTTTTTCAACACCTCCGGCACCGTCAGACCCGAGACGTTCGCCATGCCGATGATCTCTGATGTCGAAAAGAAATGCGGATAGATTTCAGGAACTTCCTTGCGCGTGCGTTCGACGAGCTCGATGTAATATTCGAAGGGAAGAGCGGGATTGACACCGCCCTGGAGCAGAATCGTTGTGACGCCCTTGGCCGCGGACTGTTTAAAATTTTCGATCATCTCATCGACTGTGTGCGTATATGCGCCTTCATCACCCGGATGGCGGTAGAACGCGCAGAAGATACAATCGATCGTGCACACATTTGTGTAATTCGGATTAGAGTCGATGAGGAATGTCACCGAAGGATCCGGATTTTTCTTGAAGCGGATCTCGTTCGCAAGATCTGCCAGGTCGAGCAGCTCCGCGTTGCGAAGCAGCATGATGCCTTCATCCTTCGTGATACGTTCGTTGTTTCTTATCCTGGCGTAAATATCTGAAATATGCATGGTTATCTTCGGGTGCTAAAGTGATATCGACACATGTGCATCTTAATTTGCGACGGTCCATCCAGTGGCCTTCAGCTCATTGACGAGCCCGGTTTTGACTTCGTCGAATGAGACGGTGAATACTTTTTTGGACACGCCGGGAAGCAGATCGCCGAGCGCGAGTGTGTGCGCGTGTATGCAGCACAAGTTGACCGAGGGATATTTGCCGGCGATGTATCCGAGCGCCATCAGTTCCTGCCCGTGATAACGGTCCGAGAGCAGGAAGACGGCGAAATGCGCCACGCCTCCCGCGAGCGAGTCGAGCGAACTCCAATCGCCGTCTGTGTGCGTGATGAGCGTATATTCGAGCGAATGATCGGTGAAGAATTTCTGCAGCTGTTTGAGCATGACATGGTTGGTCAGTGAGCAGAGGAAAATTTTCGGCCTGCCGTCGATTTTTGCGGCGGTCTCCGCTTCTTCGCGCGCGCGGACGACGGCGAGTTCCTTTTCCCGTCTCGTCTGTGCGAGCGCTTCCTGCATGCGCGCGTCTTCAAGCGCTTCGATTTGTTTCCTGGCTTCTTCCCGGGCTTCGGCTTCACGTTCCTCGGTTTCACGCGCAGCACGCGCCATTTCAGCCTCGCGTGCCGTCTGGCGTTCTTCTTCGGCCCGGCGCGCCGCCTCCTGTGCCTCGGCTTCGAGACGTTCGCGCTCGCGAGTTTCGGCTTCGAGACGTTCACGTTCCCGTGTCTCGGCTTCGAGACGTTCACGCTCACGCGCTTCGGCCTCGAGACGTTCGCGTTCGAGTGCCTCGGCCTTAAGCCGATCCTGTTCCGCTTCGAGACGGGCAGCCTCGCGTGCCTCGGCTTCGATTCGTTCCCGTTCCCTGGCTTCGGCTTCACGCTGCGCTTGTTCTTCGCGCGCCTTTTCTTCTTCCCGCGCACGGAGTTCGGCGGCTTCAATAGCGCTGTGCACACACACTTTTGCTTCTTCAAGCACGGTCACGATACGCTGCACCGAGGAATGATAAAAATACATACCATTTTCGTCGTCGGTGACCTTTGCCGAAAAGACAGCGCCTTCATCGCCGATTGCGCCGATCGCATCGAGACAGTTCTTGCGCCAGAGCAGGTATCTGCTTTGTTTCTTCGCATTATAACCGGAGAATTCCGATCCGCCCTCGGGCATCAATTCGGTGCCTTTGCGAATCAGATCCTCGAGACGGGAGATTATGTGTGCATTCATAGTATGAATTTACAAAGCGATGGACACTTCGGCAACAAGTTTTTTAAATAGCGTGATGGCCGATTGTTCCCTCTCTCCGAGTCTGTAATTGAATCCCTCAAGATATTCGGCTGTTTCGCCCGATGTGAGCTGTATGCGCGCGCCGTGGATCGTCCCAATCGTGTCGAGCAGCGCTTCATTTTTCTCGAGCGATCGGCCGATATTTTCGAGGAGCTCCATTTTCACGTCGGCTTCGCAGTTGCGTCGCACCGCCCAAACCGCAAAGACGAACGGAAGTTTTTGCCACTCGTACCATTCTGTCGCCAAGTCGAAGACGAGTTCAAATCCGTCGAGGCCGATTTTGTTGCGCTTCAGGGCTTCATCGCCGATGAGAAGTACGGCGTCGTAACCGCTGCAATTATTGATCCCTGTCTGCATGCGTTCAAGTTGCGCCTTCACACCATATTTCTTCTCGAGCAGCACCTGCAGCAGCCTGATCGAAGTGGCGGTATCGTCCGTGATCCCGATCTTCTTGCCTTCGAGATCGCGCCAACCTTCCTTCGAAAAGAGCATGACGCTCTTCACCTGATCGCGAGTGGCGATGCAGTAGGGGAGAATCTGCAGTTCGCTTTCCTGCGCCACGTAATCCATCAGCGAGAACAATCCAGCATCGAGAATATCCTTCCGCGCCAGTTGTCCCATACGGCGCGGGACGATCGGAAGCATCTTGAAACGGTTCTTTTCGAAATTGGCGTAGAAGGGAACCGAGTTGAGATACGGAATCTTGCCGATGATGCGGTCCGACGAGACGTGCAGCGCGTTGTAGAACACGTCGCGTTCGACGGGGATCTTGCCCGCGTCCGAAATGATCTTGATGATCTGATCCTTTGCCATGGCCATCGGGCTGATCGCGCCTGCGTCGTGCGCGATCTTTTCGCCGCCCACGGTGCCGTCCATATCGTCGGCGCCGAAATGCAGGGCGATCGACGCAACCTCTTCGGTCAGCATGACCCAGTACGCCTTGATGTGCGGGAAATTATCGAGCATGAGGCGCGACACCGCGATCGTCTTCAGATCTTCGATCGCCGATGTGAAATTATTTTTCGGCTTGATGCCCGTATTGCCAGGCTGGAAGGCGAGCGGGATGAACGTTAAAAATCCTCCCGTCTCATCCTGCAGCTCCCGGAGCTTCATCATATGGACGATGCGCTCCTCGTACGTTTCGATGTGTCCGTAAAGCAGCGTCGCATTCGTGGGGATGCCCAGCTTGTGCGCCTTCTTATGCACATCGAGCCACACTTCCTCGCCGATTTTCTGATGAAAGAGTTCCTTGCGTATGCGCGCTGAAAAAACCTCGGCGCCGCCGCCGGGCATTGTCTGCAAGCCCGCCTCCTTGAGCTGCAACAGGATGTCTTCGATCGACAGTTTGAATTTTTTATGGAAGAAATCAATTTCCACCGCAGTGAACGCCTTCACGTCCGTCTGCGGGAAATGCTTTTTGATCTGACGGACCATGTCGAGGTAATACTTCCAATCCCAGTCGGGATGAAGTCCGCCCGTGATATGCACCTCGTGGATATTCGGCGTGAGCTTGTCGAGCATCGACTTGATCGTCATCTCATATCCCTCGGGGGAGCCGGGCTTGACGGCGAAGTCGCAAAACTTGCATTCAAGCACGCAGATGTTCGTCGGCTCGATCTTCTGATTGAGCACGTAGTACACGGCGTCTCCGCTTTTTTCCTGCTGCACGCTGTGCGCCATCTTGCCGATCGAAATAAGATCGTTCGACCGGAACATTGTTACGCCGTCTTCGAGTGTCAACCGCTCGCCGCGCTGCACCTTCTCCCAGATGGGCGCCAGTGCCTTGTCTCTGAAAATGATTGTCGTCTTCATAATTGTAGTTACATGGGTACGTGTAGGGCGAAATGCTATTTCGCCCGCAGCCCGGAGGGCTGCATTTTTTTTATTTTTTCCAATACAAGTCCCACCGTTCGTCAACCCGCTTCACAATCGATTCATCCATGACGAGCGGTTTCTGATATCCGGGTTTCCACGTGGCGTCGATGCCGAGCATGCCTTTGCAGACCGGCGCGATGCCATGGAGTGTCGTCTCCGTGAATTGCACGTCGCGTTCGCAGTCGAATCTCGTGAACACGCCCCAGATATAATTCTCACGGTTGTGGATATCGACGTCCGCGCTGACTGCGGCGGCGAGCGTAATGCCTTCGAGTGAGGGATTCTTCACAAGCGAAGAGATCACGTGAGCTCCGTCCTGCAAAACCTTTACAAGCAACAGAGTTTCGTCCACCAGATTCACGTCAATGATCCGTCTGTCGCAGGCCATGAGCTCGTCCACGCCGCGGCGTATGACCGGCGCGTCCCATTTCAATTCCTTCTGTCTTCGCTTCCGCGTCGCATCGATGATCATCTTGCTTCCGAGGTTCATCGTGAACGATGTGAAGTCGAGCGTGTCCAATGGCACCTTGGGCAGCATCATGAAATCGAAATGCGGATCGAAGTTCTCGCGCACGGCGCGCAAGACCTGTGTGAAGTCGCGCGGATTGACCGTGTGGGGAACGGTGATGAGGCATTTCGTGAGCGAGAGTTGTTGTGTGCCCATGAGTCCGAGCGCCGTTTTCATCGCTTCCTTCTGATAGCGTTCCTCGATCGCCACAACGAGCAGGTTGTGAAATCCCGCTTCATAATATGCCCAGAGACTCTTCGCTTCGGAATGCAGCAGCTTGGCAAGGGGACCGAGCACCTGTTGCGTTGCATCGCCAAGGAATTTGTCCTCCATCGGAGGAATGCCCACGACCGTGGCCGGATAAATCGGATTTTTTCTGCGTGTCACGGCCGAGAGGTGGAACACCGGGAATTCGGACGCCGCCGAATAATGTCCGAAATGGTCCCCGAACGGGCCCTCGATCCGGCGCTCGCGCGGCTGCACGACGCCTTCGAGGATGAATTCGGCGTTCGCCGGCACGTTGATTGAAATGGATCGCGCGTGTGTGAATTCGGTGCGCTTGTTGCGCAGGAAGCCGGCGAACATGGCCTCATCGAGTCCTTCGGGCAGCGCGGCGATTGTCGCCAGCAGCATGGCCGGATCGGTGCCGAGCGCCACTGCGAGCTCGAACGGCTTGTTCAGTTTCTCCGCCTGGAAATATTGGAAGCCACCGCCTTTTTGAATCTGCCAGTGCATGCCGGTCGTGCGTTCGTCGAACACGTGCATGCGGTACATACCGACATTCCGTTTTCCGTTCACCGGATCGACTGTGAAGACCTGGGGCAGTGTGATGAATCGGCCGCCGTCCTCGGGCCAGGATTTTAATATAGGCAATGCGGAAAGGTTGGGCTGTTCTGTGATCTGCTGCGAAAGTGCGCGCGAGACAGAACGGGGGCGGGCGTTGAGCATGCGTTTCAGCATGGGACGTTCCGTCGTCAGCAGTTTCGGAGACGGCGGCATGGCGCGTTCCACGAATCGAATGAGATCTTCGCCGAGCTTGTCGGGATGCACGCCGAGCGCAAGTTCGATGCGCTTGTCGCTTGCGAGCGTGTTGATCAGCAACGGGTAGGGCGAGCCCTTCACGTGTTCGAACAGGAGGGCAGGCATGCCCAGACGGAGCGCGCGCTGAGCGATCTCGGTGATCTCGAGTTCGGCATCCACTTCGCAGCCGACGCGCACAAGCTCGCCGTTCGATTCAAGATAGGTTGTGAATTGCTGAAGGTCCGTGAAGCTCATAATTCCTCTTCGCGCCATCCGCGTGATGAGCGTTCGCCGATCACACCGAGGAGCTTATCAGTAAATGCGCCCACATAGCCGTCGACTGTCTGCGGAACAAAATACATCGGCGGAGAGATGGGCATAATGATTGCGCCATAGGACGAAAGTTTCGCGCACTGTTCGAGCGCGAGCGTCGAGAGCGGAGTCTCACGCACGCACAGAATAAGCTTGAAGCGTTCCTTCAAAGCCACTTGTGCGGAACGCGTTATGAGCGTATCACCAATGCCGGATGCGATCTTCCCGAGTGTCGATGTTGAACAGGGAAGGAGCACGACCGCGTCGATGCGATTCGAGCCTGAGGCAATCGGGGCGGTGAGATCCGTGTCTGCAAACTGGCGCTTCACATACGGCGTCAGATCGGTTTCCGCGAGGTCGAGTTCGTCTTTCAACAGAACCTTGCCCCATTTGCTCACGACAAGGTATTTCTCGGCATCGGATTTTTTTAGGAAATCCAATGCATAGACTGCTCCGGAAGATCCGGTGATCCCGACGACGATTTTCATGCGCTACCGGATGAACATGATCATGAAGAAAATATTGAATCCCACTGCGATATTGATCTTAAAAAAAGCGAGCTCCACATCCTCCGCCTTTTTCTGTTCGAGGTAGAGCAGAAAGCCGCTCAAGAGCAGGAACGGCACAGCCACCCAGGCGCGTGTCGTATGCAGGAGCAGCAGCAGGAGCATCAGGAATGCGAGCACATGGAGCGCCGCGGAAATCTTCAGCGCGTTCTTTTTTCCGAAACGCGACGGGAATGAGAACAGGTTCAGCTCACGATCGAATTTTTCGTCCATTGTCGAATAAATGATGTCGAATCCCGTCGCCCAGAACAAATTGAACAACGGAAGGATGATCGCCACGCCGAAATTATCGAGCGACCCTGTGACGGCGAACCATCCTCCGAGCGGACCCATTGCAAGTCCCATCCCCACACCAAAATGCGCGAGCGGAGTAAAGCGTTTTAGATAGGGATAAATAACGAACACGACAAGCGGGATGGGTGACAGATAAAAGCAGAACGGTGAAATATACCAGGCCGATATCAGATACAGTGCGAAGCCGGCAATGAGTACTCCGTATCCCTGGAGCAGAGATAATTTGCCGCTCGGGAGTTCGCGATTCATTGTGCGCGGATTGAGCTTATCGATCGCCCTGTCGATGATGCGGTTGAGCGTCATCGCGACAATGCGGGCGCCGACGGCGGCGGTAAGCACGAGGATCAGCAGAAGTACAGACGGCTGTTCCTTCGAAGCCAGAAAGACTCCGCTGTAGATCATCGGCAGAGAAAAGAGCGTATGTTCGATCTTCAGGAAACTGAGATATTTTTTCACAGGAAAAGTGTTATTCTAGAGACGATTATTCCACCAGATAGAACACAATCGCGATCTATTTTGTTCTTAGATACATAAAATACCGAATATTTGCCGGGAATGCAAACGCGATTGCGTTGTTTGGAACTCCCCATCGGTTTGAGTATATTATACAACTGGCCATACAGAGGAGACCACAGCCTATGCATAGGATCACGCTTCTTCCGGGAGACGGTATCGGGCCAAGCATCGTCGATGCTGCCCGCCGCGTTATCGAATCGACCGGCGTGGAAATCGAGTGGGAGGAAATGCCCGCGGGATTGAAGGGCATCGAACAATGCAAGGACCCTCTGCCCGAGGAGACGATCGCATCGATCCGGAGGAACAAGACGGCGCTCAAGGGACCGCTCACGACGCTCGTTGGCAAGGGATTCCGGAGCGTGAATGTGGCGTTGAGGAAGGAATTCGAGCTCTACATCAATCTGCGCCCGGCCCGCTCGTTCAAAGGGGTGCCATCCAGGTATCAGGATGTGGATCTGGTGATGTTCCGCGAGAATATCGAGGAGTTTTATTCTGGGATCGAGCATTACATCGACGCCCAAAAAAGTGCGGCTGAAACGATTGGCATCGTCACACGTTTCGGCTCGGAACGCATCGTGCGCGCGGCGTTCGAATATGCGCGGCTTCACAAACGGAAGAAAGTGACTGTCGTCCACAAGGCGAACATCATGAAATTCACGGGCGGACTCTTCCTCGAGGTGGCTCGTGAAGTGGCGTCGAAGTATCCCGAGATCATCTGTCAGGACGTGATCGTCGACAATATGGCGATGCAGCTCGTGCTCAATCCGCATCAATTCGACGTCATCGTGACGACGAATCTGTTCGGTGACATCCTGTCGGATCTCTGCTCGGGACTCGTCGGGGGACTCGGTCTGGCGCCGGGCGCGAATATCGGCACTGAGGCGTCGATTTTCGAGGCGGTGCACGGCAGCGCGCCGGACATCGCCGGGAAAAATATCGCGAATCCGTGCGCCATCATTCTTGCCGGAGCGATGATGCTGGAGCATCTCAACGAGCACGCGGCGGCGTCAATGATCTACAGGGCGATTGAAGATGTGCTGCGCGAAGGCACACATGTGACGCGTGATATTAATCCCGCATCTTCCGTCGGCACGAGCGAGTTTGCCGACGTGCTTATCGAGCGCATCAAGTTATTGCTGCGCGGATGATCGCGGGATTCACCACCGGATGTAACTCGCCGTTCATTATCGAGTGAAATACAATCTGCGCTTGCACGCGCATTGAACAATTTTGTTAAAAAAAATATTTCATGGTTCTTGGAAAGAAAATATTTGAACGTCCGCTGCTTCTCGCGCCGATGGAAGATGTGACGGATCTCCCGTTTCGTCTCATCTGCAAGAGGCTCGGGGCGGATATCCTGTTTACCGAGTTCGTCAATTCAGACGGTCTCGTGCGCAACAACAAGAAGACCGCAGGGAAGATGCATTTCACGGAAGAGGAGCGTCCGATCGGGATACAGATCTACGGCAGCAATCAGGATGCGATGGAAGGCGCGGCGCGAATGGCCGACGAAATGAATCCTGATTTTGTGGATATCAACGCAGGATGCTGGGTGAAGGACGTTGTGGCGCGCGGAGCCGGAGCGGGATTGTTGAGGGATCTTCCGCGGATGGAAAAGATTGTCGCTGGCGTCGTCAAAAACACGACGAGACCGGTGACGGTGAAGACGCGTCTTGGATGGGACGACAAATCGATACACATCATCGAAGTCGCAAAGATGCTCGAGCAGAACGGCGTGCAGGCGCTCACCGTTCATTGCCGCACACGCGGACAGGGACATTCGGGTGATCCGGATTTCTCGTGGATCCCGCTGATCAAGGCGGCGGTCTCGCTGCCGGTGATCGTGAATGGCAGTCTCGTTGAACCCGCGCAGATCAAACGCGTGATGGATGAATCGGGGTGCGACGGAGTGATGATCGGTCGCGGCGCGATCGACAATCCATGGATCTTCAAACAGACGAAGCATTACTTTGACACCGGCGAGCTCATGCCCGAGGCGACAGTGGGAGAGCGGATCGCGCTCTGCATCGAGCATCTCAGGCTTGCCGCGGAGTATAAGGGAGAACGGCGGGGCGTGATCGAAATGAGAAAACATTACGCGGGATATTTGCACGGCATCCCAAATGTTGTTAAATTCCGTATCAGTCTGATGCAATACCTCGAGGTGAACCCGCTCGTTGAGCAGCTGCAGATGTTCGCCGAGGCCCGCGGCCTGGATGAATCCGGAGGCAACGATGCGTCGGTGATCCCCGTAATTGAAACTTCTCCGGCAATCGAAGACGGCGCGTGCGCATAACATCCCGTGAGCCTGCATACCCGCCGGAGCATTTTTAAAAAATAAAATTCGCTGCGAATGATCGCATTAATCGTAGGATTTCTCATCGGCTTCTTCACGTCGGTCCCGATCGGACCGATCAACCTTGCCATCATGATGAAGGGCCTCTCCAATCGGACGGGGCAGGGGCTGATGATCGGTGCAGGCACCGGACTCATGGACATC
>DATGXR010000559.1:0-3610 GCA_035298825.1 Bacteroidota bacterium
TGTGCATGAAACGATTGGCGCGTACGGCATCATGACGGGAGATCCCGTGCTCGACCGCTCTGTGGGCTGGTCGGCGGCGATGCTGGCAGCAAACCGCCACTACATCGACGGTATCATCGTCCCGATGCCATGTCCCGCCGAATACAATTTTTATTTCACGCACGATGTGCTGCTGACAGATCTCGGCGCCGTGCATTACGACAGGGAACGCGTGAAGCGTGATCTCGCGTACATCACATCGCTCGCGCGCGATACCGTGATCCCGCATGCGTATTATTGGCGCGACGACGGCATGAAAACTGAATTTTGTCCGCCCGATAACTGGAATCATCTCTGGTTCATCCTCGCATCGGCGTCGTACATACGTCACGCGCAGGATGATTCGGCGGCGGCGCAATTATTTCCATTCGTGAAAAAAAGTCTCACGATGATTCTCACGCAGCGGCGGAACGACGGACTGTTGTATGCAAAGCATCCGGACTGGTGGGATATCGGCAGCGTCGATGGTCCCCGCGCGTATATCACCGCGCTCACCGTGCGGGCGATCGGCGAATACTGTGCCCTTGCATCGCGGCTTGGAGAATCGGATGCGGGCGCACTGCGCCGTCTCGAACAGACGGCAGATGCGATGAAGACGATGCTTGTGGAAAAACTCTGGGATTCGCAGCTGAACTATCTCATTAATTATAACGGACAGGATAAGGACAGGCACATCTATGCGGGATCGCTCGTGGCGGGGGCGTATGGCGTGTTGGACAATGATCGAAATCTTCGCATGGCCGAGACCGCGCGGCGCGCGATTGTCGATTCCCGGCTCGGTGTGCGCACGGTGTCTCCGACAGATTTCAATACTGATTCAGTCATCGCGTATTTTCATCTTGCGGGGAACGAAGCGGGCGCGCCGTTCGTCTATGCGAACGGAGGCATCTGGCCGCATACCACTTCGTGGTATATCTGGGTACTCAATGCCGCCGGGAAGAAGGATGAGGCCGCGGCGTTTCTGAAAACGACGCTTTCGATTGACGGGATCATGGCCAGTCCGATGGGACAACCCGCGATGTACGAATACAGGTTCGCCGATCCCGCGTCGCCGCGCTATGGAGAGATCGACAAGCCGACATTCATGTGGGCGGCCGGATTTTTTCTTCAATCGCTCTATAGGATTTATGGGATCAGCGACAACGAATGGAATATTTCTATCGGACTCAGGCCGGAGTCTGGAGCAGGTGCAACATCGAGATTTCCGTTCGTGTTCGGGAAGACACAGGGAAATGCAGCATCGAATATGGTGATCGTGATGAGCGGAAGCGGAGCGTGCATCCAATCCGTTCGCATCGGCGGCCGCCTCATTCCGTCGGCGGTGATTCCATTGGATGCTTCCGGTGATTCGATTTCCGTCGGCTACGGTTCGTGCACATCGCCGTATCTTGAAAGCGTCAATGCGATCGTCCACAGTGCGGAAGAAATACAAGGCGGGATCGCGGTTACGCTGTCGTCGTTTGAAGGTCACACGACGAAGGCACGCTTTCTCTGCGTCCGGCCTCCGAAACGAATTCTCATAGACGGACGTGCGGTGCGATCGTCGAATCGGAAAGACAGGCGGGGAGTTGTTGTCGATGTGGCATTCAGGGCGAGGACGGGACGACAGACAGTTCAATTGAAATTTTAAGAAGTTTGTGCCGAAACAGTGTTTGATGATGCTGATTCCCCGCACATCGGTCGCTTGTCCTGATGTACGTTTGGGCATCGATCGATTCGTGTGCTGTGAGGCAAGAGTCACTGCCAGAAAGGATGACACGTGAAGGCCGCTGTGTTCGAAAAAACCGGTTCGCTTACGGTTTGTGACGTGCCGCTACGTCCGCTCAACGACGATGAAATGCTCATCAGAGTCGACGCATGCGGCATCTGCGGCACCGATGTTCACATCGTGGCCGGGGAATCGCGTTCCACGCCGCCGGTTGTGCTGGGACATGAATTCGCAGGGACCGTCGTCGATGCGGGCAGGCATGCCGACATCTTTGCACCAGGAACGAATGTGGCGATCGATCCGAACATTCCGTGCGGAACGTGCGTATACTGCAGGCGTGGGTACGTCCATTTGTGCGAGCGTCTCAGGGCGCTCGGCGTGGATATCAACGGCGGGATGAGCGAGTATTGCATCATTCCGTACAGGCAGGCATATGCGCTGCCTCCGGGACTGTCGATCGAGCATGCGGCGATGATAGAGCCGATATCGTGCGTCGTGCATGGAATCGACAAGGCGCACATCGAAGCGGGCGAAAGTGTCGTCATCCTCGGCGGCGGGACGATCGGGATGATTATGATGCAATTAGCGCGCGCTTCAGGCGCATCGACGATCATCCTCTCGGAGCCGAACAGCGAAAAGCGGAACAATGCCGCATCCTTCGGCGCCGACTACACGGTCGACCCGTCTTCAGCTGATCTTGCTTCGGTCGTCCAGGATCTGACGCAGATCGGCGCCGATTGCGTAATCGAATGCGCGGGCAGGCGGGAAACGGCGGAGCAGGCGCTCGCGCTCAGCCGAAAGGGAGGGCGCGTGGTGCTCTTTGGCGTGTGTCCGATCGGTGAGACAATAGCGATGGAGCCGAACAGGATTTATTCGCACGAATTGACGATTGCGGGATCGTACGTCAATCCGTTCACATTTTCACGCGCGGCCGATCTGATTGCCTCCGGACGCATACGCATGGACGCGTTCCGCATCGATACGTTTTCGCTCGACGATGTGCATGAAGCGCTGGCTGCTCAGCGCGAAGGACGAACGATGAAGAGTATGATCTTGCCGCACCGGCACAACAGATGATTCGTTACGCTTCATGGGGAGGAAGCACATGGTATCGCTGGTGAATTTTTCGCATCTCAATCATCTGACCGAAAGGATTTCGCTTGGCGGCGAAACTGTAAGCATCGTTCATGCTCATGCGAATCATCCGAAATACGAGTGGTCGGACGCCGGTGAACCGGGGAGCGAAGGAATTGCGAGCGTCGACGATGCCGCGCGCGCGGCTGTCGTGTATCTCCGGCATTATGAACTGACACGGGACGAAGCCAGTCGCAAACATGCGCGCTTACTCTGCGCGTTTGTCATGAAAATGCAGGCTGACGACGGGCGTTTTTATAATTTCATCCTGCCCGATCATTCAATCAATCGAACGGGCAGAACCTCGTATAAATCGTTCGGATGGTGGGCTGCGCGCGCCGTCTGGTGTCTCTCGAGCGCGTATCGGATTCTCAGGGAGAAGGACCACGCGTTTGCCGAACGCTGCCGGAAAAGCGTCGCGGCCGCGCTGCCGCATGTCGATGCAATGCTCGAGCCGTACAATCGGACGATCTTCAGATCGGGATGCTGGATGCCGCAGTGGCTTCTCTTTACGACGGGCGCCGATGCCACATCGGAACTTGCGCTCGGTCTGATCGATTACGTGCGCGCCTCGGATGATGCGCGCGTGAAGAAACAAGTCGAGCAGATCGCAGAAGGACTCGCGATGATGCAGGACGGAGACTGGAAAAGAAATCCGTACGGGCTTCATCGGTCCGCCGAGACGCACTGGCATGCACGGGGCAACGGACAGACGCAGGTGCTCGCAAC
>DATGXR010000560.1:0-5205 GCA_035298825.1 Bacteroidota bacterium
ATTTTGCCTGCAGTGTTGACGGGGATTTCGCGGAAGGGAATTTCAAGCACGCCGCACATCCGTTTGTGCGTGTAGTGCGCGGCGGACGAGAATGCGACTGCCTTACCGGGTTGAAGCGAACGGGCGACCCACAAGGCTTCGATGTTGGCCATCGTGCCGCCGGATGTGAGATGTCCGAGATGCCGATCGTATCCGAACATGCGGGCGATCTGTCCCACTGCGTCAAGTTCCATGCGCGCCGTGGCCGGACCGCCGTCGAGCGCATGATTGTTCGGATTGATGAGCATGGCAGTTGCATACGCCGCAACCGCGATTGGATGGGGAGGCTTGAGCATTTGTCCGGCGTAACGCGGATGGAAGAACGGATAATTTTCGCGCAGCCGATCGGTCAACTGCGTCAGGGCCGCGCGGGCGTCGGCATCGGAAACCGAAAGCGACTCATCGGGCGTGAACAGCGGCAGCGCCGATTCCCAGCGCGAGATCTCAGTGGCGGTGTGTGTCAATAATTCGACAAGCGATGTGTGATCCATATGCGTCGTGGCTCTGTGAATGAAACGGGGCGGCGGCGTCTGCCTGAGCGCCGGTCCTTGCTCATGTGATGTAAAATATAGGTCCGAATGAAATGAGAAACAAATTGAACATCGCGGGAAAAATGATTATTATAGAATCATTGATCCATATTCTTATACGACAGGACGTGAATGCTTACAACTGCAATTGAGGCCGCGAGAGAGGCCGGAAAATTACTGCGCGAAGGCGTGGGGAAGATACAGACGATCGAGCGCAAGAAGGGCGAAGCGACGAATCTCGTGACAGAGTTCGACAAAGCTGCCGAGGCACTCATCATTCAAAAGATCCGTTCGCGGTTCCCGTCGCACGACATCCTTGCCGAAGAAAGCGGAAGCCACGAGATCGAATCGGAATACCGATGGGTGATCGATCCGCTCGATGGCACGACGAATTTCACGCACGGGCTGGCGCTTTTTTCAGTATCGATCGGCGTCGAATGCCGGGGCGAGATGGTGGCAGGCGTCGTGTACGATCCGTGCGCCGACGAGCTCTTCACGGCCGAAAAGGGCAAGGGCGCATTTCTCAACGGCAAGCAGCTGCATGTCTCGTCGACCGAAGTGCTCATCAATAGTCTGCTCGTCACCGGCTTCCCGTACACATACCGTCAGGATCCGGGCCGCATCGTCGACCATTTCGCAAATTTTTTAATGGAAGCACAGGGCATTCGTCGACTCGGTTCGGCCGCGCTCGATCTTGCATACATCGCCGCCGGACGGTTGGACGGGTACTGGGAGACGACGCTCTTTCCGTGGGACAAGTCGGCGGGCGTTCTCCTGGTCCGCGAGGCGGGAGGAACCGTCACAGATTTCCTCGGCAATGCCGATAGTATCTATACACCGGCCACGCTGGCGTCCAACGGGATCATCCACCGTGCGATGCTCGATGTGATCGGAAAATCGCTTTAAGCATTCGGGGCCCGATTCACCGCCGTTTGCGGCGAATCATTTAATATGAGCGTCAGGAAATCCCGTCGTGTCCGGCGGGGCAGATTCTTTTTTTTTCACCCGGCTTTATAATGCCTGAATTGGAATCACATGGCTGAACCTCAATATAGAATTTTAATCGTCGACGACGAACCGGATCTTCTCGATATCACGTGCGCCATACTTGAGATGGAAGGGTATGCAGTCTCGAAGGCGATGAGCGTGCGCAGCGCGCTCGAACTGATCGAAACGATTACACCCGATGTCATCATCTCGGATGTGACGATGCCCGAATATTCGGGCTTCGATTTCTTCACGCACGTCCGCCAGAATCCACGGCTTCAAAACACGCCGTTCATTTTCGTCTCGGGACATTCCGACTTCGCGCATGTGAAGATCGGCAAGGAGCTCGGATCCGACGAGTATATCACAAAACCGTTCGAACCCGAGTTGCTCCTGTCTGTCATCAAGGGCAAGCTGAAGCGCCGTCAGCAGCTGAGCGAATCGTTCACGCAGCAGATCGAGCAGATGAAAAGCCAGCTCTTCAACATCATCTCGCACGAAATGCGCACGCCGCTCACATCGATCCTCGGAGCGACCGAGGTGCTGGCCGAGGGAAAGGATTCGCTTTCGGCGGAGGATTTTACCGAATTCCTCGAGATGCTGAAAGCGGGAAGCAAGCGCCTCAATTCGATGGTGGAAGACTTCCTTCTCGTTGTGCGCATTGAAGCCGGCGAGGTGATGAAATCGGTCGACCGCTGCGAGTCGCTCATCGCTCCGCGCCAGCTTATCCATCGGCTTCTTCAGGACAGCGAGCCGTTGATTCAAAAAAAGAAGCTGCAGGTGTCGATCCCCGACGATAATGCGACGCTGCTTGTCGCCGCGTACCTGCCGCATCTTGAGAACATCATCCGCCGCGTGCTTGAAAATGCGGTGAAGTTCACGCCGGCCGGCGGAACGATCGAAGTGCGCTTCATCGAAGAGGATGCCGACTGCACGTTCGTCGTGCGAGACAGCGGTCCCGGTGTTGCGCGCGAGTTTCACCAGGAAATCTTCCAGAAATTTTTCCAGATCAATCGCGAGAAGCACGAGCAGCAGGGATCCGGACTCGGTCTCTACATTGCAGCGAAGCTCGCCGAGGCGAACCATTGTCAGCTCTGGATCGAAAGCGAGCCGGGGCAGGGAGCGACGCTCTTTATACAGATTCCGAAACTGAAGCAATAATAAACAAGGCCGACAGATGTCGGCCTTGTTTATTCACCAAATAATCAACGCTCTCGCAAAACCATTTTCACACAATCACATTTGCACGTGAACCGTTTCTACGCTATCACGTTCGCGTGTCAATCTTTTTCTCTTTCGTTCTTCCGCCGTCACGGCTTGATCGTCATTTCAAGCGCAAGACTGACGAAGCAATCCATCGACACCTGCGTGTTGGCCGGTGTCACATTCTGAAACTGCAATCCTGCCGTGAAGCTGATCGTATCGAGCAGATCGACATTGGCGAGGTACAAATCGATCGCATTCACTTCCGCAGCCGTCAGCTCCAGATCCTTCGCCGCGATTCCGAGGTAATCGCTCGGCTTGAAATTCGGAAGCGTCTTCGTGAACAGGGGAACGCCGGTGGAGGTTTTCAGTGTGAGGATGATCGTTCCCTGAAGCGAAGGTACGGTATTCTTCGAAACGCAAAATGCCGCGGCTTTGTAGCGCATCTTCTTGATCTTGTCACGATTATCCGTATAAACTTTCGAGTCGGCAAGTCTGAACGTCGCCGACTGGTTGACCGCGCTGTTCGTATTTCCGTTCACGGAAAACGTGCGTTCGATGGACAGGTTCTGAGTGAGCTCATTGAACGCGTCGAGGATGCACCCGTTCATGAAAAGAGCCGCAGCGGGTATGATGAAAATGATGAGAGCAAGTTTGAGTGTTTTCATTATGGTAGTCTCCTTAGAATTCGAATGTTAATCCGGCAGACGCGACGGCCTGGGATCCTAAACTGTAATCCGCATTCAGCATGAGCACGCCGAGGCTGAGCGACGTGCCGACCGTCAGACGCGTCTTGTTGTTCCCGTCGATATCAGCTGTGACATGCTTGGGTGACTGCAACAGCGGATTTTCCGGATCCACCTTGGTTGTATAATCAAAATTCACATTCGATTTTTCAAACTGCAGTCCGCCGTACAGCGACAACAAGCCGAATGTCTTGCTGACCTGTGCGCCGTATGCCATGTTTTTCGAAGAAGCAAGATCTCCGATCTCGAATTTATTATAGAGTACCTGCACGGCGATATCGACGGGGCAGAACGGAATGTACCGGCTGATGCTGTGGCGCAGGCCAAGGCCGAAGAGCGTGATCTTTGTTTCAGCGCCGTCGTCGCTTTTAATTTTCAGTGGAGCATAGCGGACGAGCACCTCGGTTCCCAGCAGCGAGACCGTAGCCTGGGGAAATGCAAACGGAAGATTCGACTGATTGATGCCGCTCGGATACGTGAGGAATCCGTTCGGACCCGAATAAATCGCACCGTCGCTGCCGAGGAACGTTGCGGTCGCGTTCGAACCTGAGACCGATTTATATCCGGCCGGGAGATCCGGGGTAAACGTCTTTTGATCGTCAGGGATGAACATCACCATGGCCCGCACGCCGATCGAAAATCCGAACGTCGAAGGGATGTGCGCGCTGTGATATGAGGCTGAATTCATGGCGACGCCGAGCGACGTCACAAGAGGCTGGGCGAATGCGTTGATCGCCTTCTCGTCGATATAGTCGAATTTATTATCGACCTGCGAAAACGAAGGTTTCACCGCCAGCGCTGCTAATACAACAAGGAGTAAAAATTTTTTCATAAGACTTCCTCCGAAAAATGGTGGTAATTGAAACGGTCCCGAAAAAACAATCATATCCAAACGTGTATGGTGAAATTAGCTATTCAGAAAGTCAATAGCAACCCCCCGGCGTACGGAATGCAGAGAAAGGAAACGAGCTGTGCTTCCGGTCACGGGGACCAGGAAATCGTGCCAAGTTGAATATTACATATTGCAACTCAAATGGGTTTTTAATACTATTAGGGATAGTGGAAAGTCCCTCTGCAAAAAACACACTGCGGAAAAAATCCTATGACAAAATCAACCGGCATTAAAAAACTCTATTATTCAATCAGCGAAGTCAGCAAGATCACCGATCTTGAACAATATGTGCTTCGCTATTGGGAATCCGAGTTCGAGCAGCTCAAGCCTCAGAAGAACAGGGCGGGCAACCGGGTGTACAGCAACAAAGACATCAAGCTGATCCTGCACATCAAGCAGTTGTTGCGCGAGGAGCGTTACACGATTGAGGGAGCGAAGCAGATCCTGAAGAGCTGGACCACCGAACAGGAGGGCAAGCAGGAGACATTGTTTCCTGCGACCGATCAGGCCGATGACAAGCCGCAGGCAGGATCGGCTTCGGCGCATCCGACACCTGCAGTCGGCTCGCATGCGAAACCGTCTCCAGTCTCCGGTATCGACACATTCAAGGAAGATCTCCGCGAGATGAAATCGCTTCTTGAAGAGCTGCTAGTGAAGATTTGACCTCATGAATTAAAATTTAATCGGAATTCCTCTTTGAATTTCAGACGGAATTATGTACATTGTGATGCACGGAACGTAGCGCAGCCCGGCTAGCGCACTACCTTGGGGTGGTAGGGGTCGCGGGTTCGAATCCCGCCGTTCCGAC
>DATGXR010000561.1:0-3222 GCA_035298825.1 Bacteroidota bacterium
GTGAGCCAGTTCTTGCATGCGCCCGGCATCTGATCTTTTTCAGGCTCGATCACACCAAGCGGAATATCGAGCAACACTCGTCCATCGGTCACGTTGAATGGAAATGAAAAATTCAGGCTCTCCTTGCCGCCCTTCTGCGCAAAGGCGCCGTCGCCCGGGGTCGGACTGATCGGCGCCCGTTGTTTGTCGATCGTATTAATGATGTCCACTTGTTCGCATCCGGATGCAAGACGAACCTCCCGCGTGAGCGAATTGCACGACGGGGCATCGGACCCGATCACAAGCGATGCGACGAGCGGACCGTTTTCCTTGACGGTGATCCGGACATGACTGTCCATCCGGACATCCGCGATCTTGTCGCCGGGAAGATAGAGGAAGCCGTTGAGCCCGCTGTCGGCCTTCGCATGTGCGAAATTCACAGGATCTGTTTTCAGCCTGAGTTCTGTGATTGTGCCTGTGGCCGCATCGACTCCAACCGTGATGATGCCGTTGTCGAGCACGGTACCACGCACTGCAACAGGAGCGTCGCAATATGCGCGACCCGATTCGATTGTGTATCTCCGGCATGAATATGCCGGCATCTCACGCACAATCATCGCCAATGTCCCATCGGACAGGCGCTGGGACGGAACAGGATTATTCTGCATGTCCACTATCCGGTCACCGGCAAGAGAGAGTTCAGCCGGGATTGTGACGACTTCCGTGCGTGTCCAGGATGTTGTATTATAGATGTCGATCTGCCGCGCCGTCGTATCCGCCGTCGAAACTGCGGCTTTTTCAAGCAGCTGGCGCGAACGCGCGTCGGCATCGAGCGCATACGACTGTTTGACGGCCCATTGCTCCTTCGTCATCGGATGCTCGGGATCGGAAACGCTTTGCCACGCTCCCCACGTGTGTTCGGTGTAGAGAAGCACATTCCTCCATGCATCTTCAAATTCGCGCGTGGGATAGCGAGTTCGATCGTTCATCGTCCACAGCGCCTCGGCCTGTGAAAGCCGCTCCGAACTCGCGCGATTCATCGCTGTTTCATGCGCCGACGATCCGGCACCGTCTTCCCAATATGGAGTCCAGTCGCCTCTGACTGATGGAATCCGATCTCCATATTTTTTCTCGAATGCACGGAATGCCGTACTGGCCGATGAAATTATGAATTTCGGAAAGATGTATTTCGAATTCCACTCACGTGCGAATTCCGAGATCTCGATCTCCGGCGCCGCATTGTCGCCGTGTCCGCTCCACCGCAGATACGCGATATCGTACGGATACTGCGATGCGACAAGCTGCTGCATATACTCACGCACAAACGTGTCGGAGAGTCCCTTGATCCCGTGCGACAAGGCATATCCCTTGAACGGAATCCAGACAAGCACCTTCTCGGATCCTGATTCGGAGGTCCAGTAGAATGGTTTATTTTCCCATTGCACGAGAATGTCGCCGATGCGGTCGAAAGAATTGGGCGCGGTCGAAAAATATTTGATGCCCGATTGCGCCATGGCCGTGACGGTCCCCCAGGTGTATCCCGGGATGTCGCTGATCATCGCCGCATCGATCGGCACGCCGGTCGTGTCGGCAAGCCATGTCCCGAATTTAAAGATGCGAAGCAGTTCTTCCGGCCGGCTCAATCCCGTGAGCAGGTTCAGATACATTCCATTGAGCGCCACCCATCCGTTCTTGACGGCCTCGAAAAATTCTTTCCTGTCGGCATCCGACATTCGGTTCACATACTGATCCGCCGCCCATGCGACTTCAACATTCCAGACAAACCTTGAGCCTTCGGGATACGCGGCTGTGCGGCGCGCAAACCCGATCGCCGTTTTCATGTTCTGCAATTGTTTCAACTCGATGGCCGACTGAAGATCTGTGTATCCAAGATCGATATGCGAATGGGGCACGATATAGATCGTCATCTCGCGCGCCGGCCGGACTTTGACAGTCCGCGTCACCACCGCCGCCGTACCGATTGTAATCTTCGCCGTGACAGTGCGTTCAACACTCAGTCTTGGAATCTCGATCCCGATCGTATTCATGCCGATCGACAGCGGCGCTTCAAGACTTGGTCCGCCTTCAATCGCCACGCGCGCAGTCGCAGCCGGATGAGGATGGAAAATGTTCAGACTGAGCGATTGATATTGCGCGCCGTTTTTTTCCGAAATGCAATCGGTGGGATACAATGCAATTTCTTCACGCACTTCACCCTGGAATGTCATGTACCATTCCTGACTCTGCGCGTCGTCTCCTGTCACCGTAAAATGAACAGACTTGCCCTTCTCAACTTCATCCGTCGGCATTTCAAGCGTGGCAATGCCCATCAGATCGTCGTTGCGGTCGGCCATGAATGCATCGAAGGTGAGCACTGAATTCCTGTTTCCCTTCACGCTCCACACGCCGGTCTTCGTTCCACACTGATTATGGAAATCGATCGCAATGTCGCGCCCCGCTGTGAGATGAAACGGGCGGCGCACATTTTCGCGTGAGATCGCGAAGAGCCAGATGAACGAGATCGTCTGTCCGCGGTAGTCCGTTGGCACAATGGCGCTTTCCCACTCGACGCGTCCCACGAGCCGGTTCGCGCGAACCAACAGCGCGTTGTCGACCGCCGGCGTGGGAGAATGATACTTGAATCCGCCTCCGGTGATCGCGCGCGCATAGCCTTGGATTGAAGTCATTGTCTTCTCTCCCGCGGTGAGATCGTCCTCCTGCGTGCACACGAACAGACACGCAACAACTGCGAGCCATACATGAAGTGTTCTTTTCATCACGGTTGACCTCGAGCCAGTGAATTTACGCTTTCAGTATGTGATCTTCAGCGTCCAGGCATACTCGCATGGAGGCGCCTTGCGCACCGACTCTGGGATTGTCACTTCGCAGCCCGCCTCTGTCTTTTTCCATGCGGCCTTCACGCTCGTGCCGAGAATTGTGATCTCGGCGCCGTCGGGAATGGCAAATTTCGTAAACGCGAATGTCGCCGGCAAGTGTGTTTCATCTTCGCTTGCAAGATAGATCGCATAAATCGTGTTGTCGCCCCGCTTCGTGAAGCAGACGCGACCATCTTTGTACGGAAGCACGGGATGCGATTCGTAAATGGCCTCGCTGTTGACGCGCATCCAGGCGCCGATTTTTTTGAGCCTGTCGTATCCCTCGGGCTCGTAGTCGCCTTCGGCTGTCACGGCGAGGTTCAGCAGGAAATTTCCGCCTTTGGCCACAATGTCCACAAGCAGATGC
>DATGXR010000562.1:0-1732 GCA_035298825.1 Bacteroidota bacterium
AGATGTACAAACTGATGCATCCGCGTATAAGACGCTTTCACGGATAGATCGTCGGAAATCAGCAATCGCACATTCATCCGCGGATCGATTTCCGCGCGGCGCGCCGTGGAAAAATAATCGCAACGAATACCTTCAGTCACATGAAGTCGATCGGCGACACTCCACTCGTGAGACACATAGGACTGAACTTCAGAGGCATTGAGCGTGACAGCATCATCATTGCCCTGGAACAGTCCGGCAGTGGCCCTGAAGCGATGAAATATATATTCTCCTCCGAACCGGAACGTATGACGTTCCGTACAATAATATTCGCCATCGACTTTCATTGTCACGTCCCTGACAGAAGGTTCCTTCCCCGACACTGTATTAAACACATTTGATTTTTGATCTGAAGCATAATCGGAATAAATAAGGGCGAGATTTGAAAAGATCGATGGAGACCAGAGATGATTCCACCTGAATGCATATGCCTGATTTCCCCACGAGAGATCGATGCTGAAAATATCCATATCATTTGGGCCGGAGGAATGTTTCAGATTATCCTTTCCAAAATAGCCGCTGACCATGAGGCGGTCATCCGGCGAAACGGAATAATTCGCCTTGGCTGTAAGATCATAGATATAGAAATCAGGACTGCCGCCATTAAACCCATTGAGCGCCCAAAGAAACGTATCGAAGTATGAACGTCGGGCAGACAGCAGAAATGATCCCGATTTGTCTTCTGACAGAGGCCCTTCAACACTCAAACGGCTGGCAATCATGCTAATCCCCCCCTTCCACACCATCTGTTCGCGGTTGCCTTCGTTTAAAGTAAATGAAAGCACGGATGAAAGCCTGCCCCCATATTCGGCCGGGATGCCTCCTTTCATCAATTCAACATTCTTGACAGCATCGGTATTGAAGATGCTGAAAAATCCGAAAAGATGATTCGGATTATAAATTGTGACACCATCAAGAAGAATCAGATTCTGGTCAAATCCCCCGCCCCGCACATATAATCCGTTCGACCATTCCTGTCCCGATGACACACCGGACTGAAGCTGTACGGCCTTCACGAGATCCACTTCGCCGCCAACAGAAGGCAGTGTATGGACCTCCTGAATCGCGATGGATGAAATTCCCATCGAGGTTGAGATGACAGGCGTCGCATTTCTCCGGGCTTCGATGAGAACTTCCGGCGATTGAATCCCTGTCGTACGCAATGAGATCATCACAGGAGCCGCTCCGGAAACACTGTCTTGCCAGGACATCACCTTCGGCTCATAGCCGAGATAACTCACACGAAGCACGATCGCCCGGGAATTGCCGACAGGCAGAGAAAAGAAGCCGAATGTGTTCGTCGTCGTGCCCCTTGTCGATCCTTCTATCAGTATTGAAGCACCGACTAAACGCTCCTGCGTTGATGCATCGCGCACATACCCATAGATCGAAGTCTGGGCAATGGCGACGGATGATTGCAGACAAGCAATGGCAAATAACAATGGAATAAAATATCTGATCATTGCATCACAACCTTTATCGTATCGGTGCTCATCGCCGTAAATATGCCATAGCCGCCAACAATGTTGGAAGGGACTGCCGTGGTTTCGGAAGGAAGGAATGTATCGGTTTCACCCACCTGAGCTCTTGAGGCCAGTGCAAAATCATAGTGTGACTTTTCAATCCTCGATAAGAGGACCGTGCAAGGCTCCTTGCGTAACGATTCGGGAATCATGACGCGATCGAACACGAT
>DATGXR010000563.1:0-2666 GCA_035298825.1 Bacteroidota bacterium
CGTGCTGCTGTGTCCCGCGCCCGCGATGAATCCTTCCGGCCTTGAAGAACATGGATTCTCCGGAGCGACAGTATAATCGCCGAGCGGCGAAGTCGACATGTAGACGCCATCGCAATAGCTTTTAAACTGTGTGCCGGGCGCGGCATATTGCAGATAGTATTTCCCGTGATGCTTCGTCATCCAGGAGCCTTCAATCCATGGATTCTCTGGCATCTCATTATAATCGCCGCTTCGTTCCCATCCGAATGTGTCCTTGTGGCTGTTGAAGAGTACCTTCGGTGTGCCGATCGGATTGAGCGTCCTCGTATCCAGTTCGACGCCGTAGATCGGATTGACATTTGAACATCCATAGTAAAAATACAAACGGCCGTCATCATCCAAAAACAGACAAGGATCGATCATGCCGATTGGAAATGCCGCATTCGCGATCTGCCACTTTCCCGATTTCGGATCGGCGGTTTTATAAATCACCGGATGATCGCTCGATGCCATGAAATACACAGTGTCGTTCATGACGACGGCAGTCGGCGCATAATCCTCGAGCGGAAGGTCCGCTGTCGTGATCAAATCCCAATGCATCAAATCCTTCGAATGAAAATAGCCGCCGGATTTTGATGCGAATAAGTAGTACTCGTTTTTAAAGACGACCATGGTCGGATCGGCGGCTTCACGCCTCGACGGCTTGTCGAGACAAAATCGGTAGCTGAGATTCATCGGGTTACAGATTGTGGTCTCATGCCCGGACGGTTTTTTTGTGACGGCAGATTGTCCATGCGTTTGCGCAAAGAGACCAACACACAATACGAGTGTGGCGGCAATGATTGTTTTCACGATTGACTCCTTCTTATGCATAAATATGATTGTAAAGATCAAAACACCAAAGTTCACCAAGACACGCATCACATCGTCGCAATGGTGAGCGCCTCATGTGTGAGGAAATACTATTCGTCTCCGATACTTTTCGCCCTGCACGTGAGCGAATGTCATTCGCCTCCAACAACGCTCCACGTGAGCACTGTTCCATCCTTACGGTCAGGCAGCGTCCCGGGATGGTTTGCCGAATATGGATCGCCGGTTTCGGGGATCACACCGACAAACCGGTTTGTCTTCACCGACAAGAGCATGCATTGGTGATGGAGCATATCCTGCCACTGAAACACGCTGCCCTCCGATTCCTCTTTCGTCATCCGGACATCGCCCGCCATGCCGACACCCACGACTGTCAAAAATCCAGTGCCGTTCAAGGCCTCAAGCGCGACCCGGCCTTTGCCTCTGTCCTGCACTCTGAACTGACACCCAGGGCCGCCGGCATCCTTCGATGTCGGCGATGTCGAATGCATCATGCCATGCGGATTGGCCCATACAGGCATCTGATTGGCAAGATTTGTCATCGTAATCACTTTGCCGATGGGGATATTCTTTGAGCGATCAGCAAACGGTTCAACAAGCGAGAAGTCTTCGAACTCGGCATATCCTCCTTCTTTCGCTGTAGTCGTATAGGCAAAGAGCGCATAACGTGTGCCCTGAAATGTTTTCAACTGATACGGCAGATGAATCGTGTCGCCGATCGTGATGAACATCTTGCCATCTGTGCTGTAGCTGAAGCGTGCGAAATCGCGCTCGAAGTCACCGCTTGCGCGCAGACTCACTCGTGATGATGGAAGTTTTTCTTCGATCGTCCGATTTGTCATCTGATCGTAATATCGAAGCGCATATCCGTCTTTGGTCCGAGTGACGCCGAGACTCGCATACGGCATGTTCAACAGGGCCAGACCGGCGATATCACCCGATTGAAGCGCGCGCGCATCGAGCACTGTTGTCGCAAACGATTCGGGACCGATCGCGCGCTGTGTGAGCGTATTTTTTGCCCACAGAAAATCCTTCGCAGGCAGTGTGTGCAGACGAAGTGTGCCGCGCTGTGTATCGAGCTCCCATTTTCCATCGACTGGTTCATGATTCCACTGCCATACCGCCTGAAGCCCGGGTCCCGAAAAATCGTCGCTGCGCACATAGGGGGCAGACGGCGTTGTGTTCACACCGACATTGGGTTTGATCCAGGTCCGGGGAGAGCGGCCAAGATTTCCCGGAAGCCCGAAGTACGGCCATCCATCCTGCCAGGTCACAGGCGACAGGAATGTTGTGCGCCCGACCGACAGAAAGTCCATCATTGAAAATCCCCACCAGTCGCCGTTCGGCAGATCGACGATTCCTCCCTGATGCATCGGCACGGCGCCATACTCGTTATGACCGGGATAAAAAATTTCGAATTTAAATCCGGGTTCAGGCACGGGCGATTCCAGACCGACGTTTCTCACTCCCGAGCCCCGCTGCGTGCCCATCGTCTCTTCGGTGCTGATGGAGACGGTTTCATACGGCCCGTACGGATTGTCGGCTCGCGCACATTGCATGCGGCCGATGGGGGCATAGTTGGCGCTGATGATATAATATTTCCCCTTGATTTTATACATATGATGGCCTTCGCCCATCGCATTGCCGCGGGGAATGATCACGCGTTCCGAGCCTTCGACAATTCCGCTCATATCCGGCTTGAGCTCGACCATCCTGACTTCGTCGTAATTAAAGACGGCGTAGATTTTTCCGTCGTCGTCAAAGAGTACGGATAAGTCGTAGATTTTCGTATTCATCGGCTTGTGCTCCCACGGTCC
>DATGXR010000564.1:0-2861 GCA_035298825.1 Bacteroidota bacterium
AATCCCCGCCGCCCGCTCGAAGCCAGCGGCACAAGCGGACAGAAGATCTCGATACACGGCGGACTCAATTGCAGCATCATGGACGGATGGTGGCGCGAAGCGTACGACGGCACGAACGGATGGTCCATCGGCGGCGACGAACAGCCGGCATCGGAGCACGTGCAGGACGAACAGGATTCGCAATTCCTGTACGACGTGATCAAACACCAGATCATTCCGGAATTTTACGCACGCAACTCGCGCAACATTCCCGTGCAGTGGATCAAGCGCGTACGACGCGCGATCGCGACGCTTGTACCGCAATACAACACGCACCGCATGGTGTCGGAGTATGTGAAGAAATATTATCTCTGACACTCCGGCCGCACATTTAAATGCGTACGCGTCGCGTTTGAATGTGGCGAGCGCATCTGCGCGCGTCGCTCCTGGACGTAACGAGCGCATGCTGGATCTGCAAATGCTGCTGCGCCGCGTGAAAAAAAATAAAAGCCCGTCGACGGATTTTTTCTATCGACGGGCTTTTTTTATTGGTACAATAGTAAAAATTGCGTATCTTTTTGACGCAAATACAACCCGGCGCTGTATGCGGGCGCGCGTCACATTCGCGCTAGTGCTGTGCCGGAGTACAATCGATCAATCCGAGCTTCCTCTATCTTTTTATTTTCATGAAAGCAATGCTCAGCATCGTCAAGTGGACTGCAATTATAGCAGGCGTCTTATCAATCCCGGTTCTGTTGAAGAAACACGCCGAAGATGTGGAGCGCCGCTCCTATCACGTCCGGTACGATACATGCGATTACATTTCGGACTCGAAGCTCTGACCGGGCATCACTCAAGCTTTTCGACTTTGATCATGTTTGTCGAGTTGCGCGCAAGCAGCGGAATGCCTGCCGTCATTACGACGTAATCTCCCCGTTGCACCACTCCCGAGCCGATGAGCTCTTCGTGGATGCGGGCGAATGTCGCATCGGTGTCGCCGATCCCGCTGATGAGAATCGATTCGACGCCCCACACAAGCTTCAGCCTCCGCTGCACGCGTTCGAGATCCGTCACCGCGATGAGCGGCGTTTCGGGCCTGTAGCGCGCGATGACCTTCACCATATCCCCCGAATGCGTCACGCACACGATCGCCGCGGCGTTGATATTCTTTGCGATCAACGTTGCCGAGCGACCGAGCGCCCTGAACACGCCCGCCTGTTCGTCGCTTGCCGCGTCGTCGAGATAGAGCTTGTCCTTCGCCCCTTCCTCCGCCTTTCTGATGATCGAACACATCGTCTTCACAACGGTCACCACATGCTTGCCGACCGACGTCTCACCCGAGAGCATCACCGCATCGGCTCCGTCGAGCACCGCATTGGCCACGTCGTTCGCCTCGGCGCGCGTAGGACGGGGATTCTCGATCATCGATTCGAGCATCTGCGTTGCGATGATGACGGGCTTGCCGGCTGCGTTGGCCTTGCGGCAGATCATCTTCTGCGCCATCGGTACATTCTCCGTCGGTGTTTCAACACCGAGATCTCCGCGTGCGACCATCAGTGCGTCGGCTTCGGCAATGATGGCGTCGATATCGGCCAGCGCCTCGGGCTTCTCGATCTTTGCGATGACCGGAAGGCGCTTCGTGCCGATCGCATTTGTGATGAATGCGCGAAGGTGGCGTATGTCGTCGGCTGTGCGGACGAACGAAAGCGCCACATAGTCGATCTCGTTTGCGATGCCGAAGAGCAGATCCGTCTCGTCCTTCGCCGTCATCGAGGGCGAGCTCACCGAGACGCCGGGAAGATTGATCCCTTTTTTATCCTTCAGCAAACCACCGTTCACCACCTCGGTGATGACATCCGTTTCGGTCACTTCGATCGCCTTCAACTGAAGCAGTCCGTCGTCCATTAAAATTGTGTCGCCGGGTTTAACATCGAGCGGCAGGTGCTTATACGTGGTCGAGACGCGTTCCTGTGTGCCGACGATGTCGTCGATCGTGATCGTGAAGCGTGCGCCTTCCTTGAGCATGACGGGCGCCGCAAGCACGCCGGTTCTGATCTTCGGGCCCTGAAGGTCCTGAAGAATTGCAACGGGCTGGCCGACGTTTGCCGCCGCTTCGCGGACACGCTTAATCGTAGCGAGATGGTCGTCGTGCGAGCCGTGTGAGAAATTGACGCGAGCGACGGTCATGCCGGCGCGTATCATTTTTTCGATCGTCTCGACCGACGATGAAGCCGGTCCGAGTGTGCAGACGATCTTCGTTTTTGCATAGTGAAGCATACGGTAGATATCCTGTCGGTATATGTGTGTAGATCAATAACGTGTGTTATGGATGATGCGGCAGTCCCCCTCGTTTCCTGTATGACTGATATTCGGCGAGCGGCAGAAATTTTCTCATATCGCACACAATCGGGGACGGCGAGCAATCGAATGCATCAATGTACGACACGAAGGTGTAAAATAAAAGACCGGCGATTTCTTTTTCTCCCTGCAATTTCAAGTGATTGACGATATACAATACTCCACTGACACTTTGGTAAGACAGCGCCATGCCTCATCGGCGGCCACATACTTTTTCCACTATCGACATGATGTGTCTGTCCCGGGATTTATTTCAACTCTTCCGGCCTCACAAACATCATGAGTTTCCGCTCCATCCGCAGCAATTGAACGATTGAATCCTTTCCAATCATCTCGTGCGACAATAACCGATGAAGATCGTCGATGCTTTCGATGCGCGTGTCATTGATTTCAGTGATCACGTCGCCGATCAGCAATCCGGCTTTATCCGCGGGACCATTCTTCTGCACGTCGGCGATCATCCCTCCGCGCGAGCCGGTAATGGCATGCGTACGCAGCGCTGTTTTCGCAATTTCGAGCACCTG
>DATGXR010000565.1:0-3080 GCA_035298825.1 Bacteroidota bacterium
ACAGGATCGCTCAGGGCGAACCCGCAACGCCAGGCTATGGTGTAGCAGGCGCCGGCTTCTCGAGTGTGGCACTGCCGATGCCGTTTCTCGCATCGCACGATGCATCGATCACCATCAGGGCCGGTGTCGAAAATATTTTCAATCTCCTGTATCGCACACATCTGAGCACGCTTCGCGGAATGATCCGTCGTGAGCCCGGCAGGAATCTCTTCGTGTCTCTCTCGCTGGCGCTGTAACATTCATCTGTCGCACGTTCATATATCGCACATTCACCAATCGCTCGTTCGCCGTTTGCTTTCACAGATCGTATTGAAGGGCGGGAATTTTTCTGTATATTTACAGGTGGATTCCATATGTCGTGACCCTGTCCTGTGCACACACACATATACACTTCGCTTCGATCGCATATGAAAACAAAAAAATATTCACTCGGCCGGATCGCGCTCATCGTGGCGGCGGTCCTCATACTGCTTTATGCTGTTGCCGGATTTTTTATCCTCCCTTCAATTCTCCGAACGAAATTAGAGGAATCGATCACCTCCGCCACGGGACTCAAGGCCTCGATCGGCTCGGTGCGTCTCAATCCGTTTGCGCTGTCTGTGACGATCGATGATTTCGCGCTGGCCGACAAAGACACAAGCGGCTCCTTGTTCGCATTCAAGCGCCTCTATATTAATGTGGAAGCGAGATCATTGTTCATCGGAGCGACCGCATTTTCAGAGATCGCGATTGACAGTCCGTTCGTGCATGTGAAAGTGCACAGGGATGGCACGACGAATCTTCCCTCAATGGCGCAGTCGGATGCATCCACACCCGCTGCCGATACGGCCGCGGCGGTACGGAAATTTTTCGTGGTCATCGACCGGTTCGAACTCACGCGTGGCCGCACAATCTACGAGGACCGCTCACATGCTCCGGCGCGCATCGCGCGTGTCGATTCGCTCAATCTGAAACTCAACGACTTCACGACGCGTCCGGATGAAAAAGGAGAATATGCGTTCGATGCAAGCACCGATCGCGGAGAAAAAATCTCCTGGCAGGGAACGATCCAGGCGGCGCCCTTCAAATCATCCGGCGCCATCTCGCTGCAGGGGATCAAAGCCCGCACGCTCTGGGAATTCATGCAGGACCGATTGAATTACGAACTCACAGACGGCGAGCTCTCGGGCACGGCCCGCTATGCCATCGATATGTCCGCTCCGAAGATGCAATTCAATTTGACACAAGTGGGGATGAATGCCAAGTCTCTTCGGCTTATCGATAATGAGACAAAGACGGAACAGATGGTCTGTCCCATACTCTCGCTCGACAACATGAATCTCGACTACGGCTCGAAGTCGATACGCATCGGTTCTCTGCGCGGGAAAAATGCGGTGCTGCGCACCAAACGCGAAATCGACGGATCATTTTCACTTTCCGCGCTGCTGATGATGAAACCCGATCCGACTGCGCCGAAGGAAGCACCGTGGAAGATCACATTGGACCGGATCCAGTTTGAAGATAATTCAGTTTTGGTCGCCGATCAGAACACTGCTCCCGCCACTGATCTCGTCCTGGAACCAGTCTCACTCACAATCGAGCATTACAATGTGCTCTCGTCGACACCGGCCTCGCTCAGCGTTCGCGGCGGAATGAAACCGACCGGATCATTCAGCGTCGATGGAACATTCACCGATGAACCCGTAACCGCCACAGTCATGCTCTCGTGTTCGGCAATTCACCTGCCGACATTTCAGAAATTTGTCGATAAGTTTGGAACACTAATCATCGAGTCGGGCGAACTCGGGGTGAAGGGAAAAGTCACGTATGCGGCCATTGGGCGGGATACGACAATGAATTTTGCAGGCAACGCGTCGGTGTCTTCGCTTCGCGCCATCGATCCGCTTGTCAACAGGGATTTTCTGCGCTGGCGATCGCTTGAGATACAACATATCACATTTGCGCGCACGCCGGCATCCCTTGCAATCGACGAGATCGTCGCGAATGAAGCCTATATCCGGTTCATCATCGATTCCACCCGGACGTCAAACGTTCAGAGAATCATGGCAATCCATCCGATCGACGCTGCCCAACCGGATTCCGGAGCGAAAGCCGATACGCTTGCCCGCGCCGAAGCGGGAATTCCGACAAAGATCAAACTCATCCGCGTTGTAAACGGATCGATGAACTTCGCCGATTATTCGCTCTCGCCGAATTTCGTCACGGGCATTCAGTCATTGAACGGATCGATTGTCGGAATGAATTCACAGGAACTGACGCATGCCGAAATGACGCTCGATGGCAAGGTCGATCGCTACGCTCCTGTCGAAATCCGCGGGCAGATCAACCCACTCAGCGCCGATACCTATACCGACATCTCGATGAAGTTTCACAATATCGAGCTCACGACATTTACTCCGTATTTCGGAAAATTTGCCGGATACAAGATTGACAAGGGCAAGCTCTCGCTCGATCTTCATTATAAACTCAATAAGGATATGCTCGAAGCGGAGAATTCAATCGTCGTCGATCAGCTCACGCTTGGCGAAAAAGTTGAAGGGCCCGATGTGACGAGCATTCCGGTGCGATTGGCGGTGGCGCTGCTGAAGGATTCAAAGGGTGTGATCGATCTCGATCTTCCCATCAAGGGCAGTCTCAACGATCCGGAGTTCAGCGTCTTTCCAATCGTGGTCAAAGTGCTTGTGAATCTATTGTCGAAGGCCGTGCTCTCGCCGTTCAAACTGTTGGGAAGTCTGATCGGCTCGGGAGAGGAAGATCTCAGCGCCGTGCAATTCCGTCCCGGTACAGATTCGCTCGAAGCCGCCGAACAAACGAAACTCACATCGCTTGTGAAGGCGCTCAATGAACGTCCAGGTTTGAAGCTCGAGGTGCGGGGCCTTGTGTGCGATTCGCTTGATCGTCTCGCCGTTGCCGAAGCTCGGCTGCTCAAACAGGTCCGGGCGATGGGAGGAACGGATCCCGAACTGACCGAATCGGATAATGGAAGAATACTGCAGCTCTACAGACAGCGCTTCAAGACCGATCCGGATTCGCTCGTGCCCGCTGGCGGTGATGATGAGGCGGCCAGAAAGGAGCGGCAG
>DATGXR010000566.1:0-23896 GCA_035298825.1 Bacteroidota bacterium
GGACCGTCATCGCTCCGGCCGTGCGATCGGGCATCGATGTAAAAAAGCCGGCTGCGGATGCGAAGCGCGGCGTTGCAACAGTAAGCATCCCCTGGTTGTCCCACACGATCTCGCGCGTGTCGGTAATGGACGTCCCGGAGACGGAAGGTGATGGAAGCGATGCGGCGGTGGTTGCCGTCGAGGCATACCCCGATGCGCGAAGTCCATGCTCGAGCGCGATCGCCTTGTTGAACAGCACGGGCGCGTCGTTCTTCGGCATCTGCAAAATATCCTGTTCTGAAAAATCGATGAGCAGCGTCTGTTTCGCCGTCGCAATGAGTCCGTTTCGATATGCAAACGCCAACGACGGCATGAGCGACATCATCGCGGTGTTCCGGTGGATGTCGAAATATCCGCTGATATCATCGCGCGTATAGTCGGCGGCGGCACCGTTATAATCGAAGATCATGATTCCGTCAACATCGTGAAACGACGAGTAGGATGCAAGGAAGAGCGGACCTTCAACCTGGTATCGATTCGGAAACGGATGATTGTATTCGCTGATCGTGAACGGTTTGCCGGCGATGCCCACACCGGCCACAAGCGACGGAAATGTGCTCCAGTCCGATCGCTTCACCATCGCGGTGTTGCTGATGAGCCAGTCTGTCGGCGACCACGGCGTGGAAGGAAATGTCGGATGGTCCCAATATGCGTGATTGTCTATATAATCCATTTCGGATTGCGTCGCGATCTCGGCCTGATCGGCAAACCAGTTCGTGCCGGTCACAGGCGCCCGGACACCGAGCGAGTCGCGAAGGAACGATTTCATGTCGCGAAGGCACTCGCGCGAGAGACCGAGATAAAATTCTGAAATGTCACGCACACGCTGATCCGTGGAGCCTTGGCAGTCGCTGTATTCAACACGGCGCACGGTTGCCCGATCGAGATCCTCGCCCGGCGGCACACCTGTGATGCCTCCGCGCGCAAGCGTCACATCGTCGAACCAGTAGACGCCTTTTTGCGCGCCGAGCTGGAATGCGAGACGCACGTCTCCGATGTTCGTGGCCGGCGCCTTGAATGTGAACGAATACGTCTTCCAGTCCGTACCGAGTGCGATGGACGACAACCAGGCGTATCCTGTGTACGGCGAACTCTCTTTCATCACAGAAAGATCGATCGAACGGATTGAATCGGCCCGGGCCGAAAATTTCACGACGTACGTCGAATCTTTGACAATCGTGAGTCCGGTCTGTTTCAATTGGATGTGCCAGTTCACACGGTCCGTCATCGTCACAGTCGCCCTGCCCGAGAGTGCGCCCGCTGCGGGACGGACGGGATCGGGCGAGAGCGTGCCGG
Source organism: Bacteroidota bacterium (assembly GCA_035298825.1). Lineage (GTDB taxonomy): Bacteria > Bacteroidota > Ignavibacteria > UBA10030 > UBA8401 > CAISDA01. The sequence continues at coordinate 1,336 of DATGXR010000566.1, forward strand.
TTGCGAGCGTCGGATTGTTCTGTTCAAGCTGCCACGGCGGGGTGATCGGCAGCGTTTCGAATCCGCCATCGGGCACAAGGTTGTCACTCCCCTCGCCGACGGCTCCATTGTTCCAAGCGGCGGCGAAAACGGAATTGACTCCATATCGGTTTTTTAAGAACACATTCCACAGACTGTCGAGCATCCTCGTGTGTCGGATTGTGAGCTGGCCTCCCATTGCATACGGCCTGAGCGAGCCCGCGCGCCACAGGCGCATGAGCATATCTTCGTTCGTCAATTCGACCATGGCCATGACCGGATCGACGGCGAGTTTCATTCCCGTAAACGGATTCACGTGCGTCAGCAGCTGTGTTGCATATTCCTTGTTCAACGCGCGCAGCTGCGGATCGAAATAATAGATGCCTTTGCTCATCTCGGGACCGAACTTCGCAATCGAATCGGCATCGGGTACGCCGTCACGAGCGCTGAACACACGGCCGACGTGCAGATTGATGTTCGCATAGATCCCGTTCTTCTTCAGTTCGGCAATGAGGCGCTCGAGCTTGTTTAACCGGTCCGCATTGAAATGTCGCGTATCGCTCTGCCAGTCGAAGAGGCTCGATTGGTCTCCCCAGGCGTTATCGAGATGATGAAACCGCACGAGATTGAATCCCATTTTACGAAGGCGGCCGGCAATGACCGGTGTCAGTGCCGTATCGGGGAACGCGCCTGTCGCAACGATATTCGTGCCCCAGAAGCGGAGAGGTTTCCCATGCTGTACGAAATGGCCATCGGCGCTGACGCCGATAAACGATCCGTCATCGGGTTGCACTGCAGGAAACAACGGGAGGAACGGCTGTGCGGTAGTATCGGACGACGGCAACGTAAATGCGAACCCTCCGGTAAACGTTTGCGCAGCAAGAACCGTCGGAATGAAGCAGACAACGATGATACAAATTTTCATAATCGCAGTGTCGTGGTTGAAATCAACTATCATTAAATGTAAATTGATTCTGTCTGACAATCAACAGCCGTTCCAGTTTAATCATCATTCCGGAGACAGCCTCGTGAAAACCCCCATCCTGTTCCTCATGCTCATGCTCCTTGTCGGAAACGCTTCTTTCGGACAATCGAAGAAGGTTTCGGCCCGCGACGAGCAGCAGATCGACCTGCTTGTGAAATCGCTGACGCTCGAAGAAAAAGTCGACTTGCTCGGCGGCACCGGTTTCGCCACCAAGCCGATCAAACGGCTCGGCATCCCATCGATTAAAATGACAGACGGTCCCGTGGGTGTACGGTGGGACAAGTCGACCGCATATCCTGTCAGCGCGGCCATGGCCGCAACGTGGGACACGGCAATGGTGCGTCGTATCGGCATCGCGATCGCCAACGACACGAAGGCCCACGGGCGCGATATGATCCTTGGTCCCTGTGTGAATATCAATCGCGTGCCGCAAGGCGGACGAAATTTTGAAAGTTTCAGCGAAGATCCCTGGCTTGCCTCGCGGATGGCGGTCGCCTACGTCACCGGCGTGCAGAGCCGGCACGTGATCACTTCCACAAAACATTACGCCTGCAACAATCAGGAATATGAACGCGACTTCATCGACACGCGCGTCGACGAACGCACGCTGCATGAGATCTATCTGCCCGCATTCAAGGCGGCGGTCGAAGAGGCAGACACATGGACGATCATGGCCGCCTACAACAAGATCAACGGATGGCATGCGACAGAAAACCAATATCTCCAGAACGACGTCCTCAAAGGATTGTGGAACTTTCAGGGATTCATCGTCTCCGATTGGGGTGCGACGCATTCGACGGTGAACGCGGCCAATCACGGACTCGATCTTGAGATGCCGAATGGAAAGTTCTTCGATGCAAAACTCATTGCAGCGGTGAAGGAAGATTCGGTCAAGGAATCGGTCATCGACGATAAGGTGCGCCGCCTGCTTCGCGTGATGATGAAAGCCGGATTGTTCGCCAAGCAAACATCGGCCGTCGCAGTGAATGAGAAAGAACAGCGTGCCACGGCATTAGCCGCGGCGCAAGCCGCGATGGTGCTGTTGAAAAATGACGGCGAGACGCTCCCGTTGAATGCGAAAAAAATCCGCACGCTTGCAGTCATCGGCCCCAACGCCGATATCGCCCGCCCGGGCGGCGGCGGTAGTTCGCAAGTCAATCCATCGATCACCGTATCGCCGCGGGCTGCGCTCGAGAAGAGACTCGGCGCCTCAAGGATCCGCTTCGCAAAAGGCATGCGCATGGAAGGCGACATCTCTGTGATCGAATCGTCGGCGCTGATACCCGCAGACGGCAAGCCGGGAGAACATGGGTTGAAGGGTGAATATTTCAACAATATGAAGCTCGAAGGCGCGCCCGCACTCACGCGCACCGACGCAAAGCTCGATTTTATATGGAATGAAAGTCCGGCGCCAGGTATCAACGCCGATCAGTTTTCGGTCCGATGGACGGGCAAGCTCAAGCCCGCCGCAAGCGGCCGATATACGCTGCAGACCGCAAGCGACGACGGCGTGCGGCTCTTCGTTGACGGCAAAAAGATGATCGACGATTGGACCAATCACGCTATGCTCACCAATACCTGCTCGATCGATCTCGACAGCACGAAAGAGTACGATATCCGCATCGAATTCTATGAAGACGGCGGGGGCGCCGGCATGCAATTCGGGTGGACGAAACCCGGCGCCAATCTGATTGATGAGGCCGTTGCCGCGGCGCGCAATGCCGATGCCGCAGTGGTTGTTGTGGGCACATCGCCCGCGATCGAAACCGAAGGCGCCGACAGAAAATCGATCGAACTTCCCGACGGTCAGGCCGAACTGATCGCAGCGATCGCAAATGTCAACAAGAACACGATCGTCGTCATGCAAAACGGCGCGCCCATTGTGATGACCGGATGGAACAATACGGTGCCCGCCATACTCGAAGCATGGTTCGGCGGTCAGGAATGCGGCACTGCAATTGCGGACATCCTCTTCGGCGATGTGAATCCATCGGGCAAGCTTCCCGCCACATTCCCGAAGTCGTGGCAGGATTGTCCTGCGTTCGGCAATTATCCGGGTCCGGGCGGATCGGTGAACTATGCAGAAGGCATCTATGTGGGCTACCGGCATTTCGATACAAAAAAAATCGATCCTCTCTATCCGTTCGGACACGGACTCTCGTACACGACGTTCGCGTACGGACCATGTGCGATTGCACCTGTGAAAGCCCGGACAAACGCGGTTGTCACAGTCAGCACAGACATCTCGAACACCGGCGCGCGCGCAGGCAGCGAGGTGGTGCAACTCTACATTCGTCCCGTGCATCCGTCTGTCGATCGGCCGATGAAGGAACTGAAGAGATTCGTAAAAGTCGCATTGAGGCCGGGTGAAAAGAAACGAGTAACAATGACGCTCGATCCGTCGGCATTCGCATACTACGACTCGGGCACGCATGCCTGGAAGACCGAACCGGGTAATTACGAACTTCTCATCGGAAGCTCATCGCGCGACATCCGATCGACCGGAACCGTCACGCTTGAGTAACGGTTCGCCTTCGCTGTGATTTTCGTCTGCAGGATGACAGATCATGTTCTCCTGCAGACGGATTGAATTTTTCACTTGCATACCATGCGCGCGGGTTGTATGTTGTGATTGAGTTTTACACCTACCTACACACATCACCATCACTTGGAGGGATTTCCCTATGGCACTCGTGAAAGAATTCAAAGAATTCGCGATGAAGGGTAACGTCGTCGATATGGCCGTCGGTATCATCATCGGCGCCGCGTTTGGAAAAATCATCACCTCGCTTGTCAATGATGTCATCATGCCTCCGATCGGCATGGCGCTCGGCGGTGTTGACTTTTCCCGGCTCATGGTCATTCTCAAGGAATCGACAGCCGACGCGCCGGGTGTGGCGATCAAGTACGGCGCATTCATCAATACCGTGCTCGACTTTCTCATCGTCGCCTTTGCAATCTTTCTATTGGTCAAGGGCATCAACAGCATGCGCAAACAACCCGCGCCTCCTCCGCCGAGTTCGAAAAAATGTCCTGAATGCCTCATGGATATTCCACTCGAGGCCAAGAGATGCGGGCACTGCACGTCCGTCGTTGCATAGTCACACGACGCGCGCTTCTCTCATCACACATGGCAGTACGCGCATCGCGCAATTGCAGGCATGCGTGTGCGAGTCATCCGTACCGTGCACGGGTACGTGCGCACAGGCATGTTAACTTCATAACCAGTCATAAGGACACGCCATGAAACCACTTCGACTTTTATTGATCTTGCTGACTCTCTGTACATTGACCGCCGCCGCACAGACACCTCCCGATACAACATGGAAACACACGCTCGTTGCCGGATTGGCAGCAACGCAGGTCGCGTATTCCGATTGGGCGCAAGGCGGTGAGAACGCGATGTCGTGGACGATCAATCTCGACGGCAAATCGGAAATGAGAGCGCCGGTCTGGAACTGGGTGAACAATTACAAATTTGCGTACGGCCAGACAAAGCTCGACAACAAGACGGTGCGCAAGACAGATGATAAGATCGACCTCGAATCCGTTCTTTCGTACCGCACAGGATGGCTCGTCAATCCGTACGCTGCGGCGACGCTCAAGACACAGTTCGCGACCGGATACACGTATGCAAACGATGCGGCCGACACACGCACAGCGGTGTCCGACTTTTTCGATCCCGCATTCCTTGTGCAATCAATCGGCGGTGAATACAAACCAGCAGAGTGGATCAAGACACGTTTCGGCGCGGCGCTTCGCGAAGTGATCACGAGCACGTACACGCAATATGCCGACGACAAGACGACGCCTGCGATTGAGAAGACGAAAACGGAGGGCGGCCTTGAATCGGTCACTGACATCCAGGCGAAACTTGATGAGAATCTTTTATTTACGTCGCACATCGAGCTGTTCGATCCGTTCAACCACCTCGATCGCGTCGTCGTGCGGAGCGACAATCTGCTCACGGCAAAGGTGAGCAAGTACATCGTGGTATCGCTCAACATCGTGCTCATGAATGACGTGCAGATCTCGCCGCGTACGCAGGTGAAACAAACGCTTGCGTTGGGCATTAATTATTCGATTTTCTAGGAGTTTACTTGGAATTAACTTGTACCGGCGCACTTGATTTTGATTGAAATAGTTGGCACTTTTGTACCGAGAAATCAGGAGGTGTGCCATGAAACAGTATCTACTGTTCTTCGCAATCCTGTTCGCAGGCTGTGCCGGTTCGATGCCCATGGAGACGTACGTGGCTCCCAGGCTTATCAACCAGGAGCCGTTTCCTGCCCTGCCGCAGAATCTGACAGCCTATCGTCAGGATTTCCACATCAAGCTTCAGGTCAATACCGATGGCTCGGTGCATCGCGTCGAGCTCGATCACTGGAGCGGCGATGCCGCGTGGGATTCGGTGGCGGTCGAGAAGATCAGACACTGGCAGTTCACACCGGCGATGTATAACGGCACCCCGGTAAAACTCTGGATCGACCTCCATGCAATCGTAAAAAGTGCCGAACCTGTGATGATGGGACTGTTGGAGATCGTCTGCCCTACAAAAGACATCGCCGACACGGTCTATGCGCAGCTTCTGCATGGGGAAGATTTTGAGCGCCTTGCCTCGTTGTATTCGATCGCCGCATCGCGCGCCCAGAAAGGACGTTTGGGTGAGGTCGACGTGAATCGCTTCCCCGACGAAATCCAGAGCGTCGTCTCCGATCTGAAAATAAATGAGTATTCAAGCCCGTTGGCTGTTGGTAGTTACTTCTGTCTTTACAAGAGAGTTCCATGGGAAGTGCGGGTGCCGTAATCGCGGAACCAATTACCACACACGACGGTTTGAGAGAGTAGAGAACGTAGCGTCGATCAACCAAACCTTTGTGCTATGAAAAATGATGAAGACGCAGGACGCAAAATCGTGTTCTGCACGGAGTGTGGTATTAAACTTGATAATTTTTGTTTCGATGACGGTGCCGCGGATGTTGAAGCTGTAAAAAAGCATATGGAAGGATGCAAGCGGGAGGGCCGTTACAAGGGGGAAATGTGCTCGCGTGTCTTCATCGCCGATGAAACAAAGATCGATATCTTCCCGCCATTGCCCGACGAGGAAAGTGAAGAGCTTTAAAACACAAAAACGTCCCGACCGCAAAGCCGGGACGTTTTCGTTTGTTGATTAGGCATTCACTTTTGACACGTTTGCTGCCTGCAAACCTTTCGGTCCTTTTTCAACTTCGAATTGGACTGATTCACCCTCAGCCAAATTCTTGAATCCATCCCCCGTGATGGATTTGTAATGCACGAACACATCTTCGCCTGTTTCGCGAGAGATAAAACCAAAACCTTTAGCAGTATTGAACCACTTGACTTTTCCGGTTTCCATGGAAAAGATCCTTTCTAGAAAGATTTTTCAAAAAACTCCGCCCTTCCAAGACGGATGTACAACGTATTGTTTCTCACTTCTGATTTTTCTAACGCAGGAAGGTACCCCTTACAGCTGTTCTTGAAAAATCTGCGGAGTGACAACCCCAACATCATTGTACCTGTTAATTACGCGTCTAATATACAACTCTTTTTAATATTCCACAACAAAATTTTTATTCGCATCCCCCATTGCCCGCGCTGTTTTTCGGGTATTTTTTTTAAGCAAATTTTCGCGTATCTTGACACAAGGAAGCCGAAATCGCATTGCTTCCCGCACATGCTGTCGCTGTGCATCACCGCCCCCGATTGTTATGAATGAACATCAACACGAACCTGAACATCGCATCGTCGTTCGAATGAAGCGTCGGCTCATGCCGGCCTTTTTTATGGCACTGCTCGCCTGCCTCTGTCCGCACGGGCTGCACGCCGGATCGGACACTGAACGCATCCGGCCGCTGCCGGACAGGCCCACGATTGCGCTGGTGTTAAGCGGCGGCGGCGCGCGAGGACTGTCGCATGTGGGAGTGCTGCGCGCGCTCGAAAAGCATCACATCCCCATCGACTTCATCGTGGGATCGAGCATGGGCGCCATCATCGGCGGTTTGTACGCCTCAGGGTACACTACGCAGCAGCTGACCGATCTGATCGACACCACGGAGTGGAAATCGATCCTCTCATTGTCCGACGACTACGATCGCAAGAGTCTGTTCATCGAACAGAAACAGATCGCCGACCGAAGCCAGCTCGTGATCCGTCTCGACGGCCTTGTGCCCGTCATTCCCTCGTCGATCTCGACCGGGAAGAATCTTTCGCGTTTTTTAAATCAGCTCACGATGCAGAGTCTGTACCATCCGCGCACGTCGTTTGATGATTGCAAGATCCCTTTCCGCGCTGTGGCGACGGATATGATCTCGGGACAGCGCATCATCATCGATGCGGGCAATCTCTCGGAAGCCATGCGCGCCAGCGTGGGCGTGCCGCTGCTCTACAGCGCGGTGAAACGCGATTCGATGCAGCTGATGGACGGCGGACTCATGTCGAATATTCCGGTCGATGTGGCGCGCAAACTCGGAGCCGACATTGTCATCGCCGTCGATGTGACGAGTCCGCTTCGCACTGCCGATCAGCTGAATATGCCGTGGGAGATCGCCGACCAGATCATCGGCATCATGGCGCAGGCCGGGAATAAGAAATCGCTCGAAGAGGCGACAATCGTCATCCGTCCGGTCAAGGACAAGCGGCTGCCCAGCGATTTTACGGATTTTGACACGCTCATCACGCAAGGCGAAAGGGCTGTCGAACAGGCGCTGCCTGCGCTGCGCGACAGCATCTCGGCGTCGGCCGCACGCTATGCCGCTGTCTATGCGTCGCAGACGCCCGCGATATCCCTTCCGATCGTCCGCTCCGTGTCGATTTCAGGCGCGACCGTGCTCGATTCTGCTGAACTGACAGGCGCCATTGCCACACTGACGCCTGCGCCGTACTCCGAAACGCTTCGACGACACGTCTCCGATTCGCTCATAACAAAATATCGCGCGCACGGATATTCGCTCGCCTGTGTCAAGTCGATGTATTTCGTGAGAGATTCTTCATCGCTCCACGTCGACATCGACGAGGGGGTCATCGACCGCATTATAATAGAAGGCAACGAACAAACGCGCGACTGGGTCATCTGGCGCGAGATCCCGTTCACCGAAGGCGATCTCTTCACATTCACCAATGCCGAACGGGCGATCGCCAATCTGCTTGCCACGAATCTCTTCGAACATGCGGCGATCGATTTCCGTTATGAAGGCGGGAAGACAATTGTGGCGGTGCAGGTGCGCGAGCGGCATGCTGAGCTTCTGCGGCTCGGCATACGCATCGATAACGAACGCAATGTGCAGCCGCTGCTGAGCCTCAGGGACGAGAACTTGTTCGGTTCTGCCACCGAAGCAGGCATCGCCTTCGCCGGCGGATTGCGTAACCGGAAATATGGCGCCGAGATCAAAACCAGCCGTATCTTCAACACGTATTTCAACTTCAGCCTCTCGGCGCATCATACGCTCAGAAACACGTTCGTCTTCGGCAACGATTCAACTGTGAGATCGCCTCACCGGTTCAACCGCATCGCGACCGGAGAATATGAAACAGTCTCGTACGGCGGCGCCTTCTCGATCGGTCGGCAGGTCGAACGCCTCGGCATCGTCTCGCTCGAATACAAGCTCGAAGATGTGACGCTCGATGGATTGTCGGGCGCCGCTCCGCATCCCGAAGCTTATTCGATGCAGGTATTCAAACTCAGCTCAACAATCGACGCGCAGGATCGGTATCCGTTCCCCCGCACCGGATCGCTCATGAACCTTTCGTGGGAAACAGCGACACTCTTCAAATCGGGAAGTCCCGGCTATTCGCGGTTTTTCTTCTCGTACGAAGTTTTTAACACCTATTTCGCCCGGCACACATTCCATCCGCGCATCATGTTCGGATACGCCGATAAGACGCTCCCCTTGTCGCAGCAGTTTTCACTGGGCGGCGAATCGATGCTGTACGGAACACGCGAGGATGACACGTTCGGCCGTCAGATCTTTCTGGCGAATATCGAATATCGCTTCGCACTCCCATTTAAAATCATTTGGGACGCGTACGCATCCGTGCGCTACGATCTTGGCGCCACATGGCCCGAACCGAAAAATATCAGACTGAACGATATGCAGCACGGTATCGGCGGAGGGATTTCAATCGACACGCCTCTCGGCCCGGCCACGATGTCGATCGGAAGAAGTTTTCACATCAGACAGGATATTCCCAAATCGCCCTTCACCTGGGGATCGATCGAGACGTACTTCTCTCTCGGCTATTCGATATAAGAGTCGGACCGATCGCGGTGCATAGAGTGCGGCACGATGGCGGATGAACGGCGATCGTCATTAAGGAAGTTCCTGATACAGATGATGGGCGACGATGTACTGCTCCACGGCGGACGGAACAAGATAGGTAACGCTTTGATGATTTCTGATTCGCTCCCTGATGCCTGACGACGAGATGTCGAGATCGGGAACGGGAACGAATCGAACACGATCGGCCGCAATGCCCACAGGCTCGCCCGCATCCACCCCTCCCCGATTCATCACAATGACGTCCGACAGCTCAAGGATACGCCCGGAATCTTTCCAGGTATGCAGGTCGAGGTAATTATCCATGCCGATGATCATCGATAATTGCGCCCCGGGATTCGCCGCGTGCAGGAATTCGAGCGTCTCGACCGTATACGAGACCGCACCCTTGCGCACCTCGTACTCGGAGCATTCAAAATGCGGATTGCCTTCAATTGCACGCCGCGTCATTTCCAGGCGATCTGCGGCGTTCGATTCCTCTCCGCGTCGTTTGTGCGGCGAAATATATGAAGGGATGAAGAGAATGCGATCGAGCTGTGCCGTATCGCGGACATATTCCGCAGTGATGAGATGAGCGATATGCGGCGGATCGAATGTGCCGCCGAAGAGTCCGATCTTCATTGAAGCGCCTTCAGATATGCATGCATCGTTTTTTCGGCGCACGCCTGCCATGAGAACTGGCGCACGTGTTCGCTTCCCTTCTCAACAAGAGCGCGTCTGAGCTCTTCATCGTCCGCAATTTTCGTGATGAGATCGGCGAGCTCATCCGCCGAATCGGGATCGAACAACAGTCCCGCATCGCCGATCACTTCGGGAATCGATGCCGCTCGGGCGCCGATCACCGGCACGCCGGCTTTCATCGCTTCGACAACGGAGAAACCGAATCCCTCATAGCGGGACGGAAGCACGACGGCCATCGCATTTTGATAGACCGATGCAAGATCGGCGTCGCTGATTCGTCCGAGTTCTTTGATGCTGCGGCGGAACGATTCATCGGCGAAGAATCGGACCGCCTCGCTGTTATTCGAAATCGGTTCTCCCGCGCTGACAAGCGTGACATCCTTGCTGATCGACGAACGCCGATAGCCTTCGAGCAGCAGACCGATATTTTTATGGATCTTTGCGCTGCCCACATAGAGCAGATACGGTCGCGTCAATCCGAAGCGCGCGAGGAATTGTTCGTTCTCCTGAGCCGAAAGCCTTCGCCCGAAATGTTCTGAAACGCCCAACGGAATGGTTTCGATCTTCCCGATCGAGCTCGGGAATTCCTGTTCGATGTCGGTCTGTGTAAACCGGGAATCGACGATGATGCGATCGGCATGCGCGCAGGCGTGCCCGATCATCAGCTTCGCATAGGTGCGTTGCGGAAGTGAAAAATATTGAGGGAACCGGAGCTGTATCAGATCATGAATCGTCACGACTGACCGGCAGTCGAGTCCCACAGGAAGCGTATAATGGGGACAGTGCAACACATCGAGCTTCTGCGCGCTCGCCTGCGTTGAGAGCGAGAACAGTTCCCGAATCGAATATTTGGGGGAGGCATTGATCTCGGTCGTCCACCCCTGATTGTTGTACTGAGCGGCAAGCGATGCAGCATCCGACTCTGCCGCAAAGAGCGTCATACTGCACTCCGCATACGTCCGAAACTGATCGAGCAGATTTTGTATGTATGTCCCGATCCCGAAATCGCGATATTTTCGGACATCGATTCCAATGCGAGGTTGTGCGTTCAAATTGCAGCGACTTTCAGGTGACTGAGAATTGTATGCAAAATGTAGCAAATGTACGATTCATTCACAAACGATAAATTACCCGCCTGCATGGTCAATCGCCCCGGCGACGCGACCGATCTGTCACACATTCCAGGCAGCTCGATGTCAATCCTTCAAAAATTCCTTCACATGCCTTGTGAGCTGTTCGTATTCGATCAGGAATGCGTCATGACCGAACACCGATTCGATCAGACTGCTGCGAGTGCTGTCTCGAAATCGGCGATGATGTCGTCGATATGTTCGATCCCGACGGAGACGCGGATCATATCAGGAGTCACTCCCGACTGGGCCTGTTCCTCCTGGCTGAGCTGCTGATGCGTCGTCGATGCCGGATGGATCACCAGCGTCTTCGCGTCGCCAACATTCGCAAGGAGGCTCGCGAGCTTCACATTGTTGATGAATGTCTTGCCCGCTTCGATCCCGCCTTTAATTCCAAACACGATGATCGAACCGAAAAGTCCATTGCGCAGATATTTCTTCGCGCTCGCGTGATACGGATGCGAGGCCAGACCGGGGTATGAGACCCAGCCGACCTTCGGATGTTTCTCGAGCCATTGCGCCACCTTCAATGCGTTCTCGTTATGGCGCTCGACGCGGAGCGACAGTGTTTCGAGTCCCTGAAGGAGGAGGAACGAGTTGAACGGGCTGATGCACGGTCCAAGATCGCGCAATCCCTCGACGCGCGCGCGGATGATGAACGCGATATTGCCGAAGGATCCGCCCGATCCGAACACTTCCCAGAATTTCAATCCGTGATATCCCGGACTCGGCTCGGTGAAGATGGGGAACTTGCCGTTGCCCCAATTGAATTTTCCGGAGTCCACGATCACGCCTCCGATCGACGTGCCGTGTCCGCCGATCCATTTCGTGGCCGATTCGACGACGATATCGGCGCCGAAGTCGATGGGGCGCGCCAGATATCCTCCGGCGCCGAACGTATTGTCGACGACGAGGGGAATGCCGGCGTCGTGCGCCACTTTCGCGATAGCCTCGAAGTCCGGAATGTTCAGACGCGGATTGCCGATCGTCTCGACGTAGATCGCCTTGGTCTTCTCGTCGATCAACTTGCGGAATGCTTCGGGCTCGTCGGAGTCGACAAATTTCACGTTGATGCCGAGCCGCGGAAACGTGACCTTGAACTGGTTGTACGTGCCGCCGTAGAGATTGCTTGTCGCGACGATGTTCTCTCCGGCCGTGACAAATGTCGAGATGGCGAGCAGCTGGGCGGCCTGTCCCGACGATGTCGCAAGCGCCGCGACTCCGCCTTCGAGTGCCGCAATGCGGTCTTCGAAGACCGCCGTGGTCGGATTCATGATGCGCGTGTAGATATTGCCGAACTGCTGCAGTCCGAAGAGCGCAGCGGCATGCGACGCATCGTCGAAATTGTATGAAGTGGTCTGGTAGATGGGCACGGCGCGTGACTTCGTTGTGGGATCGACCGACTGGCCTGCGTGCAGTTGCAACGTTTCAAAACGATATGAGTGGTTCGTAGACATGATGGATTCCCTTTATGATGGATAAATGTAAACTGATCGTACCCATAGGATTTAAAATTAAAAAACCTCTTGTGGAAGATTACCACAAGAGGTTTAGAAATACATTCGTAAACGTTATTGGTTCATCTTCTTCCCGTTCTTCGACTGAAGAACGAAAACAGAAATTAGCACCAAGCGAGCATCAAGGCTCTGGTTGCTGTGGCTTCGCCGGGTCTGTCCCTCCGCCACTCGTGATGAATCGGAAATTGCTATGTCAAAGAATCATTATATGTAATATATAACTTCCCTTCCGTTTGTCAAGCATTAAATCCGGTAACGGTGCGTTTTTACGCATCGCGCTCCGCGCTGCGCGCCTGATGGGAATGCCGCGGTCACTGATTCTCGTTCTTGAACACGTACGCGTCCCTGTAGCGCGCGATCAGGAATGTCTGATTTTCGGGGCGGCAGTAGCGGAGGAATAATTTCATGAGCAGAAAATAATTCTTGGCCCCGATGATCGTCCTGAGCGCGATGAAGAAGCGGTTGAGGATCCGGATCTTTTTGTCGAATCCCGCAAAGTCGCGCTCGCTGGCGGCATCGATCCTCGCGCCGGAACGGTCGATCAACCGATTCCCGTCGAGTTCCCGATAGAACGAACCTTCGCCCGAAGCGAACGGATCGGGAAACCGCACACCCGTCTCTGTCAATCGCCTGTAGAGACGGCGGTGGAATTTCACGATCGGCGTTCCGTTGTCGAAAAAATTATATGTATACGGGATCTTCACAAACTCCTGATGGCCGTGGGCGAGCAGCGCCTTTCCATATTCCGCAAGAATGTCATCGTACTCGCTATAGGTCGCTCTCTCGACCTTCTTGTAATCCTTATGGATGATCTTGGCATTCAACGGATCGAACTTCGCGAAATGATAGAAGACGAGCGGATCGGTCTCGCCGCTGCCATTCCGGCGCTGCACGAGGAAACGGCCTCCCTCTTTTTTCAATTCGCGTTCGTGCAGATTCCAGAACGACACGTTCATCCCGAGGTGCGTCGAGATCATCAGCCGGCTGCCGCAGAAGACCGGCAGAAAATCGATCCACTTCTGATCGACGTGCAAGCCGTCGACTTTATCTGCGAAGCAGAGCCGTTCGAGCCGCACCTTCCACCATTGCAGCGCGGATGCCGAAACGGCCGACCGTTTCATCGCGACGAAGCCCAGATTGAAGATGCCGACAAACAGCAGGAGTCCTTCGGGCACCGACCCGGTATACTCGAGCTCGGGAAAGAGAATGTGCGGCGTCACGACGATGTCTGCCGAGTCCAACATGCGATAGATCACGGCAAGATCGTGGTAGACAAAGATATCCGGATCGAAATAAATCACCTCTTCATAGCCGAGCGTCTCGAACAGATGGATGAAACAATGCGGCTTCACCGACGTGCAGAATTCCGTGACATCGTACTTGAAGGCCATATCGGTGAGATCGGCGATCCCGAGCGACGAGATCTCGACGATCCTGGCGCCCGATTGATTCACATCGAGCTTGTCCGCCTTTCCCGCGATGAACACATAAACGTCAAGTCCCGGGTTGGTCTTCTGAATGGATTCGTAGAGTGTCGACGCCTGCGCGTAATAATTCTGGGCGACGATCGTAAAGACAGCCTTCATGAAATGCTCCGTTTCGCGGTATTGAAAAGATTGAATCTGCTCGACTTCAGGACGAACAGCGCGTACTGATTCTTTGATGCTCGGAAGGAATAATAGATGCGCGCCAGGATGTTGACGATCGGACCGGGGATGAGCGTGACGGTCCTGATCTTCGCGCGCTCGAACGACGACGACAATTTCGGGCGGATGAATTTCCTGTACTCATCCGCGCCAAAGTTCCCTTCCGCCCGGATGAACAGGAGTCGGGTCACCGTCTTCCATGCTTCACGCGGATACACCTTCGCCTTTGCATGCTGTGAAATGTCGTTGAACGACCAGATGAGCGTCGGCCATTTGAACACCCAGATCTCGAACGCCCGGGCGGTCCATTGGGCGTTGCCCAGACGGATCGAGAGGTACGGCGTTGCGATGACAGAGATCGGACCCGGAATCGGTTTTTGAAAGATCACGCCGACATGAATGAATTCAGTTCCGTAATACTTCTCCCTTTCACGCTCCATCCACAGATTGCGCCTGATCACGACGCATCCGATATACGTCATATAGATGATGTTGTCGAGAAAAAACTGTTCGAACTCCGACTGCGCGTAGAATTTATCGTCGGTAAAAAAGAGCCGCCGCTCCTCGACAAGCGAGGACATGTCGAGATCGCGCACTTCGGCGTTCACGATAACAAGCGCGCTTCCTTTTCGTATCTCGGCAAGAACGGCGTCGATCGCGCCGGGTTTCATCAGATCGTCATCGGGCAACAGCCAGCAGTATTCGCCGCGGGCATGACCGACTGCGAGATCATAATCCCTGTCGATTCCCCCTTTGGCCGCCAGGCGCACGTAACGGATGCGATCGCTCCTGCGCGTATAGTCTTCCATCACTGCTTCGGTGCGGTCGGTCGATGCGCCGTCGACGACAAGGAGTTCGACGTCATCCGTTAATTGCGGAATAACGCTATCGAGCGTCGCTCCGATGAATTCAGCGCGATTATAAGTGGCAACACAAATTGATAACACCATTTATTTCAATCCTCTCTTTTCCAGGAAATCGACAACGAGTTTTCGAAGCCGGTTCGAGGAACACAGGCTCGCGATGCTCGCTGCTGCAAGAAGGCCGGCCAGCGCGGCGATCATCGATGCGGCGGGCAGTTGAGCGGAGATGATCTGCCGGCCCGTCCATACCACTGCGAAGAGGCACACGAAGGGAATGCCGACATCCTCCATGAACCATTTCAGGGTCTCGCCTTTGAGCAAGTAGTGATGCGTCAGGGGCACGCCGCCGAGCATATACACCGAATTCAACACGACCCAGACGATCGCCGCCCCTTCTCCGCCATACAGGTTGCTCATGACAACCATCGACGGAACGAGCGTGACGATGAACACCGAATTGATTATCAGTCCGAGCTTCGTCATGCCCGAGGCAAGTTGAAGCGAGTACGGCAGGTACATCAGCGAATTGATGGCGGTGCCGATGACCATGATGCTGATGATCCGCGCCGTACGATCGGCAGTCACCGGATTATGCGTCCACAGGACGATGATCTCCTTCGGAAAGAACATGAGCATCATCGCCAGAGGCAGAATGATCAATGCCATGAACTGCGTCGAAAGATGATATGACCGCTTCAGCCCTTCATCGTCGCCCGCAGTGAGCAGCGACGTGAAGCGCGGGAAGATCGCATTGAAGACCGGGATCGAGAGCTTCGACAGACCATTAACCACCGTGTACGCAAGCGAGTAATATCCGAAATATTCAAGACTGAGCACTTTGCTCAGCACCACCTTGTCGGATTGCGACAGGATGATCGAAGAGAGCGTGATGCCGCTCATGCCGGCTGAGAAACGCCAGATCTTCGCGAGCAGTCTGGCGTCGAACCGCGCCGGGCGCACGGCAGCCGGCAGGGATCTCCACAGAAAGAACAGAAACGCGGAGATCTGAAGGATACCGACGATGATCCTCCAGATGAAAAACGCTGTGATCGTCGGCGAAACGAATAGCAGCACCAGCACCGCCCCGCCATGCGTCAGCGTGCTGAAAAGAATTTCAAGACCGCCGACAAGCGGCTGCCGTTGCAGGCCGAGCAGTCCGCCCTGATAAAATGTGAGCGGCCATTGAAATGCGGCCAGGATGCCCATGAGCATGAGCGCCTGCTGCACGGTCGCTGTCGGAAGCATTCCGGCGTGGATCCACTGCGATGCGATCGCGGGAGCCAGAATGAGAATGGCAGCGCCAATCACAACGCTGACACTCCAGTAGCAGACCTCGAGCGTTCGCACCAGATCACGCGCCTCGCCTGCCGAATCGGGCAGAACGGAATAACGCGCCATCTCCCGGTTGATCGTGGGACTGAGTCCGAAATCAAGGATCTGCAGCACGACCTGCATCGTGAGATAGAAGCCGATCAATCCGAAGGCTTCGATCCCGAGCAGTCGGATATAGATCGGGATGAACAAGAGCTGTATCAGCGCAGACCAGCCGCTGCCGGCGATATTGGCGATGATGTTGATTTTAAGATGATGCTTTGCCGTCGGGAGTATCCGCCTTTCACGATGGTCGGTGTCTGCGTGGTATTCAAACAAGAGCAATAAAATAGCAAAATCGGCGCTCATGTGCAAAAGATCTCATCAGCCATAAAAAAACCCGGTGACGCAGCATGCCGCGTCACCGGGTGGGATTGAATCGTTATACGATGCAGACCGATTACTTCACGAGAAGCATTTTCTTCGTCGTCACGAACGAGCTCTTGCCGTTCGAGGATGCTTCGAGGCGATAGAGATAAATACCGCTCGCGAGATTGCCGCCGTTCAATTTCGCCGAATAATTGCCGGCTTCCATTGTCCCGTTCACAAGCGTGGCCACGAGCTGGCCGATGCTGTTGTAGACCTGGAGTTTGACCACCGATGTCGCCGGAATCGAGAAGCGGATGTCCGTCGTCGGGTTGAAGGGGTTCGGATAGTTCTGCGACAGTTCGAACGATTTCGGAACATTACGGTCCGTCGATTCAACGCCGGTTCCGGTCAGATCGTTCAACGTTGCCTTCAAGAGAGCGATCACGTACTTCGGATTGTGAACGCCGCGGCTGCCGTCGTTTCGCACGAGCACATAGTTCCAGATCGCCTTGACAAACGCCGGCTGGTTTGCAATACGTGCCGAGTCTGCTTTTGTGGGCATTGCCGTCATCGGTTCGCCTGTTGAATCGAGCGGAAGCTTTGCCTTGATGCGCGCCATCAGACCATCGACTTCATCCTGGAAGCTTTCCTTGTTGCCATCGCCGTCGTAATCGACTCCCATGGTGATGTCCGAAATCTTTGTGACACCGGAATGGCACGTGGTGCAGCCGGCGACTTTTGCGCTGTCCATCGTCATTGCATGGTTCGAATGAGCGCTCGACGGAGCCGAAAGCATCGGCATGTGGCACGTCACGCAGGCATCGGTCACGCTGCCGAATCCGTGCGTGTTTGTCGGCAACGACTGACCGTAATTATATCCGTTTTGAGCGAAGTAGATGTCCGCTTGCGGCGAGTGATGCGCGCCGAAACGAGCACCGAATCCGTAATACGGCGCCTTTGTGGTGACCGCCGCATTCACACTCTTACGTTCCTGATGGCAGTTCATGCAAAGCAGACCCTTACCGCCTGTGGTGGGCTTGAAACCGTTCACGAGCGAATCGACCGACACCGTGCGGAGCTGGTTCGGATTCTTGTCGCTGTGAGGATCGTGGCAGACAGGGCATGTGATCTTGTTGGCGTCGTTCGAGTAATCGTCGCTGGGCCATTTCGCCGCATCCGCTGGCGCAAGTTTCGACTTCACGAAGCCCTGACCGCTATGACATTTCGCGCAGCCCGAGCTTGTCGCATGACCGATCGGCGGCGTTGAAGCTTCCATATTGGCATGACCCGAAGCGAGCCAGTACGAGCCGAGGTTATGTTTGCCGGCGGTTGTTCCGGGAACAACGGCGTTATGGCACTGGTTGCATGTACCTGCATCCAATGTCTTCGAAATTTTTGTCTTGTCGCCATTATGGCCGTTCGCCGGTCCGTGGCAGCTTTCACAACCGATGCCCGACACATTCTTCATATCGGCAGTCAGTGTGGGGCTGTTCCAGATGGTTTGATCGTCCTTCGTGATGAAGAAGTCGGAACCGACCTTCGTCAGTCCCTTCCACCATGTGGAGTCAAACGTCGATTTGTTGGCAAGGTATCCGAAGTTGCCATTGTCTGTTTTCGATTCCCAGCCTGTCGTATGGCATTTGATGCAGCTCATCCCATAGGCGCCTTTGCCGCCCTGGACGAGGGGATCGTTTTCAAGATTGCCTGTGATGCCATCCTTGAAAATATTTGCATGGCGTGTTTTCGCCCACTCGGTTTGATTGCCGGCATGGCAGAATGTGTTGCCGCCGCAAAAACCCGTCGCGGAGTTGCCGATATATGTGCTGACAATAATCGTATCGGCTGTTGTCGCTGAGCCGTTCACCGTCAGACCGATAATGTACTGTCCGACCACATCGGGATTAAAATACATATCCTGTGTGGAGGCTCCGTTCAGTGTCGCTGTCGAGGCGGAAGGCTTCGAATTAAGCGTCCATGCATACGTCGACATCTGTGTTGAAGTCGTGTCAACCTTCACCGCCTGGTAATACACGCGCATTCCCTTGGCCACGACGCGAGCGCCGCTTGAGATATAATACTCTCCGGTGGGGTTGTAGTATTTCTGAGGTGTCGCGCCACTGCCTTTTGCCACAGACCCGACAACGACGCGCTTCGCTTTTACAGTGAATACGTTATATTGTGCGTGTACAGTCTGCGCCAAGAAGCAGGCAGCAAAGAGGAAACACAACATCGAAAAAGTACCAAACCTTTTCATATTACTCCCTTTGTGATAATTTTTTTTAAGACAACCCGGTCTAGTGGTGGAAATCCGGTTGTTCGTGAAATGTTATGCAAATAGGATGCCAAAATATTTTATCATCGTATTCCCCATTGTCCGCTGTATTGCGCACATTTCACTTCATTTTTCCGACTCAGTGACGTAGGACACTCTGACTTTCTTAAAATTGCCAATCGGCATTCCCATTTTTGGAATAAAAAGCCACTGAAAAACAAGGCATGCGGTCTGTATTTTCGCAAGCGAAAGTGAATCCCATTTAAAAACAGAAAGAACGCCGATCCTTCCTGCGGGATCGGCGTTCCCAATACGCCCCAGGGTCCACTTGAAATGGACAGGGACGATTTACGGTGTGATTGTCAGCTCGATCGTATTGTTGGCGATTGTCTCCGCTCCGAACACGCCGATAGCTCCGGTGAGATTGTAGCGAATTTCTTTCAGATCGCTCGCCTGTTGCGCCGCCATGGCTTGTTTCAGATACTCGAAATAATTCCTGTCCGATGCGGCGACGGAGATGATCGTCTTTCCGTAGTAATTGAAATACAGCCACGAAATGTCACTCTCATTCACATCTCCCATGAAAAATCCGATTGCGGTGCGATCCGGTTTGTTGTCTCCCTGATGATAGCTTACCGGGATCAGTTCCGGATTCGGTTCGACCGACCGGATGAGCACCATGACGTCGGCGAAATTGCCGGCCTTGTTCCAGGTGATGTGCAAGGGAGCAGAAACAGGCTGATACTTCACGGACTTCGCAAAATCCTGCGCATTCAGGACCGAGAATGTATCGGGGACGGATGTCGAGCCCGTGACATCGCCATACCCCTGCACTTTCACAAGCAGCGAATAAGACGCGCCGGGTTGAACGCGGCGATCTCTGTGTGTCGAGGCATAATGCCCGGGATGGAGCGGATCAGCCGCGAGCGTATCGACAGTGTTGTTGCCCGTGATGATGACGATCGCGTTGTTCACGGCCGATTGTTCCTCCGTGTATAACTCGGTGACCCTTCCGGTTTTCTGCACGAAGACCGAATCGATCGGCTGTCCGCCGATCAGGAATGCATTGACAACCAACTGATCCGAAAAAGTGTTTGTGTCTGTGGGCGCCGAGCATCCGGCGAATGCAATGAGCGCTGCTGCTGATATGATCAATAAATGTTTCATCGTCGTGTTCTCGTTGTGTGTTAGAATGAAAGATCGATACCGAACGTCGGCAAGATGGGAAGCAGTCTCACATCGGTGATCTCGGTCGGATTCTTTTTCGTGTCGAATTCCTTGAACCAGATATTTCGGTGATTGTAAACGTTGTAGATTTGCACGTACCAGCTTCCGCGCAGTCCGAAGAACGACGCTTGTTTCGTCACTCCGATGTCGAGCCGGTGATATGGTTCGAGCCGCTGGTTATAGATCTCACCCGGAAGCACATGCGTAAATTCACTGTCCGGCGTCCGCACGATGTAGCGCGCCGTGCCCATCGTATACGCCTGGCCCGTGCCATATGTGAACGTCGAACTGATCGTCCAATCGGTGCCGATGCGGTAGCTGCCTGTTGCCGTGAGATCATGGCGCCTGTCGAATTTCGGATAAAACGCTTTTCCATGGTTGAGTTCGGCAAACGTGCGCTTCGTCCATGCGAGCGTGTATCCGATCGATCCGGTGAAATCGCCGAGGCGTTTCTGAAGGAATGTTTCAACGCCGTAGGCGCTGCCCTTTCCGTTGTAGAACAGTTTCTCCACCGCTTGCTCTGTGGTCGGTTCTCCGATCCAGTTCAGAATATCTTTGTACTCCTTGTAATATGTTTCAACCGTAAGCTGATATTCGTCGAACGGATGCGCCTCGACGCCCAGGATGAGATCGACCGAACGCCCGGGATTCATCTTCTCGTTCACCGGCACCCAGACATCGAACGGAGAGAATCCGTTGACATCGCCCACAGGCACAGCGTTAAGATACTGATAATAGACGCCGGCCGCGGCTTTGAGCGACGTGTTCTCGTCGAGCGCATAGCGCGCCGAAATGCGCGGTCCCGCCGTGACTTTTTTCGTCAGATCCTGATATTCGAGTCTCACGCCCGCCTGCACATTCATGCGTTCGTTCACGCTCCAGTCGTCCTGCGCATAAAGCGAGAACAGCGCCGGTGTTTCCTTGTACTTGTATGTCTGATTGTCGCCGAAATTTTGATTGAACGTGAGCCTGTACTGTGACCACCAGAATCCGAGCTTCACGAGATGATCGTTCGCCGGATAGAAATCCATGTCGCCTTTGACGGACAGATCGCGTACGCCGTTCTCCTGGTTGACCTTGAGGCCGCCGAAATTCGCATGCATGCCGGCATCATAGGCGCTGTACGACACCGTAAAATTCGAAAAGAATTTCGGATTGAAGATGTGGATCCATTTGAATGCGCCTGTCGTGTTGCCCCAATCCATGTTGAGGTTGATCTCGCCGTCGCCGAGTTTGAAATCCATGTTGTCCTTACCGAGATAGGCGATGACGGAGATCTTGTCGTCGTGCCCGAAATCCTGGTTGATTTTTCCGTTGGCATCGTAAAAATAGTACAGAGGAAGCGCATCCTTGCCCGTGTCGAGTTTCGCGGCCGAAACGAGTTGATCGAAGTATGTGCGGCGCGCCGACAGAAACCACGATCCGTTGCCAACCGGGCCCTCGCCCGTGACGCGACTGCTGATGAGGCTGATGGATGCCTTTCCCTTTGTTGTGTTCCTGTCGCCGTCCTTGTTCGTCACATTGAGCACGCTCGAAAGCCTTCCTCCGTATTCGGCCGGATATCCGCCCTTCATGAGATCGATGTCCTTCACTGCGTCCGAGTTGAACGTGCTGAAGAATCCGAACAGGTGCGAAGGATTATAGACGACTGTCCCGTCGAGCAGGATGAGATTCTGGTCGGCGCTGCCGCCGCGCACAAACAATCCGCTCGAAATTTCGGAGACCGATTTCACTCCGGGCATGATCTGCAGCGCGCGAAACACATCCGATTCGCCGACCGAAGGAATCGACTGCAGCTCCTGCGCATTCATCACAATGCGGCCGGTCTGTGTGCTCTTCTTTTCGGCGTCCTTTTCTGCCGACACGACGACTTCCTGCACTTCGATTGCAGTGGAAACAAGCATGATATTTTTTACGAGATTGACTCCCGCCTTCATCTCGATGTCGACAAGCTGGTCTCTGTACCCGACAAGTGTGACCTTCAATTGATAGCGGCCCGGCGCGACCTTCGGGACAGCATAATATCCGTCGATGTTCGTCGATGCGCCGAGCGTCGTGCCTTTCATGAGAATGTTCGCAAAGGGCAGCGACTCGCCCGTCTGCTTGTCGCGGACGAAACCGCTCAGTGTCGTGCCATTCTGCGACAACGCGATGGCGGGGATCAGTAATAGATATAGCAATCCGTATTTCATAGTCGTGATCTGTTTGGGTTCAGGGGAATTGTATCAGGTGATCTGAAGCACAGATG
>DATGXR010000567.1:0-3810 GCA_035298825.1 Bacteroidota bacterium
TGTGATGAATCTATACGGAAATACGTGCAGAATCAAGTCCCGTGATCGTCATTTTCATTAAAATTTTCAGCATTTTTCATATTTTATGGCTACTTTACAACCCATTCACAATAATCAATCCTCACTACCACCATGGAGGAGTAATGAAAAAGTTCATCACACTCGCGTTAATTTTTTCCTGCAGCATTGCCATCTGCGCTCAACACACAAAAAAGGAATTCAAGATTCCGTACGAGAAATACAAATTGACGAACGGACTCAACGTCATTCTTCATGTGGATAAATCGGATCCTATTGCCGCGGTGTATGTCGTGTATCATGTCGGTTCGGCGCGTGAAGTGCAGGGCAAGACCGGCTTTGCTCATCTGTTCGAACATCTGCGCTTCAACGAATCGCAGGACATTCCTCAGGGACAATGGTTCAAGAAATTGCAGACCGCGGGCGCAAACAATATCAACGGCTCGACGAACGAAGACCGCACAAATTATTATGAAGTGATCCCGAAGAACGCCATTGAAATGGCGTTATGGATGGAATCGGACAGAATGGGATTCCTGCTGAGCAAGGTCAACCAGGGAACGTTCGTCACTCAGCAAAACGTCGTCCAGAACGAGAAACGCCAGGGAGACAATCGGGCGTATTCGCAGAGCGAGTACATGTCGAGCAAGCTGATGTATCCGCAAACCCATCCGTACGGTCACACGGTGATCGGAGAGCTCGAGGATTTGGCCGCCGCCTCGCTGCAGGACGTGTTTGATTTTCATGCAAAATATTATGCGCCCAGCAATGCAACACTGGTTGTGTCGGGCGACATCGATGTGAAGCAGACGAAAGCGTGGATCGAAAAATATTTCGCCGAAATTCCGTCGGCCCCCGCTCCCGCCCCACTGCCGAAACAGCCCGTGACGCTGAATGAAATTGTCAGGTATTACTGCGAGGATAATCTTGCCAATGCGCCTCGCCTTGGAATCGGATTTCCGAGCGTGGAAGATTTCAACAAGGATTCGTACGCGCTTGATTTCTTCGCGCGCATCTTCGCCGGCAGTAAAAAATCTCCTCTCTATAAAGTCATCGTCGAAGAAAAGAAACTGGCGCCTTCGGTGACGGCCTACCAGAACAGTTCCGAAGTGGCAGGATCGTTTGACATCATTGTAACGGCATTTCCGACTGTCAAATTGGGAGATGTCGAGGCGGCGTTCAAGGAAGCATGCCAGCGCTTTGAAAAAGAAGGCTTCACGGATAAGGACGTCGAACGACAAAAGGCCGGCATCGAGTTCAATTTTTACAATCAGAGTGCAAGCGTGTGGGGAAAAGCCGCCCGCCTGGCCGATTATAACATTTTCGCCGGCTCGCCCGATTTTATGAGCACCGATTTTAAAAACCGCATGAGCGTGACCGCGAAGGATGTGTGGAGAGTTTACAACAAATACATCAAAGGACGAAATTACCTGCTGACGAGCATTGTTCCCAAGGGCAAAGCGGAGCTGGCGGCGCTTGATTCGAAACTGTGGGTCGTCAAGGAAGAGTCTATTGAATCGCAGGGGACGAAGAAGAAAGAAGTGACGGCCTCAGCGTATACGCCGATTCCCTCGAAGATCGACAGGACGAAAGAGCCTGTGAAAGGCGCCGATCCGGTTGTCACGCCGCCGCCGATCTGGAAAGAGAAAACATCGAACGGCATCCCCGTCTACGGCATCACGCAGCGCGAATTACCGCTCGTTCAATTTTCAATCATCCTCAAGGGCGGAATGCTTCTCGATAGTCCGGAGAAGATCGGGGTTGCATCGCTCACCGCAAAATTATTGAACGAAGGGACAAAAAAACGCACTCCCGTTGAATTGCGCGAGGCGATGCAGGATTTGGGAGCGACGATTTACGTCACGGGCGGCACGGAATCCATTACACTGAACGGCAGCTGTTTATCGTCCAAGTTACGCGAAACTTTTGCACTCGCAAAAGAAATGCTGTTTGAACCGCGCTGGGATGAAAAGGAATTCGCGCTGTCGAAGAGCCAGACGATCGAGCAATTGAAACGCAACGAAACCTCTCCGGCCTCCATCGCATACAGCGTCTTCGGCAAACTCGTATATGGCGCCGACAATATGCTCTCGCATGACGCCGCCGGCACAATCAAATCGGTTGACGCAATCACGATCGACGACTTGAAAAATTATTACGATCGGAATTTTTCATCCTCGGTCGCCAATGTCATGATCGTCGGCGACATCACGAAGGAAAAAGCGGTGGACGTGATGAACGGGTTGAGCAGCTGGACGGCGAAAGAGGTGAAAATTCCGCATGCGGCGGTTGCGAACACGGCAGCGCCTGGAATTTATTTTGTCGACGTCCCGAACGCAAAACAGTCACAGGTCCTGGCCGGGCACATCGGCCCAAGCTCCATCGATCCCGACTATTATAAAGCCGTCGTGATCAATCACAGGCTCGGCGGCGACTTCAACGGCATTTTGAACATGATCCTGCGTGAGAAAAAATCGTTTACGTACGGCGCGCGCTCATCATTCTTCGGTGTGACGGATGCGGGACAGTTTCTGGCGTCGTCAGCCGTTCAGGCAAACGCGACGCATGAGACGATGGAGATCGTGCGCGACGAAATAAAAAAATATTGCGAAGGCATCAATCCCGAGGAGCTGGAACTGGTGAAGAGCACTCTTCTGAAAAGCAACGCAGGCAGATTCGAAACACTGGGACAGCTTTCGGCGATGATGCAGCCAGTCGTGATGTACGGTCTGCCGTTCGATTATATTCGGCAGCGCGAAGCCGTCGTGCGCAGCATCACTCCCGATGAGCACACGAAACTTGCACGGCAGTTCATTCATCCTGAAAAATTGATCTATGTCGTCGTCGGAGATAAGGCGACTCAATTTGAAAAATTGAAAGACCTTGGTCTGGGAGATCCGAAACTTCTGGATAAGGAAGCAACGCTCGTGACAAAGTAATCGCCGATTGACTTTGGCCGTGTGCGTTCATTGCAACAATCGCGGCCGAAGAACCGAACAGACAGTCGCATCTATAATAGAGGAGCAATCACATGAAGGTGAATCACATTGTGTCGATCGGTCTTGCATTGGCATTCATACTTATCGGTGTTTCGATACGGACGATCGCGATGCCCGGTGAGAAGCTGGCTGTTCCCGCACGGCCCGAAGGTCCGGGCGATATTTATGCTGCCGCCGGCATGCCTTGCGCGGCTGCGCACAGTACGACGCGCGCGTTGTATGCATCGTACAACGGTCCGCTTTACCGGATCATGCGTCAATCGGATGGAAAGACTCTGGACATCGGCGTGGTGCAGCCCAGTGAAGGCGATGCCGGCGGTTTTGCCGATGCGGCGGCGCAGGATGCATTCCTTGCGAATACGTACGGATGGATCACCATCCTCTACGATCAGTCGGGCAACGGCAATCACCTTATTCAGGCCCCGCGCGGAGGATTCAGTGGTCCGGCCATGGGCGGATTCAACAACGTACCCATCGCCGACATGGCGCCGGTGACTGTAATGGGGCACAAGGTGTACGGCATTTTCATCGAGCCGGGCATGGGACTGCGTCTGAATGATACCAAAGGCACGGCTGTCGACGATCAGGCTGAAGGCCAGTATTGGGTCATCAACGGCCATCACTATAACGCAGGCTGCTGCTACGACTACGGCAATGCGGAGACAGACAGTCGCGACGACGGAGACGGGACGATGGAAACCACGTACTACGGCAACGCGAATGCGTGGTACCACGGACAGGAACCGGGTCCGTGGATCATGACCGATCAGGAAAACAATCTGGTGGGCGGCGT
>DATGXR010000568.1:0-2173 GCA_035298825.1 Bacteroidota bacterium
CACGCTGTCCACGTTTTCACCGATCAGTGTGATATGACTCTGCGCCGGCGGAAAGACGATCTTCTCGCGATACACGCCGTTCTTCACGCGGATGATAATGCCGGCTTCCGAATAATTCGGACAGGCGTCGATCGCCTGCTGCAGCGATGTGTAATCGCCCGTTCCGTCGGCGGCAACCGTGTACGTGAGCGGTGCTGCTTGCGCCGCACCTGCAGAGGCCGCGAAAAAAATGAGCAGCGGTACGATGAGGCGATGCAGTGTCATGTCGTTTCCTGTAAAAGGATTTTTCCTTGAAGTGAACGGCGCGCTAATGCGCGCCGTATTTTTTTTCACCCGCCTCGATGCGTACGGCGAGCCTGTTACCGGGGAACGGTCGGGGACAAGTGGCGAAGTCGGTGAACACGCAGGGAGGATTCGTCAGCTTGTTGAAGTCGAGCACAATCCTTCCGTTCTTCGGCGGAGCGGCATAGAGATACCTCCCGCCTCCGTACGTCTCGCGCCCGTTCGTGGCATCTCCGATAATGAAAAAATAATCGGAGACATTGTCTTCGACGATCGGTTCGAGCCTGTATTCTTTTTCATCAAGCATGAAGACAGCAGCGCCTGTGACGATCCCCGTATCAACAAATCCGGGGATGACAGTTTCGATCTGAACTTTTTTCGGAACCTCGTAGCGCTCCCAGCGCGCGTCGACCCTCCACCGCTGCGAAACCGGATATCGCTCGATGTCGACTAACTCTCTCCGCTGAGGAGCATTGGCATCCCAGATGCGCATCGCGAATTTATCACCCCGCTTGATCGCGGTGAACGCGCGCGAACCGCTCACGATCTTATCGGCGCCCGCGGTATCCTGGTCGGTCTTCACCATCCCGGAAGTGAATCGGACACCGTTCAGCGTCGCTGCGATACGCGGATCGACGTCGATCTTCACGCGTCCGCGTTGCAGCGTTGCCTCTCCGAGCGAATCGATATGATTCTTCCCTTCATTCATCCACTGCAGCGCGACCAGGCTGAGCCACCCGTTCTCGCGCTTCAGATTTTTGATCCTCGCGGCATGCCAGTCCTCGATCTCCTTCACATACGCCTGCGCCGAACCGTCGGAAGTGACGGTGGCGTTGCGCTTCTCGCTGACGATCGTCGTCAGGACGATGAGGACCGGCACGACAAGAGAAATCCCGATGATGATAAGCGTTTGAACGTTTTTCACCTTGGGCGTATTATTTTGACCGACCATACACGACCTGTGGTTTTTCCATAATATACGTGTATTATGTGAATAATCCGTCAACGGACAGATAGCGTTCACCCGTATCGTACGAGAATGTAAGCACGGTGCTTCCCGGAGGAATCTCGGGGAGCTTCTGCGCCACTGCGGCAAGGGCCGCTCCTGTCGAGATGCCGACAAACAATCCTTCCTCCTTTGCCGCGCGGACCGCATAGGCAAACGCATCTTCCTTCGATACCTGCACGGTTCCATCAAGCACTTCGGTATGGAGATTCTTCGGAA
Organism: Bacteroidota bacterium; assembly: GCA_035298825.1. Classification (GTDB taxonomy): domain Bacteria; phylum Bacteroidota; class Ignavibacteria; order UBA10030; family UBA8401; genus CAISDA01. The sequence goes on from DATGXR010000568.1 coordinate 1,508, forward strand.
TGAAACCGGCGCCGAGTCCCTGCAAGGGATGAGGTCCCGGAGCTCCGCCGCTGATAACGGGAGACAATGCCGGCTCAACTGCATAGACTTTCAACGCGGGGAATTTTGCCTTCAGCACATTGCCGAGCGCCGTGATGTGTCCGCCGGTGCCGACACCAGTGATCAGATAGTCGATGCCGTCCGGGAAATCGTTGAGCACTTCCTGCGCCGTTGTGCGCTCGTGCACTTCGATGTTCGCCGGATTGTCGAACTGCTGGGGGATCCACGAATTCGGCGTCTTCGCCGCCAGCTCGCCGGCTCGCTCGATCGCCCCTTTCATTCCCTTTTCCCTCGGTGTCAATTCGAGTGTCGCCCCATATGCGGTGAGAATGCGCCTCCGTTCAAGCGACATCGATTCGGGCATCACGAGGATCAGCTTGTATCCCTTCACGGCCGCAACGATCGCCAGACCGATGCCCGTATTCCCGGATGTCGGTTCGATGATGACGCTGTCCGGTTTCAGAATGCCCTTACGCTCTGCATCTTCAATCATCGCAAGGCCGATACGGTCCTTGATGCTGCCGCCCGGATTCGCTCGTTCGAGTTTGATCCAGACATGCGCATTTGTATTGAAGAGCCGGTTAATCTTGACATGGGGCGTGTTGCCGATCGTTTCAAGGATGGAGT
>DATGXR010000569.1:0-4613 GCA_035298825.1 Bacteroidota bacterium
CCATATCGTTGCCCGAGCAGTGTGTATCCTTCCGTCGTAAAATGCAGATGATCGGGCCTGGCGGCGCATCCTTTCGAAGAAATGACATGCGCCTGGGGAAGCACATCGGGCAGCGTTGCGATAATGGCATTCATCGCCGCGCATGCGCCTTGCTGATCGGCGCTCACACACTCACCCGCAAGCAAGGGGATTGAATCGGATGTGAGATGAAGATCACTTATCAGGTTTGTATAAATCGATTTTACTTTCTGTGTCCATGCGCTATCGTTCGGATTCGATTCCCCCTGATGCAGAAGAATCCCCTTGATGACCCCGTCTTGTTGTGCGCGTTTTCCCATCGCAACAAGAGCGGCGTAGGGATTGCCATCGTATTGCTTGATGATGCCTTTCATCCACGAAGGCGCCGTGTCGGCATACGCCTGAAAATGATCTTTGTCGAACAATTCGATTTTGCATCCGGCGACAGAGACATTGACAACGCCGACTCTGATGTGCTTCGGAAGCGTTGCGACCATGGTGCGGCCAAAAAAGTCCGCGGGACTCAATCCTGTCGAACAGCGGCACAGCGGAGGCACGGCCGGATACCAGTGTCCTTTCACTCTTCCCAGTCCCGGACAGTCCATTGATTCAAGCACCTGGAATCGCTCATCGACTGTTTTATCCTGTTCCTGGATCCTGGCGTTGCCTTCCATGTTCGATTGTCCGAAGCACAGATAAATGTAAAAGTTCGGATCCTGCGCATAGCCGCGCGTGGTTGTAAGGAGGATTCCAAGCATCAGCATCGTGAAGAGTCTTTGTGCCATATCGTTTCTGCGCCCGCTTCTTAAAGAAAATGAAGTTACTGTGGTTGTTGGATCTGATATTTTCCGCTCAGGTGCATCAGACTAAAGAGATACAAGAGGCCGTCATAATACGGATCGAAGTAGCCATCCTCGTACGGCTCGAGTTTCGCATTCCATACGGCGTTGACAAAATCCCGCGCGTGCGGACTATTCTTCATCATCGCTGTCGAGGCGGTCGAAGCGACAAGTCCGATCGAATGACGCAGCTTCTTGAATCCTCCGGCGCCTAAAATAAATGTCGGCGTTGTGCCGTCGGTATTATACTGGTCGACAAACGTATCGATTCCCTTGCCTGCAAAAAAATTCTGAATGCGCCGGGCGTAGTCTTCCTGCCAGTCGCGGTCCCGTCCAAACCATGCATAATCCATGGCGATATTCATCGGCACGCGCCACGAATCGTAGCGAAAGGCCGGGGGCATCCAGCGTGTCTCACGCCGCTGTCCGTTGAAATCCGTGTAGTCGAGATTCAGCCCCGTCACCGCATCGCATGCCCTGTGCAGAAACGCCCTGGCTGTATCGGCGCACTCGCGGTAAAATTGTTCCTTTCCGTCTTTTGCGTAGGCGGCCCACACTTCCAAAAACGCCGGCAGGTGGTATGACGGATCGGTCCACTGCGAACCGAATTTATCGGGAGTAAACGTGATTTGTTTGTGTTGGACATTAAACAAATTCGTGACGCCGTTGCTTCCGTCCTTGCTCCACATCGCATCGAGGATTCTTCTTGCTTCCCCGTAGTAATCGATCCCCGTCTTGTTGCCCCAGCGGTTTGATGCGAACAACAAGTCTGTGACAAAATACAATTCGCCGTCCGAGGCCGAGCCTTCGGAATTTTTTTTGAGCGTCTGCGGATTGATGCTCCAGGCAAAATACGCGTCGCTCGGTCCGCCCTGATGCTGCAAATATTTTTTCGTCCATCTCCAGATGCGATCGAACACATCTTTTTTATTCAGCTGCACGGCCACCATCATCCCGTAGGAGAGTCCCTCGGTCCGCGCGTCATGATTTTTCAGATCCGACACATAGGCCATCGAGTCGCCGACTTCGAAGTACACTCTGTTCGGTCCTTCGAAAATATCATAATAGGCTTTCGCTACTTTTTGATCGATCTCCTGCTGCGTGTGCCCATATTCAAGAAAGACATTTCTGTACGTGCCTGAAAAAAAAGCGCCCTGACGATGTTGTGTATTCTGTACAACGGGCGCTTTGGCTTCAAGCGTGATGGCGCCAAGCATAATCCATCCGGCAAGCAGGAAGAATGCAGCCGGATGAATTGAGGAGCGAACGCAGCTGATCGTATTTTTCTTCATCGTTGTTTTTTTGTATTGAGTGATGATCTGTGAGAATTTTTTTGGGAACGCAACTTACAATAATGAAATCGTATATGTGAATGTTGTCGGATCCGAAAACACCTGGAATGCTTCAAGCGGACGGGGACCGCAGCTGGCGGAGCCGACGCCCAGTGTTTTTGTCGAAAGACAGACGACAGTCGCCTGGCTGGCAGGCAAATCAATTTTATATTCGACCGGGTGCATTTGCTCGTCGGTATGCGGAAGGGCCGAGAGTTGCATCAATTTTTCATCCGAGGTGACGCTCATGCCAGGCACACCCGTGCCCGTGAAGCGCGCCCATCGGACGTCTTCATGATTTCCGCGCTCCATGGGCTTTTCGTATTCGTATTGGTCGCTGACACCTGTTTCATACACTCCGACATCCGACGCGCTTTTACGATCGGCGTAGTTCTCATATGGCCCACGGCCAAAATACGTCATCCGATCCAATCGTCGATCGAGCAACATGCGCACGCCGATGCGCGCAAGAGTTGTGCGCAATCCGACGAAGCGCACAGAATTTTCGACACGGATCGTCCCGTCGCCTCGCACGAGATACGCTGCGGTGTGAGAAACGCCGAATCCCTCTTTGCCATCGGAAGTGGTTGTCACAGTGACTTGTACGGTGAAGCGATCGATCTGTGCGGCCTTAAAATCAACCACAGTAGAGCGGAGTGTCGTGATGCCGAATTTTTCCCAGAGCTCGTACGCCCACTCGTCGTCATTGCGGTGAGCGGCGCGCCACAAATGCAGCGTGGGACCGCCGCCTGAAGCCAGGAGATTTGTCCCGTTTCGCACAAGCGTTGTCATTAACCCTGTCGTCTTGTCGAATCCGACAGAGAAGCCTTTTCCCGCGACGGTAAGCGAGTGCGCATTCTGTGTGAGTGTCACGGGCTGAGATGCAGGCTTCTGCACCGTAGCAGGAGGCGTCGTCACAGGAAGTTTGAATTGCGCCGAGGCGACTTCATATCCTTTCCCGGCCCAGAGTGTTTTTTCTTTTAGCCTGTACGACACGCGTACAAAATATTCGGCGCCGGGTTTCGGGTGCGCGATCGAATAAGGAATTCTTGCCCATCCCTCGCGCCGTGCCGGAATGGGCCAGAACCGGAATGTGCCTTGATCTATTTCGACGCCATTTTCACTCAGACTCCAGAACGCCTCAAACGAGTCGAGCGAAATAAATTGATAGTTATTTTTGATTTTAATCGTGCCGCTGGCCGGATCGCCTAACTCTGTGCCGATCCACTGAAATGCTTTTTTCATTTCGGGGTAATGCGGCTTCACGGTTGTCCTGTCCCACGCCACCACGCCTTTGTGTATAAAATAGTGGTCGTTGGGATATTCCCCGAACCCGCCGCCATAGGCAAGAATGGGATGCGCCGGATCGCGTCTGTTCCACAGGGCCTGATCCTGAAATTCCCAGATTGCGCCGCCGAGAATCTCCGGTGTCTTGTCGAAGAGCTGCGAATACTCGTCGAGCGAACCCATCGAGTTGAACATCGCGTGCACAAACTCACAGATATACAGCGGCTTCGTCAATTCCCGGTTGCGGACCATGGCCGCATACTCTTCGGCCGTTCCGTACATGCGCCCATCGACATCGGCCGGATTATTTTTTCCCGCTCCGAATCGTTCGTAATGAACGAACCGGGACCGATCGATCGCCTTCACGGCCTGAAGCGCGGCCACGAAGTTCGTGCCGACACCGCCGCATTCATTGCCCAGCGACCACATGATGACAGACGGATGGTTCTTGAAATTTTCGACGTTCGCCACATTCCGGTCGATGATGGCGGCCTTCATCCGGGGTTCTTCGTCGAATCGTCCGTCGTATCCGTGACTTTCACAATTGGCTTCCGCCACGAGCCAGATGCCCCACTCGTCGCACAATTCATACCATCGCGGATCATCCGAATAATGCGAGGTGCGAACGTGGTTGCAATTCCCCCGCTTGATCACCTCGAGATCTTTCACCATCTGTTCTTCGGTGATGGCATGACCGACATCCGACCAGTGCTCGTGACGATTGACGCCCTTCAATTTGATCGGCACACCGTTGACAGTAAAAATACGGCCATTGATTTCAATCTTCCGGAATCCGAGTTTCGAGGACAGGATTTCGCCTTCGGATGTGGTCAATACGACAGTATAGAGATTCGGTGTTTCGGCTGTCCATTTCAACGGATTAGAAATGGGAAATTTTATGTTCAGGACTTCTTCCTGTTTTGCAGTAAGCATTGTGCCTGTGGCACTGGCCCGGGCGATTTCTTTTCCATCCTTGTCGTAGAGCACGGCAGTCAGTATCTGGGGCTTGGATGGAGTGTCGCCAAAATTTTTGATCTTCGCTTCAACTTCGACCGTGGCGTCCCGGTACGCCTTATCCAAATCCTGTTTCACAAAAAAGTCGCGCACATGGACCTGCGGGGCGCTCCAGAGTGTGACG
>DATGXR010000570.1:0-3226 GCA_035298825.1 Bacteroidota bacterium
GTTGTCAGGAAGATATTTCCCCATGATGTTCAAGATCTTCAGGGAAGAAGGCGTGCCCGAGGAGATGGTATATCTTTCGATGCCTGAAAGCGGATTGAATCCGACGGTTCGTTCATGGGCGAAGGCCGTCGGCATGTGGCAGTTCGTCAAGGGAACCGGGGCAGTGTACGGGCTGCGCGGAAATTTCTGGTACGACGAACGCCGCGATCCCGAAAAGGCTACGCGGGCGGCCGCGCGCCATCTGAAAGATCTCTATGCCGAGTACAAGGATTGGTACCTGGTGCTTGTCGGATATAATGCCGGAGGCGGACGCGTCAACCGCGGTATACGCAAGAGCGGCACATATGATTTCTGGGAAATGCGGGAACATCTTCCAAAAGAAACACGAAATTACATTCCTCAGTATATTGCCGTGACGCTTATGGCCATGAAGCCCGAGTCGTTCGGCTTGAAGGTCGAAAAAGAGGATACGCTCAGGTACGATGTAGTGAGCGTCGACGACTGCGTGGACCTGGCTGTGCTGGCCGAATGCGCAGGGACGGATTTAAGCACGCTCCGCGATTTGAATCCCGAGCTCCTGCAGTGGTGCACACCTCCGAACTACAAAGGCTACCGGTTGAAGATTCCCCTCGGCACTTCGTCGCGATTCACCGAGCAGTACGCGCAGATTCCGGCGGACAAAAAACAGGATTGGATCGCGCACACCGTTCGAAGAGGCGAGACGCCAAGTTCGATCGCCAAACGCTACGGTATGCTCACATCCGTGCTGTTGGAAGTCAACCGTCTGCCGAGAACGAAACGGCTGAAACCCAATTCGACGCTTGTCATTCCGGTGCGCGGACGTTCGCTCGCGGCGAAGATCGACAAGCAGAACGAGGATGAAACGCTCAGCGAGATGAAGACCTCGATCGCGCGCGACGAATCGGAATTGCAGACCGACGAATCGGTATTGGCGCCTGCCGGCAAAACGAAGATGATTTACAAGACTAAAAAAGGCGAGAAGCTTGTTGCCATTGCCAAGCGCTTCGCCGTACGTACGACGGACATTCGCATCTGGAACGACATCGCCTATGGAAAAACGGTCCGCGCCGGCGCGAAAATCACATTGTTTGTGCCTTCGTCAAAAGTCGATGCCTATCGTTCGATTGCGGGCGTGACTGTTGAAGCAAAGCACAACCATACGGCACTTGCAGACGATGCGGAATCATCGGCTCGCAAGGGATCGGGAAGTTCGGTGCATAAGGTTGCACGGAACGAAACGCTCGAGAAGATCGCAAAAGCCGAGGGCGTCACAATCAACGAACTCAAGGCGTGGAATAATCTTCCGCCTTCGGGCCTGATCAAAGTCGGGCAGAAGCTGAAGCTGCAGGGCGAGGGCGCCGAGAAGACCGTTGCCGAATCGAAGGCGGTCACGAAGACGACAAAGGAAAAGTCCGCGGCCGTCGCCGTGAAACCAGCGAAGGAAAAACTGATCACTGAAACAACACCTGCAAAGTCCGCGCGCGGAAAGAACAAAGAGAGCGTTGCCGAAACAAAATATGTTGTGAAGAAGAACGAAACGCTCGACAAAATTGCCCGCGCACATGGCGTGACTGTGGCGGAACTGAAAAATTGGAACGGGTTGACACGTTCGACGATCAAACCGGGCGACAAGCTGATCGTCAGCGCAGGAAGCGCGTCGGCTGCCGAAGACGAACCCGATAATGCGCTTCCGTCGAAGCGGCCGGCGAAAAAAGGTGCGGCGGCGAAATCGTCGTATGTCACATATTCGGTCAAACGCGGCGACACGCTCGAGCGTATTTCGAAAAAATTTGATGTCGCGGTGAACGAGATCAAAAAGTGGAACGACCTGTCGTCGAATAAGATCAAGCCGGGCGACAAGATCAAGATTCAACAGGAACTGAACTGACACAAGCCGGAATCTTCGGTGCTCAATTGAATTCGAAGAGGACTAAGGAGTGCAAACACTCTTTAGTCCTTTTTGTCTCCTTACGGTAATTTGTATTTTCGTTGTACAAGCATACGGCAACTCTTCAATACATCCGTCTCGTGCGCATACACGAACGCGCGAATGAGACGCATGTGTTGGTTGTTATTCATTTTACTCGATTGTCTTACGAACTGTGAACACAATACATCCTCTTTGCACGATCGGAGCCTCGGGCCGCACCGCTGTCAATGCGCTTGCAGCAGCGTTTCTTCTCTTCCTCATTTTCACGCTGCCATCGCCGGCCCAATCGCTCGATCTTCCGGCCCGTCTGAATAAAACTGCCAACGACGACGGCTCCAAATACACGAGTGTCGGCAATCTCCAGCTCACCGTCACCAATTATGGCACGATCGGCAACGGCTTCACCACATGGCCCACGCAACCGTCGTGCGAGTATCCGAAGGGATCGAAGATCGAGCATTTGTTTCTCGGCGGATTGTGGGTCGGCGGTATTCCGCGACGCGAAGGCGTGGTGCATGTGTCGACGGCCGCGGTCGATGTCGGTTCTGTGAAGCGGCTTGCCGAGGGATTCGAAATGACGAACGAACTGGGCTCGACGATCAAGACGCGATCGAGCCTGCCCGGCGATCAGTATTTCGACACGGCCGCCGTGAGCCATCAGGACTTCGTGATTGATTTTACCGACCGCTATACGCGCATTCCTGAAACGGGCGATTCAATTCCGAATCACATACCGCTCGGACTGAATATCCATTTGGAGAGCTATGCCTGGAACTTCCCCTTCGCCGATTTCTTCGTCATCCTCAATTACACAATCACGAATGTGAGCAGAGACACGATCGACGGGATGTATGTCGGATTGTGGAACAATGCCGTCGTGCGCAATACGAACCTGACCGGCAGACCGGGCAGTTCGAGCTTCTATTCGCATTCGGCCAAAGGATATTCCGACAGCCTGAGACTCGCCTACACGTTCGACTTCGACGGCCAGCCGTACGGACCGACGGCAAACAGCTATTTTTCGGCCAAGCTGTTGGGAACGACGCCATTCCCCCTGAAGCGCGATTCGCTCGGCGTATCGTTTACGAACGCGCCGCTCGATTCGCTTGCCGATCTGCACAAGGACACGTACTACAACGGGTGGAAGTTCAACAATCGCTCCACCGGATCTCAGGCGTATTTTTTCCCCGAGTACGACGATAATGCCGGCGATCCGTTCCGAGGCAAATATCAGCGTCTGTCGCGCTCGATGCCCAAGGCGAATATCGAAGCCCT